>NZ_JBQQBR010000003.1:0-406131 GCF_052245935.1 Nonomuraea sp. 3N208 | reverse complement strand
GGCCGGTGGCGAACCCTCCAGCACATCACCGTCAGCCCCAGCCGAATCGGCGACATCGCCCGCGCAGCGCTTGTCCTCACCCATTTCGAGCACGACTACCTACCGGCAATTGGCTGAGATCACGTCACTGTCCATAACCGCACACATGTTTCAGGAGGAAATATCAAAGACCGCTGATGCGAGAGTGACTGTGGTCGGCCGCAAGGTATTTGCGAGCAGAATCACCACCCCAGACAGCTCGCTTGACTGGCGGCGCGGAGATTGGAACGCACTCGTTCATGAGTCCATCGACGTGCCGGAAGCGATCACAAAGGCCCTATACGCATATCTCGACTTCTTCGGCCTTGTATTCGGATGTTTCGACTTCGCCCTGGAAGAAGGCGGAGCGGATCGCCATCAATCCTCGGAAATGTGGACATTCATCGAATGCAACCCGAACGGGCAATGGGGATGGCTGCCGGACTTCGATGTGATAGCGCATGCCTTCGCTGACGTACTACTGGAAGGATGGTGGCCATGAGCGACACGGCCACAAGGCTCCGCCTCGAACTGGCGGAGAAAATAGGATCGGCCGGCTGGCGAAAGGCGCTTGATTTGGTGCCTCGCGAGCGGTTCCTTGGGGATGCCGTATACCAGCGCGACAAGACCCGAGGCGACCTGTGGGCGCCTCTCCGGCGTGCCAACATGCCCGAGGACGAATGGCTCGCCCTGGCCTACGCCGACGAGACATGGGTGACACAGGTAGCGGGGGTCATGGCCGAAGGCGCTACGGGGACCGTGACCGGGCAGCCCGGGTCATCGTCCACGCTCCCGAGCCTGGTCATTCGGATGCTTGAAGCCGCCGAGATCGAAGAAGGGGACAAGGTCCTAGAGATCGGCACGGGCACGGGCTACTCAACGACGCTGATGTGTCAGCGGCTCGGAAATGAAGCGGTCACCTCGATCGAGTATGACTCGATGATCGCTGCTCGTGCCCGTGATGCGATCATCGGAGCAGGTTACGCCCCCACGCTAGCGGTGGGAGACGGGCTGTACGGGTGCGAAGAGAACGCTCCGTATGACCGGCTCATCGCCACCTGCTCGGTTCGCACGATCCCTCACGCTTGGATGCAACAGGTCCGTGCAGGTGGGACCATCACGGTCCCGATATGGGGCTGGATGGGCGGCGTGGCGTTCGCTCACCTCCGCATGGCTGGGGACGGCACCGCGACCGGTTCTTTCCTCGAAGACAGCCTGTACTTCATGACCGCGCGCTCGCATCTGCCTCCTCCGCGCCCTCCGCTGGTTAGAGGCATTGGGGACGAGCGCAAGACTAGAATCGACCCGTCGATCCTTCAGAGCGGAGCGGCCCGGTGGGTCGCCCAGCTCGCCGTTCCACAAGCGCAAATTTCTTGGGGCGCAGACGCCACGTTCCTGGTCGATGTCGGTACGGGTTCACGGGCTGAAGCTCAGGCAGATCCGGCAGGCGGATGGAGGGTGTTGCAGCACGGTCGGGTCCGGCTGTGGGATGCGGTGGAGGAAGCCATTGAGACGTGGCAGGAAGCCGGGCAGCCTCACCAATCCGGCTTCGGGCTCACCGTGACGCCTGAGGGGCAATGGGTATGGCTCGGCACGCCTGACGGGCCTACCTGGGAGCTTCCCGCTTAGCGGCCGCAGAACGGCTTACCCGTGGTCGAACATCCCGAGTACGCGCAGGCGGGGCTGGATTTGCGGCTGGGCGACATGGTGCGGGCGCGGCGGATCGAGTTGGGCCTGACTCAGGCTGAGGTGGCGCAGCGTGCCCAGATCAGCCAGCCTGCTCTGTCCCGGATCGAGGGCGGCGGTGGTGTGCTGACGCTTGCCATGCTGGATCGGCTGGCCCGGGCAATGGATACGACGTTCACCATCACCGTCGGACAGGATGCGGCCTGAATCCGGCTTGGTTCATAAGCCAGCGAACGGGGGACAAGGGTGCGGAGGCTGGTTGTCCTGTGGTGAAGATTCGGCAGGTTCACCGGCTTGCCGACCAAGGCCGGGAGAGCGCGAGAGGGCTGGGAAGCCCTCTCGCCCCGGGATCGGGGCGGAGCCCCGAGCCCGATGAGCACGCCCGAGCGTCAGCGAGGACCGTTTCGGGTGGGCTCCCGTCAGCCCACCCGGCAATCGGGCAACGGGTGGGTGCTTTTCGGGGGTCGAAGGGGGCGGAGCCCCCTGGGAGGCGCTGTTTGGAATCCGTGCGCGAAGCGCCCCATGTGGAAGGCCTTGCTGTTCAGCCCTTGATGGCCCCCACGATCACGCCCTTGGTGAAGTGGCGTTGGACGAAGGGGTAGATGATCAAGGCGGGTATGACGGCGATCACGACGATCGCCATCTTGATCGCCAAGGTCGGGGGTGCGTCGCCCGTCACCCCCGCCGTAGCCGCCGGCAGTGGGTTCGAGTCCACCACGTACTGGCGCAGGATCAGCGCCAGGGGCCATTTACGGGTGTCGTCGATGTACAGCATCGCGTTGAACCAGGCGTTCCAGTAGCCCACCGCGTAGAACATCGCCACGACGGCCGTGACCGCCTTCGACATGGGCAACACGATGCGCCACAGGATGCGGAACTCCCCGGCCCCGTCGATCCGGGCGCTGTCCAGAACCTCCCCGGGGATGTTCATGAAGAACGAGCGCAGCACCACCACGTTGAACGCGGAGACGGCGGTCGGCAAGATCAGTGACCAGTAACTGTCCTTCAGCCCGAGACCGCTCACCATCAAGTAGACCGGGATGATCCCCGGGAAGAAGACGAACATCAGCAGAATGCTGAAGAGCAGCGGGCGGTGCAGGAACGAGCCGGGGCGCGACAGCGAGTACGCCCCCAGGATGCTCACCGCGGTGCTGATCAGCGTCCCCACAAGGGTCACTCCGGTGCTGACCAGCACGGCCCTGCTGACCACGGTGTCGGAGAAGATCTGCCGGTACGCCTCGAACGTGATCTCGTCGGGCACCAGCACGAGCCCGCCCGCGCGGTTGACCGTGGCGGACGAGCTGAGGCTGGTCAGCACGATCGTGTAGAGGGGGCCGAGCACGGCCAGGACGATCAACGTCACCACCGTGCCCTTGCCCACCTGGCCGACCGGCGAGCGCCGCTCCTCCCAAGGCGCCAGCTTCGACGGTTTCCTGGACGTCAGAGCTGTCATGATCGCGAATACACCCCTCGCTCGCCCATCGCGTGCGCGACCCGATTGGCCGCCAGGATCAGCAGCAGCCCGACCACGCCCTTGAACAGCCCGGCCGCCGCCCCGTACCCGAGGTCGCCGGTACGCAGGCCGGACCAGTAGACGAACGTGTCGAACACCTCGGACACCTCGCTGCCGACGGCGCTGCGTTGCAGCATGAACTGCTCGAACCCGACGTTCAGCGCATCACCCAGGCGCAGGATCAGCAGCAGCACGATCACCGGACGCAGCCCGGGCAGCGTGATGTGCCACATGCGCCGCCACCTGCGGGCACCGTCCACGGCGGCGGCCTCGTACAGGTTGGGGTCGATGGTGCTCAGCGCGGCCAGGAAGATGATCGCGCCCCAGCCGGCGTCCTTCCAGATGGTCTGGCTGGTGATGAGCAGGATGAACGTGTCGGAGTTCGTCATCCAGTCGACGCCCTCGTAGCCGCGCTCGCGCAGCAGCTGCGCGAGCAGGCCCGCCCCGCCGAACATCTGCTGGAAGATGGCCACGACCAGCACCCAGGAGAAGAAGAACGGCATGTAGACCACGCCCTGCACGAACGCCCTCAGCTTGGCCGAGACGATGCTGTTGAGCAGGAGCGCCAGCATGATCGGCACGGGGAAGTAGAAGACGAGCTGGAAGGCCGTGATCGACAGCGTGTTCAGCATCGCGCGCAGGAACTGGGGGTCCTGGAAGAGCAGCGCGAAGTTGGTGAAGCCGATGATCGGGCTGCCGGTGATGCCGCCGGTGTAGGGGTTGTAGTCCTGGAAGGCGATGACGTTGCCGAGCGCCGGGAGCCACCAGAAGGCGAGCACCAGCAGGAGCATCGGCAGGTTCATCACGAGCAGTGGCCAGTCCCTGCGGAGCTTGGCCTGCCAGGTCAGTTTCACCTGTTCAGTGGTGGTGGCCGGGCCGGGCTTGACCGGCCGCTTGGCCGTGACTACCCCCATGAAGCGCTCCTCACAGCCTGCCGTTCTCCCGCGCGACCTTCATGTAGAACTCACGCGCCTCGTTGCCGCCGCCGTCCTGCCACTCCTTCACGATCTTCGCCCACTCGGAGACGGGCCGCTTGCCGCGGAAGATCTCCTGCATCTTGTCCTCTGTGGGCTGCGCCAGGCCGGCCATCTTGGAGGGCACCTCCACGCGGATCCCGACGAACGGGTCGTTCTCCAGGAGCTTCGCGGCCTGCGTTTGCCAGTCGTACAGGGCCTGGACGAGGCCTTTGTACTGGCCCTTCTCGTTCGCCGGCGGCCGACCGGACAGGAACATGTACGTGGGCGCGACCTCCTTGCGCCCCAGCGCCGTCTGCTCGACCTTGCCGTCCTTGACGTTGTAGTGCTTGCCCTCGACGCCGTTGTTGACCAGCTCGTATTCCTGGGTGCCGTACGGTGCCGACGTCCAGTTGGACAGCGCGAGCAACTCGCGCGTGCGGGCGTCGCCCAGACCCTTCTTGATGAAGACGAACATGCCCGCGGGCTCGTTACGCCACATGATCGTCTTGCCGCCGGGCTTGGCCGGGTAGGGGACGACGGCCTGCATGTCGAACTTGGGGTTGTCAGCCTGGAAGCGGCCGAGGTTCTCGTGCCAGGCGCCGAGACCGTCCCGGTAGATGATCATCTGGCCGCTGCCGAAGGGGCCCTTCATGTCGGCGTCCTTGTTGGCCACGAGGTCCGGATGCATGTAGCCGGCCTCGAAGAGCTTGACCATGAACTCGATCGAGGCGGCGAATTCGGCGGTCTCGTACTTGTACTCGAGCGTGCCGTCGCTCTTCTTGCGCCACTCGCGCGGCGCGCCGAAGGCCCGCTGCATCTCCTGCTCCATGGCGCCGCCGAAGGCCCAGCGCTTCTTCTTCGCGTCGGTGATGGCCTGGCCGAGCGCCACCAGATCGTCGCCGCTCTTGGGGTGCTGCAGGCCCAGCTCCTCCATGATGTCCTGGCGGACGAACGTGGCGAACGGGAACGGCTCGTTCTGCCATGGGATGCCCTGGAGGATGCCGCCGAAGACGCCGTACTGCCAGGCCGCGGTGTCGTAGTTGGCCAGCAGCGGGAACTCCTTGGCCTTGTCCCCGGCCAGGTAGGGCCCCAGATCGGCGAAGAGCTTGTTGGCCGCCTCGGTGAAACGGGCGATCTTGATGAGCTCCCAGCCCGGGACCATGACCATCTCGGGTACGTCGCCGCTGGCCAGGGTGGTGCTGAGCTTCTCGTGGTAGGTGTTGCCGTCCGAGATGTTGAAGCGGACGGTGCCGCCCAGGCGCTCGTTCATGTACTCGTAGTAGGAGTTGTCGCCCAGCCCGGGCGGCACGGTCCCCCACAGCGGCGTCATCGCGGTCACTTCCTTGCCGCTGGTCAGCGGCTTGGTGGTGACGGCCTGCACCATATTGGCCGGTCGGGTCAGGAAGCCGGGGGCGACGAACTCGCTGCCGGGCAGGTCTGGCTTGAGCCCGGGGATCTCGAACGGGATCCGCGTCGGCACCAGGCTCTTGAGCTTGTCGGCCGCCACGGCGGTGCCCTTGGAGGCCGATTTCTTCTCGGCGCAGCCCGCCACCAGAACGCTTGCGCCTACCAGGCCGAGGAACCCGCGGCGAGTCGTGTTGGTCGCCATGGATCTCTCCCTTCTCCGAGTGGGGGATGGCCTACTAAAATTAGTTGGTATTGCGACCAAACAAATTAGTAGAGTGTTGTCCTGACCACAAGGGATCGCTACGGTCACAGGTTGGTGAAGGAGGCCCGGGAATGCGGCATGCTGGGGTCGTCTCTTGGCGGGAACGGGGCTGATATTGATCACTTCTACGACCGGCCCGCAGCCGGCCGACTTCGCCGACGTACGGGCCACCAACCTAGCGGTCGTGCTGCGGTTCGTTCGCGAGCACGCTCCCTGCTCGCGAGCCGACATCGCGGCCTCCACCGGCCTCAACAAGGCCACCGTGTCGAGCCTGGTCGCCGACCTCATCGACCGGCGGCTGGTCCGCGAGACCGGCCTGACGGAGAACCGCGTGGGGCGACCGGCCACGATGCTCGTGCTGGACGGCTCGCCGTACGCCGCCATCGGGGTCGAGATCAATGTCGACCACGTGTCGGCCGTGGCCACCGACCTCGCCGGGGAGCGGCTGCTGACCTGGCGGCGCTCGTTCTCGACCGGCGACTCGGTCAACCAGGGCGTGGCCAGCGTCGGGGCGATCATCAGGCGGGTGATCAACCGGATGGCCAAGGAGGAGCGCCAGGTGCTCGGCCTGGCCGTGGCCGTGCCGGGGCTGGTCGACGTGCAGGGCACCGTACGCCTGGCGCCCAACCTCGGCTGGCGCGACGCCGACATCGGCGGCGACCTGGCCAAGGCGCTGCGCGATCCCGGCTTCCCCATCCAGGTGGACAACGACGCCAATCTCGCGGCCCTGGCCGAGCAGCGCTTCGGCGCCCACGCCGGCGCCTCCGACCTGGTCTACCTGACCGGTGAGATCGGCGTGGGTGCGGGCATCATCCTCGACGGGCGGCTGCGCCGCGGCGGCCTCGGCTACAGCGGTGAGATCGGCCACGTGCAGCTCGACCCCGACGGACCCGAGTGCCACTGCGGCCGGCGCGGCTGCCTGGAGGTCATGGCGGGGATCGGCGCCGTGCTGCGTAAGATCCCCTCGCCCGCCGAGATCCAGATCGAGATCGAGGAGTCGGTACGCCTGGCCCATGCCGGCGACGCCGACACCTTGGCCGCCCTGGATTCGGTCGGCCGGAGCCTGGGCCGGGGTGTGTCCGTTCTGGCCAACCTTCTCAACCCCGAGGTGGTGATCCTCGGTGGCTACTACGTGCCGCTCGCGCCATGGTTGTTGCCCGCCGTCCACGACGAGCTGAGCAATCGTGTCATCGCCTCCGAAGCCGGGGGATGCCAGGTCGTGGCCTCGACGCTGGGCCACGACGCGGCCGCGCTGGGCGGTGCGGCAAGGGTCCTCGATTCCATTGATTCGGGAAGATTGCCCGGGGGATTGTCGCGAATCCCTTGACCTCGGTCATCGGGAAGTGCACCCTTCAGTCAACCCACCGAAACGTCCGCGTAACTTCCCCAGGCCGGTCGTCGAAGCGCTTCGACACTCTCAGAGGGATGACCATGCAAGTACCCCCCTTCCGCGACCCCTCGGTACCCCTGACCGATCGGATCGACGACCTGGTGCGCAGGCTCACGCTCGAGGAGAAGGTCGGGCTGCTGCACCAGTACCAGGCGCCGGTCGATCGGCTGGGCGTAGGCGCGTTCCGCACCGGCACCGAGGCGCTGCACGGCCTGGCCTGGCTGGGCCCGGCCACCGTGTTCCCCCAGGCCGTCGGGCTGGCCTCTACGTGGGACCTCGATCTCGTGAGGAGAGTCGGCGAGGCCACGAGTGACGAGGTGCTGGCCTTCCACCACAAGGACCCGGCCGGGGCGGGGCTCAACGTGTGGGCGCCCGTGGTCAACCCGCTGCGAGACCCTCGCTGGGGGCGCAACGAAGAGGGCTACTCCGAAGATCCGTGGTTGACCGGGGTCATGGCCACCGCCTATGCACACGGATTGCGTGGGAGCGCTCCCGAAATTCTCAAGACCGCCCCTACGCTCAAACATTTCCTCGCCTACAACAACGAGACCGACCGCTGCACGACCTCGAGCAGCATGCCGCCGCGGGTCCTGCGCGAGTACGAGCTGCCCGCCTTCCGGTCGGCCATCCAGCAGGGCGCGGCCGTGGCCGTCATGCCCTCCTACAACCTGGTCAACGGCCGCCCGGCGCACCTCAGCCCGCTGATCAACAGCGTGCTGCGGGAGTGGGCGCCGGACGAGCTGCTGGTGGTCAGCGACGCGTACGCGCCGGGCAACCTCACCTCGCTGCAGGCCTACCACAACACGCTGCCGGAGGCGTACGCACACGCGGTCAAGGCAGGGTTGGACAGCTTCACCCAGGACGACGACCGCAGCCAGGCCACGCTCGGACATCTCCGGCAGGCACTAGAGACTGGCCTGCTGGCCGAGGAGGACGTCGACGCGGCCGTGCGGCACGTGTTGTCGATCCGGGTAAGGCTCGGCGAGTTCGACCCGGCGACTCCGTACGACGACGTCACCGACAGCGTGGTCAACTGCTCCGAGCACCAGGCGTTGGCCAGGGAGGCGGCGCGGCGCTCGTTCGTGTTGCTGAAGAACGACGGCCTGCTGCCCCTGGCGGACGTGACCAGGATCGCGGTGATCGGGCAGCTCGGCGACACGCTCATGGAGGACTGGTACAGCGGCACCCTGCCCTACGCCGTGACCGCCCGCGCCGGGCTGGCCGAGCGGTGCGAGACGATCTTCTGCGAGGCCGTGGACCGGGTGACGCTGACCGCCGAGGCCGGCCCGGTCATCGCCGACCCCGCCGGCGGGCCGCTGCAGATCAAGACGGCGGAGTCCGGCGCGTTCGACCTGTTCGACTGGGGCGGCGGCGCGTACGCGCTGCGCTCCGTGACGACCGGCCGGTTCGTGTCTGTGGACGGCGGCACGCTGGTGAACGACCAGCCGGGGCCGAACGGGTGGGAGGTGCGCGAGACCTTCCGCATGGAGGAGCGGCCCCGCGGCACGCTCGCCCTTCGCCACATCTCGACCGGCTGCTACGTCGGCGCGGGCGAGGACGGAGTGCTGCGCCTGGTCGACGACGCCGACCAGTCCGTGTGGCTGGCCATGGAGGTGCTCAGGAGCGGCACCGACCAGGCCGCCCGCCTGGCCGCGGACGCCGACGTGGCGATCGTGGTGGTCGGCGACCACCCGCTGGTCAACGGCCGTGAGACCGAGGACCGTATGACGCTGGCCCTCGCCTCCGCCCAGGATGCCGTGGTCGCCGCCGTGCGCAAGGCCAACCCCCGTACCGTCATGGTCATCACCAGCGGCTACCCGCTCACGTGGACCGACGACGAGGTGCCTGCCGTGTTGTGGTCGGCCCACGGAGGCCAGGAGTACGGCCACGCCCTGGCCGAGGTGCTGTTCGGCGACGCGGACCCGGAGGGCCGGCTCACCCAGACGTGGTACCGCTCCGAGCAGGAGCTCCCCGACCTGCTCGACTACGACATCATCGCCTCGGACGCCACGTACCTGTACTTCCGCGGCACCCCGCTTCACCCCTTCGGCCACGGCCTCAGCTACACCACGTTCGAGTACGCCGACCTGCGCGTGCGGATCGTGGACGGCGTGCTCATCGCCGAGGTCACGGTGACGAACACGGGGGACCGGCCCGGCGTCGAGGTCGTCCAGTTCTACACCCACCAGCAACGCTCCCGCGTCAAGCAGCCGCTGCGCCGCCTGCGCGGCTTCCAGAAGGCGCGACTCGCGCCCGGCGAGAGCCGTTCCGTCACCCTGACCCTGCCGCTCTCGGAGCTGGCCTTCTGGGACGTGACCAGGGACAGGTTCGTGGTGGAGAGCGCGCCGCACCAGCTCATGGTCGGCCGTAGCGCCACGGACCTGCGCCTGAGCACCCGCTTCGAGGTCGACGGGGAGATCATCCCGCCCCAGTCCGGGCTGCTGCGCGCGGCGGGCCACGACGAGTACGACGCGATCACGTTCGTGGACGAGACCAAAGCGGACGGCGACGCGGTGCGCTCGGACGCGGAAGGCGCCTGGATCCTCTTCAGACAGGTGGACCTGACCGGCGCTACGGCCTGCGTGGCCACGGCCGGCAGCGCCGAAGGCGGCATGATCACGATCCGCCGCGGCGACCCCCTCTACGGCCAGGCCCTGGCGACCTTCCCCGTGCCCAGGACAGACCGGTACGACTATCACGCCATCACGGCACCCCTTGCGGTCGCCGACGGGGTGCACGATCTTTATGTGGTGTTCGAGAACGACGGCGTGACGCTGGTCCAGCTCGACTTCGGAGCCGAGGCTTGAGCCGGCGCACGGTCACGATCTCCGAGGTCGCCAAGCACGCGGGCGTGGCCGTCAGCACGGTCTCGTACGTGCTCAGCGGCAAGCGGACGATCTCGGCCGACACCAGGCGGCGGGTGCTCGACAGCATCAGCGCGCTCGGCTACCACCCCAACGCCGGCGCCCGGGCCCTGGCCAGCAAGCGCTCCAACGTGATCGCTCTGGTGCTGCCGCTGCGGGCAGGCATGCACGTGCCCGTGCTGATGCGCTTCGCCAGCGCCGTGGTCACGGCCGCCCGCCGCTTCGACCACGACGTGCTGCTGCTGACCGCCGACGAGGGCACCGCGGGCATCCGCCGGGTGGCCGCGAGCGCGCTGGTGGACGCGCTGGTCCTCATGGACGTCGAGCTGGACGACCGCCGGGTCCCGCTGCTGCGCGAGCTGGCCGAGCCCAGCGTGCTCATCGGCTTCCCCGCCGAGCCGGCCGGGCTGACCTGCGTCGACCTCGACTTCGCGGCCGCCGGGACCCGCTGCGTGGAGCACCTCGCCGAGCGCGGTCACGAGGAGATCGTGCTGCTCGGCGCCCCTTCCGTGGTGTACGACCGGGGCACCGGATTCGCCACCCGCACCCGCGAGGGCTTCGAGGCCGCCCTGGCCGACCACGGCCTCAAGGGCGTGGCGCTGCCCTGCGAGGAGACGTTCGACGAGGTGTACGAGACCGTACGCGACCTGCTCCTCGACCATCCGAGCCTGTCCGGTTTGGTCGTGCACAATGAGGCCGCGGTCGGGCATGTGCTCGCGGCGCTGCGCCAGCTGGATCGGCGGGTGCCGCACGATGTGGCCGTGGTGGCGATCTGCCCCGACGACGTGGCCGAGCGCGCCAGCCCGCCCCTGACCTCGGTGCTGATCCCGGCCGAAGAGGTCGGCAGGGAAGCGGTCCGCCTGGTCATGGACAAGCTGGAGGGTCGCGCGGTGCCGGACTCCACTCTCCTCACCCCACTTCTGGCCGTCCGCAACAGCACCTGAGGGCCCTACAAGGCCCGCACGGCGATGCCGGGATAGTCCAGGACGAAACCCGCCTTGTCGTAGACCAGGCGGCAGGAGAACCCGTCGGCCGGCGAGACGTAGTCATAGCTCTCGCCGTCGACCCGGGCATAGTGCTGTTCGAGGCGCTCGACGGCGAGGTTCAGGGAACGGACGTAGGCGGCGGGGGCTTCGGACGCGGCGCCCACGGCCAGCCGCATGCGGTGCACGGGGAACGCGTTGGTCATCGCCGACGACTCCAGGTCGACGTCGAAACAGCCGTCCAGGTGCGGGGCGGGCGAGCCGTCGACCAGCCAGTGGCCGTCCCCGTCGCTCTCCAGCGTGGTACGCCGGGACCCGGTGACCCACCGTCCCGTGACCTCGGCGCGTCTCGTGATCCACTGCGAGTCGACGTCGATGGCGTAGCCGACGATCCAGGTCCGGCCCTCTTCGACGCCGGTCGTACAACCCTCGATGCGGTACCAGTCGCCCAGCGGACGGAAGTAGACCACCTCGAAGCCCGTTTGCACGTCGGCGTGCCGCCAGGCGGCGGTCTTCGGCGGAGGTGTGAAGGTCACGAACAGATCCTGCCAGGCTGGTGAGACAACGCAAGAGCGCTCGGCCGCGGCCCACGTGGGCCGCCTCGAGCTCGGGCGGCGGGTGTCTCACGCTCTCCGTCTGGCCCGGTAGGCGCTGGCTTTGGCGCGGTTCTGGCAGGACAGATCGCAGAAGCGGCGGGAAGCATTGCGCGTGGTGTCGAAGAAGACCAGGGAACACTTGCCGGCCTGGCAGGCGCCGAGGCGAATGGACTGGCCGACACCGATGACCATGGCCAGCGCCGTGCCCATGTCCGCGGCCCAGGCGTCCACCAGGCCGGCATCGGCCGGGTGGAAGGCCAGTGTCGGGGGCCGGTCAGGATGGCCGTGCAGGTTGGCGACGGCCTTGTGGCGGATCAGGAGGTCGTTGAGCTGCTCCACGACGGCGAGGATGCGATCGCCCGCACCGAAGACCGGGCGTAGCTGCCCGGCGACCTCCGCAAGCTGGTCGGCGTCGGCGACGGTGAGCGCGCTGGGCGGGCGACCGGCCGCGGCCAGCTGGGCGTTGATCGCGGCGCGCCGTTCCTCCCCGGATTGTGGCGGCGTGACGGGTCTGCCATGTGCCGTGGTGACAGCCAGGCAGTTGACCAGGAGGACCGCCAGCTCGGCCCTTCCCCCAACATAACTGTCTATTTCGGGTTGACCAGTGATGCGCCACGGATCTATCGTCACTGGCATAGTTTATATAGACAGTGAGGTATGTGATGAGTTTCGGATCGCTCGCGCGGCAGATGTGGCATCAGATCGAGCCGGTGCACGCGACGCTCTACTTCAGCCCTGAGGCCTTCGAGGAGGCGGCGGGACTCGGCTACGACGTCATCTCGCGCTGGCCGAGCTACTTCGCCTGGCGCACGGCGCCGCTCGGCGCCGTGCGCTCAAGGCTGGCCGCCGCCACCTACTACAGTTTCAGCCCTGCGATGATCGCCGACCACGTGCCCGGCATCTGGGCCACCGCGACGCCAGGGCAGGTGCTCGATGCCCGCCTGCGAGCGGTGGACCGCACCCTCCAGATGCTGCTCGGCGACTCGACGGGTGATCTGAAGGAGGCGGCCGAGTTGGCCGTCAGGGCCGCGGAGAGCATCCAAATCGCCCACCGGCCGCTGGCCGCGGCCAACCTAGACCTGTCCTGGCCGGACGAGCCGCACCTGGCGCTGTGGCAGGCGTACACGGTGCTGCGTGAGCATCGCGGCGACGGTCACCTGACCGCCTTGCAGGCCGCTGGCCTCGACGCCTGCGAGGCGCTGGTCTCGTTCGCCTCCGTCGGGGCCGCCCCGGTCGCCAACTTCGCCGGACGGGGCTGGAGCTCCGAGGAATGGGCGGCCGCGCGGGAACGGCTGGCGAGCCGCGGCCTCATCGACTCCGAAGGATCGGCCACCGCGGCCGGGCAGGCCCTGCGCGACCAGGTCGAGCGGCACACCGACGACCTGGCCGCCGGGCCGTGGCGAGCCCTCGGTGAGGCGGCGGCCGAACGCCTGGCCCATCTCAACCGGCCACTGCTGGGCGCGGTCTTCGAGTCGGGCATGCTGCCGGCGACGAGCACTCTGGGCATCGGCAAGATACGGGTGCCCGCGTGAACCTCGAACGACTCACCGGTCCGAAGGCACTCGCCCGCACTGCCCAACTCACAGAGGTCTACCGCACCGCGTTCAGCGGTCCGCCCTGGTATGAGGATGGGTACGGTACCGCCGACTTCGCCGAGCGTCTGACCACGGACGTACACCGTCCCGGATTCGCGGGAGTACTGGCCTGGCATGACAGCATACCTGCGGGATTCGGCACGGCATGGCCGACCCAGAGCCCCTTTCCGGCGGGCCGGGCCTACGATCGTGTACGGGCGGAACTCGGCGACCAGGTAGAAACCCGCCTGGTCGGGGCACTGGAGGTCGACGAGTTGGCAGTGAGCCCGCACGCGCGGGGCCAGGGCCTCGCGGGACGCATCCTCGATCTGCTGTGCGACGGTGCCGACGCCTGCTGGCTCCTCACCGCCCCGAAGGCATTCGACGCGATCAGACTCTACGAGAGGCTCGGCTGGCAGCGCCTGACCAGACCGGAGGCCAATATCGTGGTCTTCACCTGCTGACGCCGGGTCGACACCAGTCGGCGCCCCGTCCTACCGCCAGAACTGGATCTTGAAGAGATGGGCCTCATAGATGTCACGGGGAAACATATCGATCACTCCTCGTCCGCTGTGTGTGCCTCAGCGATGCATCGCTGCATGGCCCGCACAGTCTTACGTCGGCACGCCCTCGTTGTCGGCTTACCCGTTCAGACCATTTCCGCGGTGATGGCCCAGCGCTCGTGGTCTCGCCACGCGCCGTCGATGAACTGGAAGTTGGCCGAGTAACCCTCGCGCTGGAACCCTACGCGCTTGATCAGGTTGAGTGAGGCGGTGTTCGACGGCTGGATGTTCGCCTCCAGGCGGTGCAGCGCGAGCTCGCCGAAGGCGTACTGGACGAGCAGTCGCAGGCCCTCGGTCATGTAACCGCGGCCGGTCGTGGCGGCGTAGGCGTTGTAGCCGAGGGTCCCGGCTTGATGGGTGCCCCGGATGATGTTGTTGATGTTGGCCCGCCCAGCGATCGCGCCGGTGTCGAGCCGGCAGATCACGAACCCGTCGTGCGCGGGGCCGATGAAGCGCTCGATGTACGCGTCGAAGGCCTCAGGCGTGGTGATGGGCGCGCCGGGCATCCACGGGGCGAGAAACTCCGCGCTCTCCTTGTTCAGGGCCAGGAGCTCGGAGCGGTCCCGCCGTGAGACGTGGCGGATGCCGACGTGGCTGCCGTGGGCCAGGTAGATCATTCACGTGATCTTACGCCTGCGCGAGTTGCATGGGTGATGGCCGGATTTCGCCTGGATTGCGATACTCGCCTCATGGATGAGGTGCTCCCCGCGACACTGCGACCCGTGCTCAGTGACCTCTACGCGAACTGCCCGGTACGCCCCACCGTCCGATTCGCCGACGTCCAGAGCTGGGAGGAACCGTTCCTGTGGCTGCACACCCCGGACGGAAGCGGCTGGGGAATCCAACTGCACGGTGATGGCGGCGCTGTCCAGCAGATAGCCGATTTCGCCGATCAGGTCCAGGAGTGGGCGGTCGAAGCCCTCTGGCAGGAGGGCTTGCCGGCGGTCTGGCCGCACTGTCCGATGCATCCGGACACTCACCCACTGGGCGCCACGGTCGTCCACGACAGGGCCGTGTGGCGGTGCCCGCACACCAAGAAGGTCGTCGCCTCCATCGGCCGGCTGCTGGAGCAGGACGGCTGAGCAGCAAGAAGCGCTCCCCGCGGGACCGGTCGTCCCGGGAGAGCGCTTCTAGGAAGGCCGGCTTACCAGTCTCCGCCGAAGTCTCCGCCGCCGAAGTCTCCGCCGCCGCCGCCGAAGTCGCCCCAACCGCCGCCGTCGCCACCGCCGAAGTCTCCGGCTCCAGCGTCCGCGGCACCCTCGGCGTAACCGGCGCCGTAGCCGCCGTAGCCAAAGCCGCCGCTCAGCATGCTGCCCATCATGGTGCCGATGAACATGCCGGTCATGATGTCGCCGAAGCCGCCGTAGTAACCGTACGCGTACGGCTGGTAGGCCGGGCCCGCGTCGTAGTAGGGCCGGCGCTGGCCGTCGACCATGACCTCGCGCATCTGCGGGTCGAAGCCGCGCTCCACGGCCTCGGCGTCCGCGCGGCAGGCGGGCACGTCGCGGACCGCGCCGCCGGGCGGGGCCCAGCGCACGTCACGGGCCGACGGGCCGTGCTGCGGGTTGAAGAAGCAGGGGGCGCGCCGCTCGGGGACTGGGTCGTTGTTGACCTTGGCCTTGACCACGGCCAGCGCGTAGCGGCCGTCCTCGAGGGTCTGGGTGACCTCGCGGACCTGGTCGACACGCTCGATGGTGGCCAGCTGGGTCTTGGCCTTCTCATACGAGTCCAGCGCCGTCTGCCACTCGTCGATATGCTTGCCGCCCTCGCCGGAGAGGGTGACGTCGGCGTCGACAGCGGTGATCTCCTCACCGAGCTTGGTGACGTCCTCGTCCACGGTCTGCTTGACCGCGGCCAGGTCCTTGGCCTCCTGGATGGCGCGCTTCTTCTTCCTGTTGCTGGAGTAGAGGAAGTAGCCGCCACCACCGGCCAGGGCCAGCACGCCCAGACCGATCAGCGCGGCGGTGCCGCCGGCGCCCGGGTTGGCCTGGCTACCGGTGTCGAGCGCCGTGCGCCGCTTGCCTGCGACGGCGGCGTCGACACGGTTGGTGAAGTCCTTCATCCCGTCCACGACGTCAGAGTTGGCGCTGACGGCGCGGTTGGCCAGCTCGCCCGCGAGGCCGCTCTGGCTAATGGCGCTCGAGGCCGCGAACAACGTCTGGCCGTCGAGCACCGCGATGGTGGCGCGGGGCCGGCCCGCGTCGGTCAGCGCGGTGTTGAGCGAGGTCATGAACGGCTCAATGCTGGAGTTGTCCACTGTGCCGTCGGGGAGTGCCACAGCGTAGATCTTGCTGTCGGCCCCCTTCAGCGCGTCACTGATCTCACTCTGCTGGTCCGATGTCAATGGCGAGCCGGACACCACGTAGAGCGGATTGCTCTTCCAGTTGGACACCACTGACTGAGCGTCAGGGGGAGCCGCCGCCGCGTGGGCGGCAGGGGACAGCGCAAGAACGACGAATAGACCGGTGATCAGAGCCGCGATCGCGGCCCCTGCTCGGCGCAGCGAATGGGTCATTGGCAGCAAGCCTCCTTCGCCCTTGAGGACGAATGGGCGGTCGGCAAAGTTCCTCACTGCGCACGTTACCCGCCGGAAAGCGTGTAGGCGCACACCCTCGACGAAGATCCTGGGGCTGCGAATTCTCTTACTGGCCCCATTGACATCAAGTAAACGTCACAAGCGATCCGTTACGAGTCCTTGATCTCGCAGATCACGGCGCCTGACGTCACCGTCTGGCCCACGGCGGCCGTGAGGCCCGTGATCGTGCCGGACTTGTGCGCGGCCAGCGGCTGCTCCATTTTCATGGCCTCAAGCACCACGACCGTGTCGCCCTCGCGCACCGTGTCCCCATCGGCGGCCACGACCTTGACGATCGTGCCCTGCATCGGGCTCACCAGCGAGTCCCCACCCGCCGCCGACTTCTTCGCGGCGCCGCCGCCACGCCGGTGCGGCGCCTTGTTCGCGGCAGGCCCAGTGGAGAGCGCGGCGGCGGACGTACCGAGGCCTGCGGGCAGGACCACCTCCAGGCGCTTGCCGCCGACCTCGACCGTCACGGTCTCCCGCGCCGGGGCCTCGGCTGCGGCCACGTCCTCCGCGTACGGCGGGATCGTGTTGTCCCACTCGGTCTCGATCCACCGCGTGTGCACGGAGAACGGCGCCGAGGTGAAAGCCTGGTCGGTGACGACCGCCCGGTGGAACGGCAGCACCGTCGGCATCCCGGAGATCTCGAACTCGGCCAGTGCCCGCCGCGACCGCTCCAGCGCCTCCTGCCGGGTGCGCCCGGTCACGATGAGCTTGGCCACCAGCGAGTCGAAGGCGCCCGGCACCGTCTCGCCCTGCTCATAGCCGGTGTCCAGGCGCACGCCCGGACCGGAGGGGGCTCGCCAGCCGGCAATGGTGCCGGGGGCGGGCAGGAAGCCCCGCCCCGCGTCCTCGGCGTTGATCCGGAACTCGATGGAGTGTCCGCGCAGGGCCGGGTCGTCGTAGCCCAGCGGCTCGCCGTCAGCGATGCGGAGCATCTCCCGTACGAGGTCGATGCCGGAGACCTCCTCGGTCACCGGGTGCTCGACCTGCAGGCGGGTGTTGACCTCCAGGAAGGAGACCGTGCTGTCCTGGCCGACGAGGAACTCGCACGTTCCGGCCCCGACATATCCGGCCTCCCGCAGGATCGCCTTGGAGCTGTCGCGCAGCAGCCGCTCCTGCTCGGCGGACAGGAACGGCGCGGGCGCCTCCTCGACCAGCTTCTGGTGGCGGCGCTGTAGCGAGCAGTCGCGGGTGGAGACCACGACCACGGTGCCGTGCACGTCGGCCAGGCACTGGGTCTCGACGTGCCGGGGCCGGTCCAGGTAACGCTCCACGAAGCACTCGCCCCGCCCGAAGGCCGACACCGCCTCGCGCACCGCGCTGTCGTACAGGTCCGGGATCTCCTCCAGCGTCCTGGCGACCTTCAGTCCGCGCCCGCCACCGCCGTACGCGGCCTTGATGGCGATCGGCAGTCCGTGCTCCTCGGCGAACGCCACCACCTCGTCGACCCCGGACACCGGGTCCTTGGTGCCCGCGACCAGCGGCGCGCCGACCTTCTGCGCGATGTGCCTGGCCCGCACCTTGTCACCGAGCGCGGCGATCGCGGCCGGCGGCGGCCCGATCCAGATCAGGCCCGCGTCGATGACGGCCTGGGCGAAGGCGGCGTTCTCGGCCAGGAAGCCGTACCCGGGATGTACGGCGTCGGCCCCGGAGCGGGTCGCCACGTCCAGCAGTTTGGCAATGTCGAGGTAGGTCTCGGCGGGGGACTGCCCGCCCAGCGCGTACGCCTCGTCGGCCACCCGGACGTGCAGCGCGTCGAGGTCCTGGTCGGCGTAGACAGCCACGCTCGCGATGCCGGCGTCCTTGCACGCGCGGCCCACCCGTACGGCGATCTCGCCGCGATTGGCGATCAGAACCTTCCGCACCGATGTCCGTCCTTCCTTTGAGTGTCTCAGCGGCCCAGGTATGCGCCGCCGTTGACATGGAGCACCTGCCCGGTGACGTGCCCGGCTCCCGCGGAGGCCAGGTACAGAACGGTATCTGCCACGTCAGACGGGGTGCCGGGGCGGCCGTTACGCGTGTTCTCCACACGGGCCCTGATGCCGTCTTCGGTGAGGCGGCCGCGGAAGAACTCGGTGTCCAGCACCAGGCCGGGGGAGACGACGTTCGCGGTGATGCCCCTGGGGCCGAGCTCGGCGGCCAGGTCGGCGGTCCAGGACTCGATGGCGGCCTTGGCGGCGCCGTACGAGCCCGAGCCGGTGCCGCGGGCGGCGATCGAGCCGAGCGACACGATCCTGCCGCCCTCGTTCATGCGCGGCGCCAGCGCGGCCGTGACGAGCACGGCGGACATCAGGTTGGCGTTGAGATTGGCCCACCAGGCCTCGGCCACGTCCATTAGGTCGTCCGACGGCCTGCGGTCCAGGTTGGTGTTGCCGCCGGCATTGTTGACCAGCACGTCCACCCGTGACGGCAGGCTGTCGAGCGCCTCTTTGACGGCGACCGGGCTGGCGGCGTTGAAGGCCGCGTACGCGGCCCCGAGGCGCTCGGCGGCCTCCTTCAGCACGTGCTCGCGGCGGCCGGTGATCGTGACGTGGTCGCCCAGCGAGGCGAATGCCGCGGCGATCGCGTATCCGATCCCGGTGCCTCCGCCGGTCACCACAACCTCGCGCATGCCCGGACAGCTCCCGTCAAATCCGAATCTTCCTCTGGAAGACCATAGCCGCTCGGCATAACCACGACGACGGCCAGTGTGCCCCCTTTAGTGTGAGTGCGCTTTCACACGGTCAGGAGGTATGCATGAGCCAGAGTATGCTCGGCGGCGACCCCGCGGAAATGCAGCAGATGGCCAGCCAGTTCACGCAGCAGTCGGAGGCGGTCCGCACCACGATGACCGCGCTCGACCGTGAGGCCGCCAAGGTCGGCACGGCGTGGACGGGCCCCGGAGCCCAGCGTTTCCAGCAGGCCTGGCAGAACTACCGCACGGCCTTCCAGCGCATGACCGAGGAGCTTCAGGAAGCTTCTCGCGTCATCGGCACCTACCGGCAGAACATCGAGTCCGCCACGAAATGAGCAACGGAACGGGGCCCTGGCGTCGCGCCGCTGGGGCTTCTTTCCGTTGATCCGGGCGCGCTCGGGGCCTTGCCGCAGCTCGGATGCCAATTGACGGTGAACAGTCAAAGTGTGGGACCGAAACCCCTGATGCGTATGGGGCTTATTTGGTTAAATATCCTCCGATCATGACGTAATCCCGAAAGGACGGTCATGGCGGAGATGGACGCCTCCCAGCCCGAGCGGATCGGTGGCCACGAGATCGCAGGCCGCCTTGGCGAGGGGCCACGTGGCGTCGTCTACCTGGGCCGGGAGTCCGAAGAGGCGCCCCAGGTGGCCGTCAAGACGCTGAGCGTCGACCCTGCCGCCGACCCGGACTTCGTGGCCAGGCTCAAGAGCGTCACGCGGGTGTCCAGCTCGTACGTGGCCCGGACGCTCGACGCGGGCGCCGACAACGGGCTGGTGTACGTGATCAGGGAGTACGTCGAGGGCCGGTCGCTGGCCGAGACCGTCGCGGCGGACGGGCCGCTGACCGGGGATGCGCTTGAGCGGCTCGCGGTGGGCACGATGACCGCGCTGACCGCCGTTCACCTGGCCGGGCTCGCGCATCGTGGTCTCACACCGTCAAACGTGATCTTCGCCGACGAGGGGCCATGCGTCACCGACATCGAGCTGGGGGATCCGGCCGGTGAGATCGGCTACCGGGCGCCGGAGCAGCTCAGCGGGCTGCAGTACGGCCCATACGCCGACGTCTTCTCCTGGGCCGCGACCGTGGTGTTCGCCGCTACCGGGTCTGCGCCGTTCGGGCATGACCCGGAGAGCGTGCTGAACGGGGAGCCTGAGATCGGAGAGCTGCCCGAGCCGCTGAGGCAGGTGGTGCTGGCCGCGCTCGCCAAGAAGACGGATGGGCGGCCCACGGCGTACTCGGCGCTGCTGCGGCTGCTGGGCGGCGGCAACGCGCCCATGCTCGCGCCGCCGGCCGAGGACGTTCCAGTGCCGCCGCCTGCGATCCTGCCCATCCAGCTGTCCGTCCAGGGCGCCCAGACGCCGCTGATGCCGCCGTCCCCAGCCCCCATGGATCAACCCCCTGTACAACCCGCACCGGCCCAGCTCGGTCCCATGGATCAGGGGCCGATCGGAGCGGTCCCGATGGGCCCGGTGGCGCACGGCCCAATGGGCCCGGTGGACCCGATGGGGCACGGCCCGGTGGACCCGGTGGCGCAGGGCCCGGTTGGGCAAGGTCCGACGGAGCCGGCGTATGGGTCTCAGATCTGGGGACCTCCGCCCGGCCCTGGTCAGCAGGGTACGCCCCCGCCTCCGGCGCCCCCCGTCGTGCCCAGGCAGGGCGACGGACGGGAGCGCAGGCCATTCCCCGTGGCGCTCGTGGCGGGCTTGACCGCCGTCGTGCTCCTGTCGGGCCTCGGTGTGTGGGGCGCGAGCCAGTACTCCGGCAAGGTCAGGTTCTCCCCGATCGCCGCGGCCACCAGCGAGACCACCGGGGGAGACGCCTTCTCCGCCCTGAGCCAGGGGGCCGTGACGAGCGCGCCCACGCTGCCGCAGCCCGAGGTGACCGCGCCGTGGGGGACCACGGCCAGCCCGGGTGACAGCGGCGTCGGCCCGATGCTGCTTCCCACCGAGGATCCGGCCGGATCGCCGACGGTCCCGAAGCTCACGACGGTGCCGACCCCTGGACCGATCTCGACGCAGCCGGTCCCCACCGCCCAGCCCACCGGGACCCAGCCGCCGCAGCCGACGACGACGCCCACCAAGAATGCCAAACCCAAGGCCACGGTCACCAAGACGGTCCCGCCCCCCAGAACGCCGACGCCGACCGCGACCCGGACCACCGAGGAGCCCGAGCCCACCCCCACTAGGACGACGCGGGAGCCGAAGCCCACCGCCACCAAGACGACGCAGGCGCCGAAGCCGACCCCGACCAGAACGACGGCGAGGCCGACCCCGACGAGGACGACGGCGAGGCCGACTCCGACGAGGACGACGGCGAAGCCGACTCCGACCAGGACGACCCCGCCGCCCGTGAAGAAGAACCCCTACACCGCGACCCAGGTGTGCGGTGGCGGTTTCGTCATCCAGCGGTCGAGCTCGTTCGCCGGCGGCACCACGTACCAGCTGTGGAACAACAGCACGAGCCAGAACTGCGTGGTCACCCTCAAGTCGGGCCCGGACGTCGGCAAGTCCACACCGGTGAGCGCGACGCTGGAGGTGCAGGGCGGTGGCAGCCAGACCGACTCCGGGAACTTCGAGTACTACGCGGGGCCGGTCAAACTGCCCGCCAAGGGCAAGTGCGTCCGCTACTCCGGCAGCGCGGGTTCGGGGAGGACGAGTGCGGCGTGGGCCAACTGCGGCTGAGTTCCGTCTACGCTATCCCGTCATGATTGGTCGCGCCCTTATCGCGAGCCTGATCGCTCTGCACATCCTCGGGGCCCCCGCGGCTGCCGCGCCCGAAGACTGCAACCCGAAGAAGGGCACGCTGAAGTTGCCCGCCAGCGAGCCGTGGGCGCAGAAACGGCTCGACATCAAGAACGCCTGGCGGCTGAGCACGGGCGCGGGCGTGACGGTCGCGGTCGTCGACAGCGGCGCCGATTACCACCCGCAGGTCCAGATCTCCAAGATCATCGACGAGACGCACACCGGCCACCGCGACTGCGTGGGCCACGGGACCGCCGTCTCGGGCATCATCGGCGCCCGCCACCTGGCTGGTGTTCCCTTCCATGGTGTCGCGCCCAACGCCCGAATCGTGATGGTCAAGCAGAGCAACAAGACCGAGGGCGACATCAACAAGCTGATCGGTGCCATCAACGACGCGGTCGCGGCAAAGGCCAAGGTGATCAACGTCTCCGTGCGTGCCTCCGACCACTCCGGTCTGAGAGCCGCCGTCCAGCGGGCGCTCGATCAGGACATCGTCGTGGTCGCAGCAGCCGGCAACGTCACTGGCCCCGACGACCAGGACGTGCCCGCCTATCCCGCGGCGTACGAGGGCGTGCTGGCCGTGGGGGCGGCCACCCCCGACGGCCGCCGCGCCGACTCGTCCAACGCCACGACCCCTGTCGGCGTGCTCGGTCCCGGCACGGACATCACCGCTCCCTGGCCGGGCCGCGCCTACATGCGTGGCCTGCAGGGCACCAGCTTCGCCGCGCCGTACGTGGCGGGCACCGCCGCGCTCGTGCGAGCCCGCTTCCCCAAGCTCACCCAGGAGCAGGTACGCCGCCGCATCATCGCCACCGCCGACGGCACCGCCGGTGCGGGCACCGGAGCGGGAATGGTGAACCCGGTGCTCGCGGTCACGGCCGTGCTGCCCTACGAAGGCGCCAACGCGCCCGTGGTGGCCGAGCCACCGCCCGCCGCGCTGCCGGCCGATGCCATCGCCAAGGTCCCGCCCCGCGACGAGACCGCCATCGGTATCTCCATGGCGGTCGGAGCCGGCGCGATGATGACGATCGCGGTGGCGGGCGCGCTCGCGCTGCTCATTCCCCTGGGCCGGCGCAGAGGCTGGCGGGCAGGCCGGCCGTCCTGAGGGTTGCAGTTCGGTGAATTGTTGACTCGACCGTCAAACTACTGATGCAAATGTGGCGGATTTGGTTGAATGTCCTTTGAGATCATGGATTGACTGAAGGGACAGAGATGCACCCCCTGCGGCCGGGTGATCCCGAGAAGCTGGGCGCGTACGTCATCTCGGGACGACTGACGGATGGGCCACGTGGTACGGCCTATCTCGGCAAGGAGTCCGAGGACGCGCCCCTGAGAGTGATCAAGTTATTGCCCGCCGCCTCGGAACAGGGCGGCGACGACATCGCTCGGCTCACCGGGGTGCAGCGCGTCTCCAGTTCGTACGTCGCCAGGACCCTGGAAGCCGGCAAGCACGGCGACCGGCCCTACGTCGTGCGCGAGCACGTTGAGGGGCGGAGTCTCGCCGAGCTCGTGGCCGAGGACGGCCCGCTCGACGCCGACGCGCTCGAGCGGGTGGCGGTGGGCGTGCTGACCGCGCTGACCGCGGTGCACTTGGCCGGCATCACGCACCGCGGGCTCACCCCGCACAACGTGATCATCGGTGCCGACGGCCCTCGGGTGACGGACGTCGACCTCGGTGACCCCGCCGGCGAGGCGGGGTACCGCGCTCCCGAGCAGCTCAAGGGGCTGGGATACGGGCCGTACGCCGACATCTTCGCCTGGGCTGCGACGGTGGTGTTCGCCGCGACCGGGAAGCCGCCGTTCGGCCAGGACGCCGAGGCGGTGCTGAACGGGCAGCCCGAGGTGGGGAACCTGGGCGAGCCGCTGCGCCAAGTGGTGCTGTCCGCGCTGGCCAAGGACGTCACGCCGCGCCCGACTACGTATATGGCGTTGCTGCGGCTCCTCGGGGACAAGCGGGGCGGCGCCGGCGCCTTGGCGCAGAAGCAGCCGCACCAGCCGGGCGCGCCGATCGAGGGCGTGCCCATGCAGGGTGTGCCCGTCCCTGGAGTGCCCCTTGAGGGCGTCCCCGTGCAGGGCATGCCTGTCCAAGGCGTTCCCATGCAGGGTGCGCCCGTGTCCGGGATGCCGCCGCACGCCGGACCGCCTACGCTGCCGCAGCAGCAGACGTGGGGACCACCGCCCGTACCGCAGGATGTCGTCCATGGCGGTCCCCCGCCGATGGAGGGCGTGCCGGTGCCGCCGCCCGGCCCCATGTGGGAGCCGCCGCAGTCGGAGCGGCAGGCGACGGTTCCCGGGGAGACGGTGCATTCCCGGCCCCCTCGCAGGTTCCCTCTGGGGCTCGTCGCCGCGGTGAGTGCGCTGGTACTGCTGTCCGTCATGGGACTGTGGGGCGCCAACCGGTACGCCTCGACACAGCGCTTCGAGCCCGTGGCCGCGGCCGTGGGCACGCCGGCGGCGGAGGCCGACCCCGAGAAGGTGTCCGCGCAGCAGGGCCAGCCGCAGCAGCCGGGGCAGGACCAGTCCGGACAGGACCAGTCCGGACAGGGCCAGCCCGGGCAGGGCCAGCCCGAGGTGACCGTGCCGTGGGCGGACCCGTCGCACGCCGACCCGGACGACGTGGGCCCGATGGTGCTGCCAACGGATTGGACGTCTCAGACGCCCACGCCGCCCGAGCTGAGCACCGTACCGACCCCGACGCCGCTCAACACCCAGCCGGTCACGCGGCCTACGGCGTCGGCGGCGCCCACGTCGGCCGTGCCTACGGTTACCGTGACGCAGACCCCGACACCCTCGGTGACGGGCACCCCGACCCCGAGCCCGACGCAGGATGACGCCCTCGTCGTCTTCGGTCCGACTCCGACGCCCACGCCCACCTCGACGCCGTCTTCGGTTCCGACTCCCGCGCCGACCGTCACGGTCACCGTGGCGCCTCCGCCGACGGTAACGGTCACTGCGAAGCCGACGGCCTCCGCGAAGCCCACGGCCTCCGCGAAGCCGACGGCCTCGGCAACCAGGCCGACGCCCGCGCCGACGAAGGTCACGATCGGGCCCAAGCCCACCACGAGCAGCCCACCGCCGGTGATGCGCAACCCGTACTCACCGGTCCAGGTCTGCGGGGCGGGCTTCTCCGTACAGCGCAGCAAGGGCTTCCCCGGCGGTGAGATCTTCCAGCTCTACAACGCCGGCACCGGCGAGAACTGCGTGGTCACCATGAAGACCACGGACGTGGGCAAGCGGACCAAGGTGAGCGCCACGCTCGAAGTTCAGGGTGGTCCCAGCGACACGGATGCCGGCGACTACGAGTTCTACGCCGGGCCCGTCAAGCTGCCCGCCAAGGGCAAGTGCGTGCGCTTCTCGGGCGGCGTCGGGTACGCCGGCACCGGCTCGAACTGGGCCGACTGCGGCTGACCCGCACCGCGTAAACCCCCTCCGGGCGCTCCCGGAGGGGGTTTCTTTTCACGGTCTCGCGGTCAAGGACGCAAGTCGTTCATCAACCCGTCTTTGGCTGCCGCCGCGGCCTCCTCCGCCTTGACGACGGCGGCCGTGATCTCGTCGGCGAGCCGGCGGGCGTCGAGCCGCTTCCTGCTCAGCGGGTGGATCTCCAGCTCGACCAGGACGCCGAGCGCGTTCGTCGTGGCCACGATGCGGCCCTCGTCGGCGCGGCCGATGAACTGGCGCGCGCTCCACTCGGCCGCCGCCTCCTCGGCCCGCCTGGCGGACGCCATGATCGCCTCCAGGCGCGCCATCGCCTCTTCCATCTCGCGCATGGCTCATCCCTCCCGCAGCACGCGCGCGATGTGGGGCGCCAGCGGGTCGCCCCCGGCCTGCGCGGATGCGTCCGCGCCTGGCAGGTCGGCCATCAGCTCCGTCAACCGGTCGCCCATGGCGGTGTGGGCCACGCCGATCGCCTCCTTGACGGCCTCGGCGAGCTGGACGTTGTCGAGGCCGCGCAGGCCGCGCGAGTCGATGGTCAACCCGAGCAGGCGGCCGGCGCCGGAGACCCGGGCGCGTACGACGCCGGCGGCGTCCATGCCCTCCATCCGCTCCTGGGCCAGGTCGTTCATCCTGCCGGCCAGCGTGCCGGTCCATTCGTTGATCTCACGCAGTAGGCCGGCAAGATCGCCTTCCCTGCCTTCGGCGAAAGCTTCGATCTCTTTCATCAGTTTTCCCCCATCGGAACCCAGAGATCCTTCGTCAGGTCGGGGTCCGAGATGTTGGGCGAGAGGTTGAAATTACGAACTCCCTCATTCGGGCCGCCGTCCTCGTAGAAGGTGGCTCTCATGTTGTTGAGCTTCCCCTTCACGTCGTAGAGAGCGCTGTCGTTGGCGACGAGAAGGTCGGCGAACTGCGTGATGAGGTTGGCGAGCAGGCCTACGTAGATACCGCCCTGGGTGAGCAGCATGACCAATCCGACGGGATGCGACCTCATCGCCCATAGTTTTTGGAAGACCGGCCCAGAGGCGAGCACGATGGACAGGACCGAAAAGTCGTACTCGAGCACCTCCTTGGCCTGCTTGTTCATGGCGCTGCTCATCTCCCAGCCGACATCGCCGAGTGCTCCGAACAGGCCGTTGGCCTTGAACCTGATGTACGTCTCGAGGATGGAGGCGGCGTCGCCCGACCAGTTCGGTGCGATGTTGTCGGTCCAGCTATTCCAAAGTTCGCTCCTGCTAGTCTCCACCGAGTCCTTCGTAGCCACCCAGGCGTTTCGCTTTTCGTAGAACAGCTCCGGGTCACCCAGGTTGGCAATGGCCGCCACATCCACGGCTACCACGCTGGCCATGAGCACGGTCCCTACGAACGACGATTCGATTTGCACTCGCCCCCCGCTTAGGGCGGCGATCAAACGCTGGAAGAAGCCGGAATTGGCAGGGGTGGCAGGGGTGGCAGGGGTGGCAGGAGGCAGCGGGGTGCCGTTGGGCACGAGGAGGCCATTAGGCCCGGCCACGAAAGCCGGCTGAGTGCTCAGCGGGGCCGGACCCGAACCGGGCAGGATCAGGCTCGGCGGCAGGTTTGATGGGGTCGACATGCGGATCCTTCTCAGTTATTTCCGCTGGCGATTTCCGCGTCCCGGTAGTTCTGCGCAGCTTTGGTGATCTTGCCGCTGTTGGTTTCAAGGGCGTCATGCAGGATGCCCGCGGCTTCGCCCCAACTATCGGAGGCGTCGTTGTAACGGGCAACGAACATTTGGGCGATAAGGGGGACGCCGGTAAGTGGGGCGCTCCAGTTCTCGAGGCGGGGGACTTGGTCTCTGAGGAGACCTATGTTCGTGGCCGAGTTGATCATGGCCTCGGCAAACAAGTCGATGGAGCCAGCGTTGGACTCGTATCCCGGGAGGTCTGACGATCCCCCGGAGTTGTCGCTCTCCCTGGATGTGTCCGCAGGATCGCTAGGGCTGCTGCTCGTCGCGCTTGGGCGCAGCGACTCCGGGAGGCACACGGGCGGCGGACATTGCGGGGAGTGCGGGCACGGGCTGACCACCGACGAGCTGGACGTCGGAGTCCCCGACGGACTCGGCGTGGTGCTGTCGGACGGGCTCGGCGTGGGGGTGTCCGATGGGGACGGCGTGGGGGTGTCCGAGGGGGACGGGGACGGTGACGTCGACGGAGTCGGCTCGGGTGACGGCGTCTCGCTGGACACGCTGGGATCGGGCGTCGGGGAGCTCGGCGGAGATGGGGTCGACACCCGATCTTTGTATCACCGGGAGAAGTCCCCAAAATGGGCATTTAGCCAGCCAAGCGGTAACATGCGAATACAATTCACATTTGCGTAACCTGAAATTTCCCGAAATCAGTAGGGCCGGTAGCCGCCTCCGCTCTCGAGAGAGGAGATGCCGGGGTGACCGGCGAGGTTGCCGTAGCGGCTGTACGTGTACAGGACGCCGGCGATGATGTTGTCCACCGGCTCCCGGATCCCGCCGTAACCGGGCAGGGCGTGCGCGTTGAAGGTGGGCGGGATGGTCTGCATCAGTCCCTGGGACGGCACGCCGTTCTTGGCGTTGATATCCCAGTTGTTGATCGCGTTGGGGTTGCCGCCGGACTCGTGGTAGATGACCGTCCAGATGCGCTGGATGGCCTTGGGGTCGTTCGGGTCCAGGTCGCTCACGTCCAGGCCGCGCTGCCGCATGATCGCGGCCATCTCGGGTGACTTGATGATCGTGAGAGCCTGCTTGATCCAGTCGACGACCTGCCCCTTGGGCGCCGGGGCGTTGCCGTACGACGACGGCGCGCCGACGCCCCCGCCGCCTCCGCCCGCCCCGCCGTCCGCCGAGGCCAGCGTGGTGGTGGGGGTGTAGCCGGCGATCCGCTGCCAGTCGACCGGGTTGTCCCCGGGCTGGAAGTCGGCGCCTCCAGGCTGGCGAATGTCCTTGAAGAAGGTGAACCCGTCCTCGCCGAGCTGCCCGTCGAGCGCGTTCTTGGCGGTGGTCAGGGCGGTCTCGGCTGCGGCGACGGCGTCGTTGGCGTCGCCGACCGGGTCACCGAGCGTCTCCGTCACGTAGCGGTCGATGTCGTCCTGTGTGGCGTCGTCGTGGTTGCGCTGGTAGTCGCTCGCCAGGCTGCTCGCGGAGGCATGCAGCCCGCTGACCGTGCTGTAGGCGGTCTCCAGCTTGGTGGCGGCGGTGTCGAGGGCGGAGGCGCAGGAGGTGAGCGCCCCGTCCAGGTCCTCGCCGGCCTTGGGGTAGGCGGCCATGTATGAGGTGAACGCGTCGGCCGAGTCGCCCCCCCACGCGTTGCCGACCTCGCTGACGCTCTTGGTGAGCTGGTTCGCCGAGGAGGAGACGTGGCCGCCCATCGTGCGCAGGCTGGAGGCGATCCCCCTGATCGCCGCGGGGTCGCCGTCGACCTTGTCCTTCAGCCCTGCCAGTGTCGAGACGATGCTCATGCGCCCGAGCCCGTCTCCGCGTCACGGAAGTTCAAGGCGACCTCGCCGAGCGCGCGCTCGATGTTCTCCATGCGGTTGCGTCCCTCGCCGAGGTCGTCCCTGACCGCGTTCCAGACCTCGTCGATCTTGACAGCCAGTTCCTCAGCGCCGCCGATGGTCCCGAAGATGCCGGATCCGGTCTCGCCCTGCGGCGCCTTGCTGCCGGAGTCGACGAACGCGTCGTCGAAGTCGAGCATGTTCTTCACCTTGAGCGCTTGTCTCCCGCATTCCTCGAGCGCTTGAACGTGCACGTCCACGTACCCCATGAAACTCCCCGACAATCTGCGAAGAACGGACGGCCGACCATAGTGGAGGAGCTACGCCTCCCCCAGGTGGGCGGTCTGGATCAGGCGCGAGCCGAACCTCCGGTCGACGTGGAAGCCGCGGCCGACGGGCAGCGGCTGCGGGCGGATGTTGCCGAAGAGCTGGCCTTCCTCCCGGTTGCCCGACATGATCAACGCCGGACTGGCCATCTCCTTCATACGCTGCACGGCCTGGTCGTACATGGCGCGGCTGGCGCCTCCGCTCTGCCGGGCCAGCACGACGTGCAGCCCGATGTCGCGGGCCTGCGGCAGCAGCTCGGCCAGCGGCGCCAACGGGTTGTTGGACGTGGCCACGAGGTCGTAGTCGTCCACCACGATGTACAGGTCTGAGCCCTGCCACCAGCTCCGGCTGCGTAGCTGCTCCGGCGTGAGGTCGGCCGGGGGCAGCCGCTTGAGCAGGGCCGATCGGGCGTCCTTGATGAGCTCGGTGGCGGCGGTGCTGGAGGCGGCGTACCCGATGCGGTGCTCGGTCACGGCAGTGTCCAGCAGCGAGCGCCGGTAGTCGATCACGATCATCATGGCCTCGCTCGGGGTCTTCCGCGCGACCACGCCCTCCATGATGAGCTTGAGCACGTTGGACTTGCCGCACTCGTTGTCGCCGAACACGATGAAGTGCGGGTCGTTGTCGAAGTCGAGTACGACCGGCGAGAGCGAGTCCTCGTCGATGCCGATCGCGATCCGGTTCGCCCCCGTACGGTCCGGCCCCGGCAGGGAGGCCGCGGGCAGCACCGACGGCAGCAGGCGCACCGGCGGCGCCGCCGGACCCTGCCAGGACTGCCGCACGCTCTCCACCAGCGCCCGCACGCCCTCCGAGGCGTCCTCGGCGTTCTGCTGACCGTCGATCCGCGGCAGGGCGGCGAGGAAGTGCATGCCATCCCTGGTCAGACCGCGCCCCGGCACCCCTTCGGGCACCGCCATCGACGCCTTCCTGCTGATCTCGGACTCGTACGCGTCGCCCAGCTTGAACTCGATCCTGGTGCCGAACAGGTCCCTGATGCCCGCCCGGAACTCCGACCACTTGTTGGTCGCGGCGACTACGTGGATGCCGTACCCGAGCCCGCGCGCCGCCAGGTCCGTGATCACGGCCTCGAGGCTCTCGAACTCCTGCCTGATCGTCAGCCACCCGTCGATGACCAGGAACACGTCGCCCCACCCGTCGCTCTGCGCGGAGCCGTCGGCGATCATCCTCCGGTAGGCGGCGATCGACTCGATGCCGCGCTCGGCGAAGCTCTGCTCCCGCTGCCGCAGCAGCGACGACACCTCGGCGACGGTCCTACGTACCCGCTCGGCGTCGAGCCTGGTGGCCACGCCGCCCACGTGCGGCAGCCCGTCGAGCGCCGCCAGGCCGCCGCCGCCGAAGTCCAGGCAGTAGAACTGCACCGCGCGTGGCGTGTGGGTGAGCGCCATGCCGGTGATCAACGTGCGCAGCACGTTGGTCTTGCCGCTCTGCGGCCCGCCGGCCACGCCGATGTGCCCGGCCGCTCCGGACAGATCCAGCCAGTACGGGTCCCGCCGCTGCTCGAACGGCCTGTCGATGATCCCGATGACGGCGTGCAGCTTGCCCCTGCCCTGCCAGCCGGGCGTGGACAGGCCGAGCTCCGGCGTCACCGAGAGCGGGGGCAGCAGGTGCGAGAGTGTGGGCGGCTCGCCGAGCGGTGGCAGCCAGATGCGGTGGGCCGAGGGGCCGTGCCCGGCCAGACGCTGTACGACGGTGTCGAACAGGCTGTTCTGGGAGGAGGCGCGCTCTTCCACCTCCGCGGCCGGCGTCTCCTTGGGCTCCTGCTTCACGGCCGGGAGCGGCATGTACGCCGGGCCGTACTCCACCACCTGACGCAGCACGGTGTGGCCGTCGGCAGCGTCGGCGCCGCGGGAGGCGGGCTGGTAGGGACCCGACACGTACGCGGCCTTGAACCTGGTCATGCCGCTCGTGTCGAACTTGAGGTAGCCGTTGCCCGGCGCGGAGGGCAGCTCATAGGCGTCGGCCACGCCCAGCACGACCCGGCTCTCCATCGCCGAGAAGGTTCGCAGGCCGATCCGGTACGACAGGTGCGTGTCCAGCCCTCGCAGCCGGCCCTCCTCCAGGCGCTGCGAGGCCAGCAGCAGATGCACGCCCAGCGAGCGGCCGAGACGTCCGATCATCACGAACAGGTCGATGAACTCCGGCTTGGCCGAAAGCAGCTCGCTGAACTCGTCCAGCACCACGAACAACGTGGGCAGCGGCGCCAGCTCCGCCCCCTGCTCCCTGGCCCGCTCGTAGTCGCGCAGCGAGGCGTAGTTGCCCGCCGAGCGCAGCAGTTCCTGCCGTCGCACCATCTCGCCGTGCAGCGCGTCGTGCATGCGGTCCACCAGCGGGAGCTCGTCCACCAGGTTGGTGATGACCGCCGAGACGTGGGAGAGCGAATCCAGTCCCAGGAACGTCGCGCCGCCCTTGAAGTCGACCAGGACGAAGTTGAGTATCTCCGAGGAGTGCGTGACCGCCAGGCCCAGCACCAGCGTGCGCAGCAGCTCGCTCTTTCCGGAGCCGGTGGCTCCGATCACCAGCCCGTGCGGCCCCATGCCGCCCTGTGCGGACTCCTTGATGTCCAGCTCCACGACCCGCCCGTCGGCCCCGAGCCCGATCGGCACCCGCAGCCGGTTACGTCCCGCGCGCGGCCGCCAGGCGATCCTCGGGTCCAGATTGGACGGGTCGCCGACGCCCAGCAGATCGGTGAGCGTGGTGTTGACCGACAGGACGTCCTCGGCCTCGCCGCCGGAGCCCGCCGAGGCCCGCAGCGGCGCGAGCTGCCTGGCCAGGCCCTCCGCCCGCAGGTAGTCGAGCTGGTCGGGATCGCCGAACCGCGTCCGGTGCTCCTTGCCCGCGTGGTCGAGCTTCACCATGTAGAACCCGTCCGGCCGTACGTCCAGCCGTAACGTGTTGTTCTCCTCCACGTCGGGCGTCGCGTCGGACAGGTCGATCACGGTCACGCCCTGGATGGCGTCGCTGCCGAGCTGAGAGTCGTGCGGCACGTGCCCGCCGTCCACGATCACCACGTGGTACGGCAGCGAGTCGGCCGCGGCGCCGGGCCGGAAGCGAGCGCGTTCCCTGAGCTCGTCCCCGACCAGGCGGTCCAGTTCGCCCATGTTGTCCGACATCAGCCGCACCTGTCCCGCTGCATCCGTCTCCTCGGGGTGCAGCGCGTGCGGCAGCCACTTGACCCACTCCCAGTGCGACATCCAGTCCGCTCCGGCACACACCATGATCCGCATGTCGTCCGGCGAGTGGAACACGGTCAGCTGGGCGATCATGGACCGGATCAGGTCACGTACGGCGACGGGGTCGCCCGCCACCCTGATCCGGGCGAACGAGCCGAGCGCCACGGCGACGGGCAGCTCGGCGACCGTGGAATGCGCCCTGACGAACCTGCGCAGCGCGCCCGCCGACAACGCGTCCAGGTCCTCGACGGGCTTGGAGTCCGGCGGGATGAGCTGGACAGCGAGCTTCTGGACGCCGGTGCCGAGCCGTACGGTGGCGAAGTCCTCGTCGCGCGGGCGCCGCTCCCACAGCCGCGGTCCCATGGCGATCCACCACAGGGCGTCGGGCTCGGGCCCGCCCCACTCCAGGGCCTCCCGCTGCTGCCTGGCCGCGCGCCTGGTCCGCTTGCGCACCTGGCTCAGGTAGCGGAAGTAATCCCGGCGGGCGCCGTTGAGCCGGTATTTGCGCTCGCCCGACTGGCGACCCATTTGGCCGAGCGACATGCCCACCATGGACACCGCGAACAGACCGCTGGACACATACATGATCGGGTTGGAGTGGCCGAAGGAGGTGAACATGAGGGCCATCGCCGCCGCTCCCGCCAGCATGGGGAGGAAGGTGAGGACCGCCGAGAAGCCCTGGCTCTGGACCTCGGGGATCTCGGGAGGCGACTCCAGCAGAATCTCGCCGCGCGGTGGCTTGGGCCCGGGGCGGCGTTCGGGGCGACGCACGACGACGATGCTCATCGAGACGTTCTTACCAGAAGAGACCAGATATGTTCTTGTTGTCCGTGGCCATTGGTGGGGACGGAGAGTTGAGTTGGGAAATATTGTTCACGGACCTCCGCCCGGTCCGCCACCCCCGGTCCAGGGACCACCCCCTGGTCCGCCCCCGATGTACGGCCCGCCGCCCGGCTTCCCCGGGCACGCCGGCCGCCCCTCCCCTCAGGGGCCCTTCCAGCAGGGCGCGCTGACGCAGGTGCCGGTGCCGCTGCCGACCCAGTGCCATGTGACGATCGTCGGCCCGCGGCGCAAGGCCGACCTGGCGCTGCCCGCTGACATCCCGCTGCCGAACGTGCTGCCCGGCATCCTCCGCGCGCTGGGCGAGGTGGGCGGCGACCACGCCGCCGCCCCGGGATGGACGTTGCAGCGGCTCGGCGGGGCGCCACTCGATCTGGGGCAGAGCCTGGGCACGGTGGGCGTGCTCGACGGCGAGGTCCTCTACCTCAGGCCGCGCGAGGCCATCCTGCCGCCCGCTCTCTACGACGACGTGGCGGACGTGGTCGCCACCGGAGTGAGCGGGGGCCGGGGCTCCTGGTCGGCCAAGCACACCAGGGTCATGGGCGCGAGCGGCGCCATGGGGCTGCTCATGCTGGGCGCGCTCGGCCTGGCCCTGTCCGGCATGCCGGGGCTGACGATCACGATCGTGGCCGCGCTGCTGGCGGTGTTGCTGGTCGTCACCGGCACGCTGCTGTCACGGGCGGTCGGCGACTCGCTGGCCGGTGCGCTGATCGGGCACGCCGCGCTGCCGTACGGGTTCGTCGCGGGCCTGTTCGCGCCGGGCACCGCGGCGGGGTTCGGCGCGCCGCACCTGCTGGCGGCGCTGGCCTGCACGGCGCTGGTGGCCGGGCTCAGCGGCGCGCTGATCTCCGACGGTGTCTCCGGTTTCCTCGGCACGGTCGTCGCCGCCACGGTCATCGGCATCGGCGCGGCGGCGGTGATGGTGTGGTCGGCGCCGCCGGCCGGGGTGGCGGCGCTGATCATCGCCCTGCTGCTGGCGTTCAGCCCGGTGGTGCCCACGCTGTCGTTCAAGCTCGCGAAGGTGCCGCTCCCGGCCATGCCGACCACCGCCGAAGAGCTCCGCAGTGACAACCAGCGCCTCGACGCGTCGGCCATCCAGGAGCGCACCAAGATCGCGCAGCGCTACGCCACCGGTATGATCGCGGCGATCGGTCTCTCGGCGGTGGTCACGCAGGTGCTGCTCGTGCTCGACGGCGACTGGGTGTCGGCCGTCATGACGGTGTCGCTGTCGCTCACGCTGATCATGCGTGCCCGGGTCTTCCGCGGGCTCGGGCAGCGGATCTGGCTCATCGGCACGGGCCTGGCGGGATTCGCCATGCTCGCGCTGTCCCTGGTCGGCCAGGGAGGGATCGTCGGGTCGCTGGCTGTGGCCATCGGCGTGCTCTGGCTGGCGCTGACGACCGTGGGCATCGGGGTCTGGCTGGCGACGGGGAAACCCTCGCCGTTCTGGGGACGCGCTGCCGACATCTTGGACTGGGCGCTGATCGTCCAGCTTTTCCCGCTCGCGCTGGGTGTGCTCGAGGTCTACACGTGGGTGCGCGGGCTGTCCGGCTGATCTGTGCAGGGAGGTAGTGGGATGCAGGAGTTCGGAGACTTCGCGAACATCGACATCGACAAGTTGCTGAAGGGTGCTGACGAGCAGGTCGCGCTCCTGGAGAAGTTCCAGCGGGACATAGGCACGTACGTCGGCCGCGCCCAGGACGAGAACGGCATGGTCACCGTGGAGTACGACCATCAGGGCGTGCGCGAGCTGGAGCTGCACCCCAAGGCGATGCGCATGGCCTCGGGCGAGCTGGCCGACTTGATCAAGACGGCGATCGCGGACGCCACAGCGGACTTCCAGAAGCAGCTCAGCGCCGCCATGGGCGAGCTGTTCGGCGATGACGCCGATCCGATGGAATTCGTCAACAAGCCCGACGCCGCGCTCAGCAAGATCAAAGAGGCAGGGGCGCTCCACGAGCAGGCGTTCACGGACGTGATGGGTCAGCTCGATCGAATCCGCCGCCGGCTGAACCTTTGACGGGGTCCGCCCACCGTCGAGGGTCCCGCTTGTCAGCGCATCGTAGGTCGTCCACCAGGGCGTTCATCCAAAAGTTGCCAGAGCGCGACTGATCCGTTATGTGTGGTTTCTGGGAATTATGGGGCCAAAGGTGACTACCATGCCATTGATGTTGTTCACGGGGGGTAGCACGTCTCCTTTGCTGGGTGACCGCCCGTCGTGACAGACAAAGCCATGTCGACTTGGAGGTCCAGTGGCACTGTACGGGGCAAGCCCGACTCAGTTGACGAACGCGGCAGGTTACTGCCAGGACACCGCTCAGTACATCGAGGGCATGCGGCAGCGGGTCGAGCAGATCAAGACCGGACTCACCACCGAGGGCTGGAAGGGTGGCGCCTCGGAGAAGTTCGCCGCAGCCCTCACGGTGTGGGACACCGAGTTCAAGGGGGTCATTCAGGTCCTCGAGGACGTCTACGACCGGCTCAACATGGGCGCTGGCGTCTACCGGAACGCCGCCGACCAGAACATGGACATTGCCGGCGGCTTCGCCGGAGCCGGTGAAGTCGGCGGTCGCATCGACTCCCTCATCAACGCCAACCACCGCTGAGCAGGACGGAGAACACCATGTCCATGGCTGACGACTACACATATGTCAAGTTCGGCTCGATGGAGCAGGCCTACGAGGAGCTCAAGAAGATCGTCACCGAGATCGACCGGGCCACCGACGACTGCTGGGCGGACTGCAAGAAGGAGCTCGGACCCAGCTGGGAAGGCGAGGCCGAGACGTTCTTCGAGGAAAAGCGCCGCAAGGTGAACGAGCACGAGAAGGCGATGGGCCAGCAGCTGTTCCAGGCCGCGACGGCGGTCAACGTCGCCAAGGGCAACTATGAGAACGCCGAGCGCCGCAACATCAGCATCTGGACGGACTAGCCCCGGCTCGTCCTCTTCTCGGTCATCGCTGCGGCGCGGTGGCCGAGAGTTCTGTTCGTAGGGGGAAGCATGGCTGAGCAGGAAGACAACGGGAGCGGAAGCGGCGGCTCGCCACCGGCGGATGCAGGTCTGTTCGATGAGCGGTACAACTCGCCGAAGGCCATACGGACCATCGCCGAGGAGATGAGGGCCAACCTCGACGCCCTGCTCGTCGAGAGCGAGCGCGAGCGGCTGGACCTGAGTCTCAACCAGGTCTCGTCGGGCAGCGACCTCACCACCGAACATCTCGGCACGTGGTCTGACGCCCAGACCTTCGCGCGAACCGTGGGCTCGGAGAACGCGGGCGCGAAGTTCGGCGAGGTGTACCGGAAGTTCATCTCCGCGTACCAGAAAGTGGTCGAGGCCGTCGAGATCAGTGCCGACAACCATGACAGAGCGCGTCGGGAGAACGAGGGTAATGCCTGATGGCTGAAGAGGACGTCATCAAGATCCGGCTCGAGCAGCCTAAGGGCGAGTTTCCCGGCTACGACAAGAAGAAGGAGCACATCAAGGGGCTGCTCCTGAGCACCAACCCCCTCTACGTCGGCGGTGCCGGGCAAACGTACAAGATGGCATCGGACAAGATCAAGGAGGCGGTCGACCTCATCTGGGAGCACTCTCCCAAGCTCATCGAGATCTGGAAGGGGCCGGACGCCGAGCTGGCCAGGGTGGCGCTGGAGAAGCTGTATAACACCGGCGTCGAACTGAAGACCAAGCTCTCCACGATGAGCGGGGTGCTGGAGACGTACGCCGGCAAGGTCGAGCAGGCCCTGGTCAAGGTCGACGAGGAGGTGAACGTCCCGGCCGGAGTGTCCGCCGACGGGACGGATCCCGACTGGGTCAAGGCGCAACTCGAGGACGCGCACGCCCGGCAAACGTTGTATGACCTGAACCAGCAGATCGTCACCATCTACGACGATGTCCCGGACGAGATCGCCTACGACCTCCCGACGGTCAACCTCCCCAGCGAGCCTCTTGACACCGAGGATCCGAACTACCCCACGGATACCACGCCGTACGACCCGGCTTCCAACACTGACGATTCCGGCGGTTCCTATTACACCGGCGGATCGGGCGCGGGCTCGACCGATACCGGTGACACCGCCGGCGGGTCCAACCCAGGTGGCTCCAACCCAGGTGGCTCCGACCCTGACGACTCCACCACCCCTGACCCGAACACTCCGGACGATCCGGCTCCCACCCCGGACCCGCCCACGACCCCGGAGCCCGATCAGCCGCAGGACCCCGGCACGACGGATCCGAGCGACAATCCTGTGCCACCGGTCATCGGTAACAATGACGGGACGACTACCGACGGCACGAACGCCACGGATCCGCGCCAGACGGACATGGCGAGCTACCAGCCGCCGACCTCCCTCATCACCCCTTCAGCCACGACCCCCGCCCCCACGATCGCCCCGGCCAGCTACACCGTTCCCGGGATCACGGGCGGTTCGCCGGGCATCCCCTCGGTGATCGGCTCGCCGGGCGTCGGCGGCGGTCAATCCTCACTGGCCGTCGCCGGCGGCCGCATCGCCGGCGGGACGCCGGGCGGCATGCCCTTCATGCCGTTCATGGGAGGAGCCGGCGGCGACGGGCACGGCGACCTGGAGCGGAACACGTACATGCCGGAAGACGCGAGCGCCTGGACGTCCGGCCACGAGACGACAGACCCTGTGATCGGATGAGCTGATGGGCACTCCTTACCCTTATCCCGAGGGACTCCAGCCGTCCTCGGGCATCTCCTTCACCAAAGGCGAGCTCGACAACGCAGGCAACAAGATCTCGAGTCAGACGGAGCTTCTGGCCAACCTGCAGGGGGCGACCGGCAGCCTGGGCGTGCCCTGGCCGCACTTCGGCGTGGTGGGCTGGGGCCTCCAGAGCGTCCATGAACAGGCGATCCAGAGCCAGCATGATGCGCTGAGCCGGGCCAAGAAGGCACTGGAGACCTGGGATCCGGCGCTCAGAGAGGCCGATCGCAACTACCGGGATGCCGACGACGAAAGCGGGGGCGACGACGAAAGCGGGGCCGACGACCTCGGCGGTTTGGGGGATCTCGGCGGCGCAGGCGATCTTGGCGGTCTGAACCCGGACCTGCCCACCGGCGCGGGCGACCTGCCCGGCATGCCGGACACCGGCCTGCCCGAGACCCCCGACGCCACGCTGCCGGATGGCACGCTGCCCGACGGCGAGCTGCCGGGAGGCGGAGACGTGCCTGGAAGCGACCTGCCCCAGCCGAACCTGCCGACCACCGACCCGGCGGACATGAAAGTCCCCGACCTCGACTCGGCGCTCAACAACCCGGCCAAGACCGACCTGTCGTCCTACCAGCCCACGACGCCGCAGATTCCCAGCAACCTGCCCGCCACGGACCCCTCCGGCCTCGGCACCCGTACGGGCCCCGGCTCCTTCGGCGGTCCCGGGTCCGGCTTGGGAGCGGGCGTCGGCCCGAACGGTGGCATCCCGGGCGTCGGGGCCGGGTTGCGCGGCGCGGGCGGGCCGGGCATGCCGATGATGCCGATGATGCCGATGGGCGGCGCGGGCGCAGGCGGCAACCAGGAACGCGACCGGGAGAACACCGTCGGGCTCGCTGAGGACGAAGGCGTCTGGGGCGGCGATGAGGACATCGCACCCCAGGTGATCGGACAGGAAGACGCGTGAGCATCTACAAGGAGATGTACCTGGGCGCCGCGGCGACAGCGATAGGCGCGGCCCTGCTCATCAGAAGCAGCTGGGCGTCCTATGTCGCCGCCGCCATCGGCACCATGGTCTCCGACCCCGAGGGCATGACGGACGCGGCCATGAGCTGGCGCACGACGGACCAGTCCGGATCCACCGCGGAGCTCGACCAGCTGGAGACTCAGCTGGACTCTCTGAAGACGCAGCTCCAAGAGGAAGGCACGTGGGAGGGGGAGGCCTTCAACTCGTTCGCGACCATCCACACCAGCTTCAAGGAATCGGTGCAGCAGCTCAAAGAGACCCGTAACTCCACCGGCGAGGCCGTCGACTCGTCGGCCGATTTCTTCAGGTGGGGCGCCATAGCCTGCACCGCCATCGCCGGGTTCATGTTGATCGTGGCGATCTCGAAATGGGCTTCCAACTTGGGCGGGCCGATCGGGCGCGCGGCCGGTTGGCTCTGGGAGAAAGCCGCGGGCCAGGCCACACTGACCATCACCAAAGCGATGCTCAAGAGGCACGGCATAGCGATCGCCGCCCTCGGCGGCCTGTTGTACATGCTCAAGGCGCAGACCGAGAGCACCGGCAAGATCTTCCCCACGCTCGAGGCAATGCCGACCCAGATGACCGCCTTGGAGTCCGGTGACACGATCCCGTTCACGTACGACGGCATGATCTACGAAGAGGGCGCGGGCCTCGTGCCGACGGGGGACTACTCCACGACCGACCCGACGGGAGGCGGAGGCGGAGGCGGCGGCGGCGGCGCTGCCGACTTCAAGTGACGGGCTTCACCGCACCGGCTGGATCGCCTGCGCCTCCTGCACCGGCGTCCTGGCCGCCGCCGGGTCCAGGGCGGGGCCGTCGGGGATCAGCCGCAGCAGGTGGGCGGGCACCGGTGCGACGTCCGCCGCCTCGTACCCCAGCTTGCCCATCACGTCCGCCGCGGTCAGCCGGAACCTCCTGCCTTGGTCCGTGATGAGCGAGAACTGCTGCACCGCCGACAGTTGCCCGTCGCCCGGCAGGGTGCCGGCCAGCACCGCGCTGCCGGGCGGGAGCAGCACCTGGTCGACCTTTTCCGAGCCGGCGCTCACCGTCGGCGCCGGAATGCGGATCTTGCTGCCGGTGGTCAGCACAGCTCTGGTCGAGCCCTTCGCGGTGTTCGCGTACACGGCGCAGAGCGGGGCCGACACGCCGGGCGCGCGGAAGCGCGGCATGGTGGCGGGCAGGCCGCTGTTCAGCATGCTGCGCGCGGAGGCCTTGGTCGCGTTGGCGCTCGCCGCGTCGATCGGCGTCTCGCGGACCGGGCCGTTGCCGTAGGCGGCCTTGCTGGCCGGGTCCTGGAGCAGGAGCATCGCCTGGGTGTTACTGATGGGCGCGAGGCCGTCGGCCAGCAGGACGTACCAGCGTTCGCTCCCGCCCGCCACGGCCGCCGCCTTGTACACGTGCCCGACCCTCGCCGCCTTTCCGCCGGGACCGACCGCCTTCTTGCCGTGCTGGGCGATCTTGGGAGCCGCGAAGTCGACGCCCGCGGGGATGGCGTTGATCCACGAGGCGGGCACTCGACGCGGCGTCTGGTCGGTGAGCCGGTCCACGTTCGCCGCCCGCAGGCGCTGGTTGGCCCAGAGCACCCAGCTCTGCTGTCCGTCGTTGACGAGCAGCGCCTCGCCGGCCACGGGCGTCCCGCCGATGTCGGTCCCGGCGACGAGGGTCACGAACGGCTTCGGTACGCCGGAGGCATCGGCCCCCTCGACCACGCACGCCGACCATGGGGCCTTGACCAGCCGTTCCCGCTTGGGCAACGAGTCGGGCGCGCCCTGGATGCCCACCTTCTGCCCGCGGGCGAAGCCGGCCAGCGACTCCGCGGACACCGTTCTGACCTTGACGTCCTCGTTGTCGAGCATCAACCGGGCGGAGACGTAATTGGCCACCGGCTGCAGCTTGCCGCTCTGCTGGTTGTAGACGTACGAGGCCCCGGTCTCCTCTTCGATCAGCAGTTGACCGGCCTCGGTCAGCTTGGTGGCGTTCCCCGGGCTGAGCAGCCCCCAGATCCCGAACCCGGCGACGATCAGGACCGCGATCAGCAGGCCCGCGAACGTCGCCACGTTCTGCCTCCGCATGGGGGACTCCGGCACATCCGGCTCCCCTTGCAGCAGAGCCATCCCCAGGCGCTGCGTCATCAGCCGATGCGCCTGATAAAGATCCTTCTGGGTCTGCATGTTGACTAATGTTACGCATGTTGACTATGAGTTTTCTGTACGCCAAAGGAACTCCCGAGTAAGCTGCTTGATCGACTGCCGAGGGGGAAGCTCGTGGGAGAAACGCAACCGCCCAGCGACTGGCCTGGACTCGAACCCGAGCGGGACGGCGTGACGTACGACGCCCAGAAGATCTTGAACATCGCTGGTGAGCTGGGTGAGGTGATGAAGCTCATCAGCGGTGAGAGCTATCGCCAGGGCTCGATCAGCGATCTCGAGGCAAACAACCAGCTCTTCGCTGAAGTGCGCCAGCACTTGCTGAGCATTGACAACTCTGACGGCACCGAGTCCTTCGCGGCCACCTGGAAACAGAGCCACGAGGTGTGCCAGACCGTCTACCGGGACGTCCTGGAGAACTTCGCCACCGCGATTGCCCTGGTGGAAGCCGGAGCGGGCACCTACCAGTTGACGAACGACGCCAACGAGGGCGGAGTCTGATCGGCGTGGGAGAGAACATAGCGACGACCCACTGGATAAAGGATTCGTGCGGATCCTGGGACGTCCAGACGAGCGGTCGGAACGTCGAAATGATCGTCAACTTTATCAAGCAGTTCCCTGATGCCACACGCATCGACACGGCGGCTCTCGCCTACAGCGACGCCGATACGGCGGTCGACGACGTCAGGGCCGCCATAAAAACGCAGGCCCACAAACTCGCCGACGTCTGGGAGGGCCCCGCCTCGGTCGAGGCCCAGCAGGCCCTCGGGATCCTCTGGGTGACGATGGGCGAGCTGGCCGACAAGCTGAAGAAGATGTCCGAGTCCGTCTCGGCCCTCGCCACGGTGGTGCGCAAACATCAGGCGTTCATCGATGACGACGCGAAGGGCATCCTGTCGACTTGGCAGAACCAAGGAGGGCTGGGCGGCAGCTATGACGACAGCATCTGGTTCTCCTACGCCACCTACACCGGCGTCTACGGGGGGGACAACGCCGTTACTGGCTGGGGCTCCGCGAACGAGCTGGCGGGGAGGCACCTGGCGACGTTCAGCTCGGACCTCTCGCACATCCATGTCATGATCCCGGACACGGTGGAAAAGGTGCTCCGGGACATCCACCCTCCGCAGGAGCCGCAGGAAGACCCGGTTCCGATCGACTACACCCCGTTCGGCGATGGGGGGAACGAGGGTGGTCTCACGCCCACCTCGTACGGCGGAGCCGACCTGTCCACAGGGCCGACCGGAGGACTGGACACTACTGCGCCCTCCTTCGGGGGCACAGACCCGTCGACCGACTCCCCGAACACCCCCGGCTATCCCGGGACGGACCCATCCGGTGACTCGTCGACCGACTCTCCGACCACGCCGGACCCGACCAACCCGAACGGTCAGGACCCCAACAGCCAGAACCCGGGCGGTCAGAACCCCGGCGCGGGGACCAACACCCCCACGAGCCTGCAGGACTACCGGCCCACCACGCCCACCACCGCGACCGTCCCCACCACGAACCCCTACGGCGGCCCCGGCTCGTCGTACGGGCCGGGCACCACAGGTGGCCCTGGCGGCGTGTACGGCGGAGGCAGCGGCCTGGTGCCGACCGGAGGCGCGCCGGGCACCGGCGGCCGGTACGGCAACGGCACGGGCATGCCCTTCATGCCGATGGGCGGAATGGGCGGCGGGGCCGGAGGCCAGGAGTCCCAGGACCGGGAAGCGTCCACCTGGCTCCATGAGGACGACGACGTTTGGGGCGGCGACTCGGACTCGGCGGTGAACGACAGGATCGGCTGACCCGTCGGCCCTCTACGGCCAGGAGCCGCTCGCGCTCCTGGCCGTATCCACACTCAGCCGCCGACGATGGGCGCGCCGACCCCCGTCTTCCGCGCTCCCCGCGGTCACCGGCCGGTGCGCTGCCCAACGGCGAACGCCCGTGCGTCGTGGCCCTCAGCCGTTGTCGGGAAGCGCGGTCTGGATCGGGATGACATTGCCGGTCGTCACTAGGAACCCGCGTCCAGGCGGCCCGCCCACCGTGCCCCGTGGGAGGCGGATGGTGAAGAGATCGCCGTCGGACTGGCTCTGCACCGACAGGAGCAGGCCCGTACGCGCCTTGCGGGTCTCCGCCACGAACCCGCGGTAGGCGACGGCCATATCGCCGGTCGTGCCGGCGATGAGCAGGCCGTGATCACCGTCCCTGCCCGAACGGAGCACCTCTTCCAAGGCAGTGCCCAGGGGGAAATCGGGGTTGATCAGCTCGGCGTCGTCCACCAGCACGACGTAGTTGTGCAGGTCCGCGACCAGCTCCGGCAGATTCGTGGCGTTGCCGTCCAGCACCGCCAGCACCCCGTCCAGGTCCCTGAGCGGGCTGCGCCTCGGGGTGACGGCGATGACCGAGGTGCCGCGCTCGATCAGCGAATGCGCGGCCGTCAGCAGGGCCGACGAGCGGCCGGTGCGTGGCGGGCCCGCGAGCACGGCGCCGGGGCCGTGCGCCAGCAGGTCGAGTCCCAGCGGGGCGAGGGCGTCGCCGCCCGCGCCGACAAGCGCCCACAGCGGTGACGGCGGGACGAAGGATGGATCCAGATCAAGGGCCTGGGCTGCGGTGATGCGCATAGGGAGCGCGTCTACGCGCAGCGGCGGCGCACCATCCCAAAGCCAGCCGCCTCGGCCCGCCGTCAGCGGTTGCGTGTGCGCTGCGGCGGCGCGGGCCAGGGCCTGGAGAGCCGCCACCTGGGCCGGGCCCGCCGGGTCCGGAGAGAGCAGCGCGATGTGGTGCTCGACGATGCCGTGGTCGCCGATGGACAGGGCACGGCCCGGGGGCACCGACGAGGGCAGGCCCTTGAGCGGGAAGCCGGCCAGGCCGTAGTCGGACGGATCGGAGAGACGGAGGAGCAACCGGTCGTCGAAGACGGTAGAAACCTGGCCGAGCAGGCCCGACCGATCGCTGGTGATCACGGCTCTGAACCCCACTGCCGCGCCTTCCCGGAGCAACTGGAGCAGCGCCTCGATCAGGCGGCCGTAGTCGTAGCTCTCGAACGCGGCCACGAAGCCCTCCCAACGATCCAGCATGAACACCAGCCAGGGGAGCCGGTGGCCCGCCTGACGGTATTCGGCCAGGGAGGCATGCCCGGCCTCGGCCAGAAGCTGCTGTCGGCGGCCCACCTCGCCCCGGAGGCGCGAGAGCAGGCGTTCGACGCGGTCGAGCTGGTCGCGGGTCACCACGGCGCCGCAGTGCGGCATCGCCACCAACGGCAGCAGCGCGCCCGAGCCGCAGTCGACCGCGTGGACGTGCACGTCTCCCGGGGAGGCGTGGGCCGCGATGGACCCGGCGATCGTCCGCAATGCCGTAGACCTGCCGCTGCGCGCGGCCCCCGCGATGAGCAGGTGACCCCCGTGGGCCAGGTCAAGCGCCAACGGCTGCCGGTCCTGCGCCCATGGACGGTCCGTTATACCGAACGGCAGCGGCGCTACCTCGACGAATGTGCCGGATGGCGACTGCGGTGGATACGTGCTCGGCGACGGCGACGCATGAGGCGCGCCCACCCCCGCACCCCGCCGCGCGCCCGGCCCCGCCGGTGGGTAGGCGTCCGATTCCGTTGAGTGGGATGCGTTCGGCCCTGCCGGTGAGCACGCGTCCGGCCCTGCGGGCGGGGGAGCGCCGAATCCGGGAGGTGGCGTTGCGCTGGATCCCGGAGGTGGAGTGGTGCCGAGTCCGTCGGGCGGGATAGGGTCGGCGCTCGCGTTTCCCCGATGTGCGGAGTTGCTCAATGACGGCTGTCCCGAGCCCTTGACCCGGGCCTGGATGGGGTTGCCGCGGTAGGGGACGCCTGATGCGTTGGGCGGAACGGCTCCCGCTGTGCCTGGAGTGGCGGGCCCCGCGTCGCCGGACGTCCCGGAATCGGAAGCTGGCGCTGGGACGGGGCCTGGCGTGCTCGCACGGGTGTCGAAGTCCCCGGACGCGGGTCCGGACGTGTCCGAAGTGGCGTGGCGGGCGCTGGATTGGGAGGTGACTGTGAGATGGGCAGGTGCGGTGAGGTCGGGAAGGTCCAGGACGAAATGAGTGGGGAGGGAGTCGAGCCACGGGCTGGGCTGGGCGGGGACGCCGGCCAAGTGGGCGGCCTCGATGAGCGCGTCAGCGAGCAACGTGAGGTCCGTAACCGTCGAATCCTCCTCCGGCTCCGGCGGGGGTGGGAGGGGTTTGCCCAGGGAGAGCCAGTTCACATCCAACACCCGTATGTTGCCGGTCGCCGCGTCGTACGGGCCCTGCGGCGTACGGGGCGTACGGGTGGAGTCGAGCGGGCCCTGGGGCGTCCGGGTGGTGTCGAGCGGTCCCTGGGACGCCCGGGTGGGGTCGTGGGGCCCTCGTGACGACTCCGGTCCGCTGAGAGTGCCCCGTGACGACCCAGACCGGACCGGGCTGCGGCCCCCGACTCTGGCCGTCTGCACGGCGGTTGCCGCGCCCACACCCGAACGGACGTAACAGCGGCCCGGTGTGGACTTGGAGATGTGGGCCGCGTCAGGCAGGTCGATGACGTCCGACGACTCGGCCGGCTCCGTCACGCGAAGCGCGATCCGCAGGGACGTGTTGGCCTGGATGTCGGCGGTCACCACGCCCGCCGGGCGCTGGGTGGCCAGGATCAGGTGGATGCCCAGCGAACGGCCTCTGCGGGCGATGTCCACGAGGCCGGTGACGAAATCGGGCAACTCTGCCACCAAAGCGGCGAACTCGTCGATGATCAGCACCAGGCGCGGCAGCGGGACGGCGCCCGCATAGTCGTCGATGTCCTTGGCTCCTGCCTTCAGCAGCAGGCGCTCCCTGCGCCGGATCTCCGCCGCCAGCGAATCGAGCGCCCGTTGCGTCAGATGGCCGTCGAGGTCGCTGACCATGCCGACCGTGTGCGGCAGGCGTACGCACTCCTTGAACGCGGCCCCGCCCTTGTAGTCGATCAGCACGAACGTGAGCTGGTCGGGCCGGTTGGCCACCGCCAGCGCGCAGATCAGCGTCTGCAGCAGCTCCGACTTGCCCGCGCCCGTGGTGCCGGCGATCAGGCCGTGGGGGCCGTCGAGCCTGAGGTCCACCGAGAACGGTCCCTCTGGCCCGACGCCGATCAGCGCGCTGGTGGTGCCGCGGTCGCGCCATCGGGCGGCCAGCTCCTTGCCCGAGGGGTCGGGCATGCCCATCAGGTCGAGCAGCCGGACCGCTCCGGGCAGGTTGCCCGTCGGGTCGTCCCTGCTCACGTCGCGGATCGGAGCCAGGGACCTGGACAGGCGGTCGGACCAGGCGGGCGACACGAAGTCACCCAGCACCGGGCCGATGGCGTCGAGTCCGCCGCCAAGCAGATGGACGATGCCGTCGCCACCGCACGCGGCCACCGTCTGGCACTCCTCCGGAAGCAGGCGCTGATCGTCGTCGATGGCGAGCGTGTACACGCCCGAACGCGGCCCCTGGCGCAGCACCTGCGGCATGTTGGGCAGGCCGCGCAGCACCTGGGCTCCGTCGAGGATCACCAGCACGTCGTACGGCCGTACGTCGTAGGAGGAGAACGTGGGCTTTTCCGGCCCGCCAAGATCGTCCCAGCCGCTGGGGATCTTGCCGACCTCCGGGATCGTGGTGTTCTGGCGCTCGTCGATGAGGGCGGCGAGTTCGGAGACGCGGCGCGCGGCCGACTCGGGGTCGGTGCCGACCAGCGCCACGCACTCCTCGCCGGCACGTGGCGCGCAATGCGGCAGCCAGCGCATCCAGCCCCAGCGGTGCTCAGCGTCGGCATGCGCCGACACCACCACGATGGCCAGGTCGCGTGGGCTGTGGAGGGTCGCGGCCTGGGCGATCAGCCAGCTCGCCAGGCTGCCCGCGACGGCGCGCGGCCCGGTGACGCCTGCCACGCCCAGCCGCCGCATCGGCAGCGCCACGGGCACGGAACGGCAGATCGGCGGATCGATGGGCCCGCCCTGCTCCTCCGACAGCTCCAGGTTGGCGGGCAGGTCGGCGAGCCCGACGCGCAGCCTGAGCGCGTCGGAGTCGTGGATCCTGCGCTCCCACAGCCGCCTGCGCGGCCCCGTGGCCGTGAGCAGCACCTGGGCCGGGTCCGGAGCATCCGCCCTGCGGGCGGCCTCGTCGGCCACCCGTGCCCGCTCGACCGCCTCGTCGTAGGCCTGGAGCCGCTCTTTCCACTCCTTGATCGCCTTCTTGTGCTGCTTCTTGCCATGGCGGCGGTCGCTCCACCACTGGCCGATCATGAGGATCGGCGTCATCAGCGCGACGAGCAGGTAGTAAGGCTGCTTGAGCGCGATCGCCAGCGTCACCCCCAGCACGGCAGGCAGGAGGGCGGCCAGCAGCTGCAGGCGCAGACCCTCGTTCCTGCTCGGCTCCTTCGGCCGGACGAACTTGCGCTCGGGCTCAGGACGCCGGAGCCTGGGCGGGCGGTTGTACGACACGCCGCCCTCGCTCCTGGGCGCCAGGTGCGCGTCCTTGGGCTCGATCGACGTCAGCACGAAGACCGAGGAACCGCAGGTCAGCACCGCCTGATCGGACCATGCGACGCGCTCGGTGAGCGGCCGGCCGTCGAGCTGGGGCACCTCTTCGTAGCCGGCCGCGAACTCGGCCGCCTCCCGCTCGGCGACCCTTGCATTCAACTCGGCGACCTCGTCGGCCCAGCGGCCCTTGAGTTTGAGCTTGGGCGCCGCGCCCGGCTGCTGCCACGTGCGCTCCGCGGTGATCGCGTCCGGCGTCACCCGGACGGTCACCGCCTCCGGCGCGAGCGCCGGGTCGGCCGCGGCGATCGCGCACATCGGATCGGAGCCGATGATGTAGGTGCCCAGCCCCAGCCGGTGCACCGCCCCGGCCGCAGGCCCGCCCACGACCCGCACCTCGGCCACCCCACCCGGCTCCTCGATGACCGTGGCACGGGCCAGGCGGGGATCCAGCGTGACCTTGTCGCCGTCCCGCAGCACGGAGGTGGCCTGGGCGCGGGGGTCGAGCGGGCGGCCGTCACGCCACATGACCGGCTCTTGCCCGGCCAGCATGGCCGGCTCTCGCCTGCCTGGCGTGCCGGCGCGTTCGGGTTTGCGCGGGCGGGGCACGTGGAGGCCGGCGTCGTCGGGTGTAAGCCCGCGGCCGGCGGACATGCCGTAGGGCGCTCGGGCTCTGGGCAGCCGCACGACCGTCGCCAGCGGCCCGGCGTCGGTGAGCGCTTCACTCACCCTGGCCACTGTGGTGCTGTCGTCGCCGTCGATCACGACGTCACGGTCGCCCTGCCCGCCGAGCACGGTGAGCATGATCCGCATGGTCCCGTCTCCTCGCTCGACTTCGGCCGCCAAGGTAGCGCTCGAAGCGAGGCTAGGCCGGTTGGTTGACATCAATGGCATGGCCGGCTGTTTCTGTGGATGGAGGGGACGGGGCTCCAGCCGCCTGTGGACAAGCCGCCCGCCGCGCCCGTCTCCGTGCCCGCCCCGCCGGCTGAGCAGGGGACGGGGGCGCGGGCCGAACCCGGGCATGGCCATTGGTGGGTATAAATCCGCTGAAAGCCGTTAATCATGTGCCACATGTGACTCAGGTGGCGAATGCGCACAAGTAGCCGGAAAAATCCCCACCCGTCAACTCGCTAGAAACAATAAGTATTGATTATTTCCCATTGACATCCCGCCACCTGCGAAACAAGCATTGGTCCTCGCATTCGGGCCCCGCCGCCCCAACAAGCCCCACATAATGGCGTGGATTCCGCAATTCACCTTTGGGAGCCCCCCACCCATGAGGACCAGTGAAAAGCCTGCCGTCAACGCGGCGGCGGGGTTGTCCGGCCCGGCCTCGCGCAAGCTCCCCGTGCCACCCCGGGAACGCAAGCCGGCCCTGGCCGCGCTCGCCGTCCTGCTCATACTCGGCGGCGCGCTGGCCACGACCCTGCTCGTGCTCAACAGCGGCGACCGCGTCTCCGCCATCAGGGTCACCCAGCAGATCGGCGCAGGTCAGAAGTTCCCGCCTGAGGCGCTGGAAGAGGTGAAGATCGCCGATACGGGCGTCGACTTCGTCAGCTGGTCGCAGCGCCAGCAGGTCGTCAACAGCTTCGCGGCCGTCACGATCCTCCCCGGCACCCTGCTGACCAACCAGATGGGCGTCCGCGCCAGCACCGAGCTCGGCGAGGGAAAGGCCACGGTCGGATTGGCGCTCAAGCCCGGGCAAATGCCCGCCGGCATCCAGCAGGGGGACCGCGTACAGGTGATATTCGTGCCGAGCCGCTCGAGCCAGGGACAAACACGCGTCCTGGCGTCCAGCGCGCTCGTCTTCGCCGCCGGCGACAAGTCCAGATCTGGAAATTCCGGCCAGATCACGGTGGTCGTGGATTCGGCGGCCGCGGCGGAAATAGCGGCGTTCGCCTCCACCGGTGAGATCGCAGTGGCCGAGTTGCCGGGGGCACGCTGACGTGGGACTGATCGTGCTGGCCGCCGACAAGGGCGCGCCGGGGGTGACGACGGCCGCGACGGCCCTGGCCGCGGTGTGGCCGCGGCCGGTGCTGCTGGCCGAGTGCGACCCGGCGGGCGGCGACCTCGCCTACCGGCTGCCCGCCGCCGACGGCGGCGTGCTCAACCCGGGCAAGGGCCTGCTCACGCTGGGCGCGACGGCCCGGCGCGGCCTGGAGCCCGCCCAGATACACCAGCACACGCAGAAGATCGTCGGCGGTCTTGACGTGCTGGCCGGGCTCACCCACGGCGAGCAGGCCGCCGGCCTCACCTGGCTGTGGGGCCCGCTCGGCAGGTCGCTCGCCGCGATCCCGAACGCCGACGTGATCGCCGACTGCGGCCGCCTCGGCGCGCACCCGCAGCTCGGTGACCTCCTGGCCGAGGCCGAGCAGGTCGTGCTGCTGACCAGGGCGACCCTCGACCACGTCGCCCACCTGCGCGAACGCCTCCAGGTCAGCAAGGCCCACGGCGTGGTGGTGATCGCCGACCCGCGTGCCTACCGTGCCTCCATCGAGGACGTCCGCAGGATCGTCGGACCCAGCGTGCAGTTCGTCTACGGCCTCGCGTACGACCCCAAGGGCGCCGAGCTCCTGCGCGGCCAGTGGGGCGGCCGGCTGGACCGCTCGCTCCTCATCCGTACGGCCCGCGACCTCGCGGCGAGGCTGGTGAGCCACAGATGATCGATCACTCGCTGGTCAAGCGGTTCCGCCAGGAGGTCGGCGACCGCCTGGCCCACCAGCGCAGGCTCGACCAGGCCAATGGCCTGCCCGCGATGACCGGAGAGGACGAGCGCCAGTTCGCCAGGGCGCTGATCTCCCAGGTACTCGAGGAGCACGCGCGCAACGAGATCGGCCTCGGCCGTACGCCGCCCACGGTGGAAGAGGAGGAGGCGCTCGCGGCCGGCATCCACGCCGCGCTGTTCGGCGTGGGCCGCCTGCAGCCGCTGCTCGACGACCCCCAGGTCGAGAACATCGACATCAACGGCTGCGACAGGGTCTTCGTCAGCTACGCCGACGGCCAGGAGCTCACGCAAGACCCGGTCGCCGAATCCGACGACGAGCTGATCGAGCTGATCCAGATCCTGGCGGCGTACTCGGGCCTGTCGAGCAGGCCGTTCGACACCGCGAACCCGCAGCTCGACCTGCGCCTTCCCGACGGCTCCCGGCTGAGCGCGGTCATGGACGTCACCGTACGGCCGGCGGTCTCGATCCGCCGCGCCCGCCTGGGCAAGGTCTTCATGTCCGATCTAGTCGGCAACGGCACGATAAGTCAGGACGTGGGGAGGTTCTTGAGCGCAGCCGTCGCCGCCCGCAAGAACCTCATGATCGCCGGCTCGACCAACGCCGGCAAGACCACCCTGCTGCGGGCCCTGGCCAACGAGATCCCGCCCAGCGAGCGCCTCATCACCGTCGAACGCGCCCTCGAGCTCGGCCTCGATCAGTTCCCCGAGCTCCATCCCAACGTCGTCGCCTTCGAGCAGCGCCTGCCCAACTCCGAGGGCCAGGGCGAGATCTCCATGGCCGAGCTGGTCAGGAGGTCGCTCCGGATGAACCCCAGCCGCGTCATCGTCGGCGAGGTCCTCGGCGACGAGATCGTCACCATGCTCAACGCGATGACCCAGGGCAACGACGGCTCCCTGTCGACCATCCACGCCAACTCCAGCATGGAGGTCTTCAACCGCATCGCCACCTACGCCCTGCAGGCCAGCGAACGCCTCCCCATCGACGCCACCCACATGCTCATCGCGGGCGCCATCGACTTCGTCGTCTTCATCGAGAAGCGCAACGACTACCACCGCGGCGGCACCCTGCGCCGCTACGTCTCCAGCATTCGCGAGGTCAACGGCTGCGACGGCCGCGTTCTGTCGAGCGAGGTGTTCGTCCCGGGCCCCGACGGCGGCGCCCTCCCGCACGCGCCGGTCTCCTGCCTGGACGAGCTCATGGCGCACGGCTACACGCCGGGGGGATGGTGACGGATGGCGCTCACCTTCGACCCGCTCGCCCTGCTGGCCGGCGCATTGGCCGGCGGCGGCCTGTTCCTGTTCTTCCTTTCCCTGTACGGCCTGCGCCCCCGCCCGCCGCAGCCCAAGCGGCACCTGATCAAGATGCTGACCACTCGCGCCGCGATCGCCGCCGTGGCCGCCGCCATCGTCTTGGTGATCACCCGCTGGCCGGTCATGGCGGCGGGCACGGTGCTGCTCGTGTTCGCCTGGCGCGGCCTGTCGGGCGGCGCGGCCGAGGAACGCACCGCGATGCGCCGCCTCGAAGGGTTGGCCGCCTGGACCGAGTCGCTGCGTGACACGATCGCCGGCGCGGCCGGGCTCGAGCAGGCCATCCCCTCGTCCATCAGGGCCGCCGCGCCCACACTCAGGCCCCACTTGCGCGCCATGATCGACCGGCTGCACACCAGGATGGCGCTGCCGGAGGCGCTCGCCCTCTTCGCCGACGAGCTCGACGACCCCTCGGCCGACCTGGTGGTGGCCGCGCTCATCCTCAACTCCAAGCTCCGCGGCCCCGGCCTGCGCGACGTGCTCGGCGCGCTGGCCGTCTCGGCCCGCGAGGAGCTCGACATGCGCCGCCGCGTCGAGGCCGAACGCCGCGCGACCAGGCGCAGCGTTCAGATCGTCGTGATCACCGCGCTGGGCTTCGCCGGGATCCTCGTGGTGTTCAACCCCACCTACGTCGCCGAATACGAGGGCCTGCTCGGCCAGGCCGTGCTGGTGATCGTGGCCGGGCTGTTCGGGGCCGGGTTCGCCTGGATGAGGCGGCTGGCCAGGTTCGACAAGCCGACGCGGCTGCTGATGGGAGGGGACGGCAATGGTTGAGGGCGCGCTGGCGGGTGCCGTACTCGGACTGGGCTTGTTCGTGTTCTTGCGGGCGCTGTTCCCGGCCCGCCCCGGGCTGGTGGCGCGGCTGCTCGCGCTCGACGCCGTACGCGAGGACACGGGCGCCCCCCGCATCCAGCTCTTGCTGCCGGAGGAGGAGGTCAGCGCGTTCCGCCGCGGGCTCGGCGTGCGGCTGGCCCGCCTGTACGGCGCCCGCGGCTGGGAGGCGAGATCGGTCAAATCAGACCTGGCGCTGGTGGGGCGGTCGTTCGAGGCGTTCCTCGCGACCAAGGCGCTGCTGGCCGCCAGCGGCCTGCTGGCGTTCCCGCTGCTGCTCGGCTGGCTGGTGCTCATGGGATGGGGCACCTCGCTCGCCATCCCGTTCTGGGCCTCCGTGCTCGTGGCGATCGTGTTCTTCTTCCTGCCCGACTTGCAGATCAAGAAGGAGGCGGCGGCCAGGAGACGCGACTTCCGCCACGCCGTGGGAGCGTTCCTCGACCTCGTCTCCATGAACCTGGCCGGCGGTCGCGGCGTGCCCGAGGCGCTCATGATGGCCGTCTCGGTCAGCGGCGAGCGCCCCAACTGGGCGATGGGCCGCATCCGCGACGCGCTGAGCGGCGCCAGGATCGTCGGCATCACCCCATGGCAGGCGCTCGGCCAGCTCGGCGAGGAGATCAACGTCGACGAGCTGCGCGACCTCTCGGCCGCGCTCGGCCTGGTGGCCGACGACGGCGCCAAAGTACGCGCCTCGCTCACGGCCAGGGCCGCCACCCTGCGCCGCCGCGAGCTGGCGGAGATCGAGGGCCGGGCCGGTGAGCGCTCGCAGTCCATGCTCGTGGCCCAGCTCCTGCTCTGCGCCGGATTCGTGATCTTTCTCAGTTTTCCCGCCGCAATGAAGATGTTGGGGGTCTCATGAACCATCCCTGGATCATTTACCTGACCGCGTGGCTGAGCTCGCGGATTCACCGTGCCCGCACGGCGCCCACCCGCGGCGCCTCCGCCGTCGAATGGGTGATCATCACCGCCATCATCGCCGGTGTGGCGCTCGGCCTGGCCACCTTGATCAGGACCCTGGTCGAGCAGCAACAGGAGCAGATCCGGTCGAATTTCGGCGGCGACGGCGGTGGCGGCGATGGTGGCGGCGACGGCGGCTAGGCCCCGCGACGGCGAGCGCGGAGTGACCGCGATCGAGCTGGCCATCCTCATGCCGGTCGTCCTCGCGGTGGTGCTGCTCATCGTGCAGGTGGCCCTCTGGTTCCACGGGCGGCAGGTGGCCGAGGCGGCCGCCAGGGAAGGCGCCCGTGTGGCCAGGGCGGCGCCGATCGACTCAGGCGACTGGCCGGGCGCGGCCACGGCCAAGGCCACCGACATCGTGCGGGCCATCGGGCCGCGGCTGCTCAGCAACGCCACCGCCACGACGTCCGAGAAGGAGCCGGACGAGCGCTTCGTCACGGTGACCGGCAGCGCCGTGCAGGTCGTCCCGCTGCTGCCGCCGCTCACGTTCACGATCACCGCGACCGCGGGCGGGCCCGTCGAGTGCTTCCGCCCTGACGACGGCGGCGAGGACTGCGGATGACCAGCGATCCCGAGCGCGGCTCCATGGCCGTGGAGACGGTCATGCTGGCCCCGCTCTTCCTGCTGTTCCTCATGTTCCTCGCCGGTGCCGGCGTGCTGGTGGAGTCGCAGGGGCGGGTCAACGGGGTGGCGAGGGACGCCGCCAGGGCCGCGTCGGTGCAGCGTACGTTCGACGAGGCCGAGGCGGCCGCCGAGGCGATCGCCCAGAGCGCGCTCACCGGCCCCTGCGGGTCGCCGTCGGTGTCGCTGGACGGTTCGGCGTGGGAGCAGGGCGGCCAGGTTCAGGCCGAGGTGACCTGCGAGCTGGACCTCGGCTTCCTCGGGTTCGGCGGCGCCAAGCAGATGACCGGCACGGCCGTGGTGCCTTTGGAGCAGTTCAGGAGGATCGATGAGTGAACGCGGCTCGATGTCGGTGTTCACCGTGCTGTTCTCCGTGGTCGTGTTCCTGCTGGCCGGGCTGCTGGTGGACGGGGGGGCGGCGATCAACGCCCGGCTGCGTGCTGCGGACGTGGCCGAGCAGGCCGCGCGGGCCGGCGCCGACCAGATCGACGTCGACCACCTCCGCGCCACCGGCCAGACCCGGCTGCTCGGCGACGACCAGGTGTGCGCGCGGGCCGACGAGATCGTCGCGGCCCAGGGCGACGACGACGTGACCAGCGGCGAGTGCTCGGTGGGCCAGGGGCAGGCGCTGGTGACGGTCACCGTGTCGGTGCGGTGGGAGGCGTTCTTCCTCGGCGCGATCGGTTTCCCCGGCGCCGAGGTGACCGGCGAGGCCACGGCCGCGCCCGAAGCGAGATAGACCGAATCTCTTCACTCGATGGATTGCGGAACGCACGTGGCAACACGCTGGACGTGAGATCCGACGGAAGCGGAGCTCCCGAGGTGGAAGAAAACGCCGGGAGCGGAGCTCCCGAGGTAGAGGAAACGGAGAGGCGATGCCGACGCGAGAGCCCGGGCGTCCCCAGGGGCGGCACACGTCCGCGCGCATGCCTGCCAGGCGCAGCGCCGGCGACGTGCTCGCCGGGCTCGCGGCGCTGGTCGTGCTGGTCGCGCTCGTGGGTGGGGTGCCGTACGCGCTGCTCACGTTCGTCGGGCCGCCGCTCAGACCCGAGCTGCTCGACCTGGAGACGCTCACCAGCCGGGTCGGCCCCAGCACGATCGTGGCGGTGCTGGTGCTGCTGGTGTGGCTGGCCTGGTTCCAGCTGTTCGCGTGTGTGCTCGTCGAGGTGTACGCCGGGGTCCGCCGAGTGGGCATGCCCGCCCGCGTACCGTTCTCCGGCGGCACCCAGGCCCTGGCCAACAAGCTCGTCGGCGCCGTGCTGCTGCTGTTCACGACGGGGGCGATGCTCGCGCCGATCGCCAAGCTGACGCCCACGCCCGCCGCTCCGCCCGTGACGGCGGTGGCGTACTCCGCGCCGATCGTCGAGAAGACCCTGGAAACGAACAAGACCAAGAAGGTGTACGTGGTGCAGCCGCCGCACGGCCGTCACCACGAGAGCCTGTGGGAGATTGCGGAGAAGTGCCTGGGCGACGGCCGTCGCTACCCCGAGATCTACCGGCTCAACCAGGCGAAAGTCCAGCCGGACGGCACCCGACTGAAGATGGCCGACCTGATCAGGCCCGGCTGGGTGCTCGACATGCCGGATGACGCCAGAAACGTCCACATCGTCCCCACCGACCAGCCACGCGATCAGACGTTGCGCGAGCACCCGGGCCGTGCGCAGGTGCCCGACGACGGCAGGGCCCACGCGGAGGTCAAGAAGGAGAAGCGGGGCGAGGCCAAGCACCGCCTGCCCGAGCAGCAGGACCAGCGGCGTCAGGAGCCCGAGCAGCAGCCGATCGTCGGCGAGAGTCAGGGCAACGAGCTCGTCGAATACCTGGCCGGCGCCTCGCTGGCCGCGGCCGGGCTACTGCTCGTGCTGGCCAGGCGGCGCCGCGAGCAGCTCTGGGGCCGGATGTTCGGCCGCAGGATCGCCCGCCCCCGCGGCGACGCCGCCGACGCCGAGGTTGCGCTCCGGCTGGGCGGAGACGCGCCGGGCGCCCGCATCCTGGACGTCGGCCTGCGGGTGCTCGGCGCCGAGTTGGCGAGGCAGAACCGGACCCCGCCCATCGTGTACGCGGCCCACCTGTCGCCGCGCACGCTCGACCTGTGGGTACATCCGCCCGACTCCGACCCGCCCGCGCCCTGGACGGCCGAGGACGGCGGCCAGGTCTGGCGGCTGCCCGCGCACGAGGGCCGGCTGCTGCCGGACCGGACCAGCTCATGGGGGCCACGAGCCAACGAGCCACGAAGCGGCCGCGGCCATGAGCCCGTCCAGCCGGGTGGAGCGCCGTATCCCGGGCTGGTCTCGATCGGCACGAACGTGCACGGGCGCGTGCTCATCGACCTCGAAGCCGCACAGGGCCTGATCAACGTGCGCGGCACGCAGACCACAGCCGCGCTGGCCGCCCTCGCCGTCGAGCTGGCCACCAACCGCTGGTCCGACGGCATGCGGGTCACGCTCGTCGGCTTCGGCGAAGAGCTGACCGCGATCGCACCCGACCGCATCAAGGCCGTGGGCGGCCTGGCCGAAGTGCTCCCCGAACTGGAGGCCGCCGCGGCCCCGCGCAGGGAGGTGCTGACCGGCCGCATCAGCGGCAGCCCGCGCGACGCCCACTACCTGCTGTCCGCGGTCGCGCCCACGCACGAGGAGGCGCGCCGGCTGGCGCTGCTGGCCCGCAGGGACACCGCCGGGTACGTGGTCGCGGGCGACGTCCCGCACGCCACCTGGACGCTGGAGATCACCGACGACGGCAAGGCCAAGATCGCCGAGCTGGGGTTCGAGGTGGACGCCCAGCTCCTGCCCCGCCGCCACTATCGGGCGCTCGTCGAGCTGTTCCGCACCGCCGGGCGGCTCGACGGCGAGTCCATCCCCGAGGCCGAGCCGCTGCCGGGGCTGCACCCGCCGGCCGTCGAGATCAGGATGCTCGGGCCGATCGAGGTGCTCGGCCTGGGCCCGCTGGAGGAAGGCCGGCTGGCGCTGGCCACAGAGCTGCTGATCTACCTGGCCACGCACCCGGGCGGCGTGCATCCCGTGGTGCTCGGCGGGGTGTTGTGGCCGCGCGGCGTGCAGGACATGGTCAGGGACGCCACGATCGCCAGGGTCGCCGAATGGCTGGGCCCCCGGCACCTGCTCACCGACGAGGTCGGCCGGCTGCGGCTGGGGCCCGAGGTGCGTACGGACTGGGCGCTGTTCCGCGAGCTCCTCCGCCGCTCGCACGGCGACCCGTCGGCTCGGGCCGTGCTGCTGGAGAAGGCGCTCGGCCTGGTCAGGGGCCCGCTGCTGACCAGCAGGCCGCCCGGCAGATACGCGTGGCTGGCTGCCGAGGACCTGGAGTACGACGTGGCCGCCGAGGTCGCCGACGCGGCACACCAGCTCTGCGAGATCAGGCTCGCGCAGGACCAGCCGGACGCCGCGGTGGCCGCCGTACGCGCCGCATTGCTCCTGGCGGCCGACGACGAAGGCCTGTGGCGGGACCTGCTGCGGGCGACGCACGCGACCGAGGACGTCGTACGCCTGCGTGCCGTCGTCGAGGGCCTGACCAGAAGGGCGGCCTCGCACCCGTACGGCGGCGGGATGGCCCCGGAGACCGAGGCCTTGATCGAGGAACTGCTGCCCACGTGGCGCATCCACGTCGTGAAGGAGTCGTCTGCATGAGACGAACCGCGTTATCGCTGGTCCTGCTCGCCACCGCGGGCTGCGGCCAGGCCGAACGTCCGTACGCGCCGCTGGACGCGGCCAAGCCCGCTGCGCCGCAAGAGGCGGCCACGCCCGCCACGCCACAGGAGACGGCCACGCCCGGACAGAGCAGCCCGGCGGAGGCCGAGCGGCCCGCGGACGAGGAGCTGCCGTCCGGCACCCAGACCATCGACGTCGGCGAGGGCCTGCGTCTGCGGGTGGAGTGGCCGCCAGACCCCGACCCGGCACTGAAGCCCATGGTCGACCAATACGTCGGCACCCGGAAGGCCATCGTCGAGGGGCAGACCATCTACAAGGAGGGCCTCGAGATCGACGCGGCTGTTCAGGCAAGCGAATGGGTGGAGTCGTTCGTCGAGAAAGGGTGGACGATGCGCGGGATCGGGCGGATCTACAACCTGCGGGTCGCCGCACGGATGGGCAAGGGCGTTCAGGTCAACGCGTGCGTCGACGAGTCGGGGATCCGGGTGGTCTCCTCCCGCACCGGCAAGGCCATCAGCCCCCAACTCAAATGGCTGCGCACCCCCTACCCCCAGACCGTGGGCGTTCGCCGCGGCGACGACGGGGTGTGGCGCGTCAGGATGTACGGCACTGCCAGAGAGAGGTGCACCCGATGAAAGTCCTTATCGCGGCGTTGCTCATGGCATCGCTGCTCCCCGGTGATCCCCCTGAAGGGGCCGGCAATGTCAAGGTCGATGCCGGGCAGGGTACTAGGACCGCGTTCGTGAACTTGGCAGGCAGCAACATCAGGATCCGCGGCGACGTCAAAGGCGGGACGGGCGACGGTTTCCGCGTCCCGCGCCCGTGCTGGTACGAACCGGGCCCATCACCCGAGGAGATGCGCGACCGGTTCACCAAGGGCAAAGAAGCGGCCAACCGGGCGCGGATCGACGAACCCTCCCGCCTGGGATTCAACAAGCGGTTCGAGGACAAGGTGGGCAAGCCTGGGCGGTGGTGGACACCGGCGTACAACGAAGCCGATCCCAACCATGTGGCCTGCATGACCGACCTCGATCCCATCGGCGTGTTCGTGCCGCCCGGCCAGACGCCGCAGTCCGGGATCACGATCGAGCAGCTTGCGCAGATCGCCAGGGCCGCGCTGACCGTGCCCGAGCACACCGTCAAGCTGAATCCCGACGCCAAGAGCTTCGTCAACCTGCCCACCTGGGTCTGGCTGGAGGGCGTCGGTCAACCCCGCCGCACGGTCACGGCGGAGCTTCCCGGCATCATGAGCGTGACCCTGGTCGCCAATCTCCAGGATGTCAAGATCGACGCTGGTACGACGGCGGACCGGGCCGAGGTCAACGAGAGCGGCTGCGGCACCGTCGGCAAGCCGTACACCAAGGGAGGCACGTTCTCCTGCGGCGTGCGTTACCTGCGGTCGTCGATCGACCAGCCGCGCGAGAAGTACACGCTCACGGTGTCCACGGTGTGGCCGATCGAGGTGCAGGAGGGCGTGGTGCCGTTCCAGTTCGCGCCCGTGGAGCTGGACGTCACGAGGGACGTGCCGGTCGGCGAGATCCAGAGCAACGTCGAGCCACCTAGCTGAGCACCGCGGCGAGCGGGGCGAGCTCCGGCTCCTCCGCCGCCTCGGCCAGCACCTCCTTGAGTACGGCGTCGTGCGTCGGGCGGGCCTGGGCGAGTAGGTCCCGCCCGGCCTCGGTGACCTCCGAGTAGATGCCGCGCCTGTCGTCCTCGCACAGGTAGCGCCTGAGCAGCCCGCGCTTCTCCAGCCTGGTGACCAGCCGGGTGGTGGCGCTCTGGCTGAGCACGACCGCGCGGGCCAGCTGCTGCATGCGCATGTGCCAGCCGTCCTGACGCCCCAGCACGTCCAGCACTGTGTATTCGCTCACACTCAGGCCGTGCTCCTTCTGGAGGGCTTTCTCCAGCTTGTCCTCGATTTTCGCGTGCAGTGCCGCGAGGGTGCGCCAGCCCTGGGCGCGCGCTTCGACGGCGTCATCGGCTAGGGGCACGTGGCAGCCTCCTCAGCATCGTTGTATGGTCAGTTAGGCGGCGTATGCAAATAATGTCCACGCTCACTAACGTCGTCTGAGGAGTATTCTATGCCTCTCGCCCTGTTCGCCCTCGCGATCAGCGCCTTCGGCATCGGGACCACGGAGTTCATCATCAACGGGCTGCTGCCCGAGCTGGCGTCCGACTTCAGCGTGACCATCCCGGCCGCGGGGCTGCTGGTTTCCGGGTACGCCCTCGGTGTGGCGGTCGGCGGGCCGCCGCTGACCATCCTCGGCGGGCGTTTGCCGCGCAAGACCATGTTGTGGGCGTTGATGGTGCTGTTCATCGCGGGGAACCTGTTGTCGGCGCTGGCGCCCTCGTACGGGGTGCTGATGGTCGGCCGGTTCCTGGCCGCCTTCGCGCACGGCGCGTACTTCGGGGTCGGGTCGGTGGTGGCCGCCGACCTGGTGGTGCCGCAGCGGCGGGCCAGCGCGATCGCGCTGATGTTCACCGGCCTGACGCTCGCCAATGTCCTCGGGGTGCCGCTGGGGACGTGGATCGGGCAGTCGTTCGGCTGGCGGGCGACGTTCTGGGTCGTGGTGGTGATCGGGATCGTCGGCTTGGCCGGCGTGCTCGCGCTCGTCCCCCGCCAGCCGCGGCCCGCGGGTGGTCTGATGCGGGAGCTGGCCACCTTCCGCTCGGGCGGCGTCTGGCTGGCGCTCGCGATGACCGTCTTCGGGTTCGCCCCGGTGTTCGCGGTCATCACGTTTATCGCGCCCATCATGACCGGCGTCGGCGGCTTCTCGCCGGGGGCCGTGCCTGTGGTGATGGCCCTGTTCGGGGTCGGGCTCGTGGTGGGCAACCTGATCGGTGGCCGGTTGGCCGACCGGGCGGTCATGCCCAGCGTCTACGGCTCGGTGGGCCTGCTCACACTGCTGGCGGTGGTGGTCGCCCTGGTGTCGGGCAACCAGTCGGCCTTCATCGTCGCGATCACGTTGTTCGGCGTGGCCGCCTTCGCCACGGTCCCGCCCCTGCAGACTCGCGTCCTGGACGCCGCCGCCGGAGCCCCGACCCTGGCCTCGGCCGCCAACATCGGCGCCTTCAACGTGGGCAACGCCATCGGGTCGTTCGCGGCGGGGCTCACGATCGATGCGGGCCTCGGTTACACGGCTCCCGCCTGGACCGCTGCCGTGTTGGGCGCGGTGGGGCTGATGGTGGCCGGAGTGGCAGGGATCCAATCCCGCCGCCTCGCACCAGCCTGAACACGGACGAGGGCTGGCACGGAGCCGTGCCAGCCCTCGTCGGCTCAGTCCGACTGCTCTCTGGCGGTGTTGGGTGCGAGGGCGTTGGTGCAGGGGTGGAACAGGTCCTCAACGCGGTCGGCTGTAGCGGCCTCATAGATCCAGTGCTGGAGAAGCTCAAGGTCGTCGCAGCGGGTGAGGCGTTCTCGTGTGTGGTTGGGCACGTCAACGTTGCGCGCCGCCAGAATTGTTTTGAGGGCCCTGGCCAGGCCCAAGCCGAACCACTCGCGGAATGGCTCGCTCCTGGGCTGGGTCCATCCATCAACTATGGAGTCTCTCGACAACCAGGGGGCTATCGAGTCTCTACACGAACAGGTCATCGGCGTTCGTGGCGGTGGCGGCCTTGCGGACCCAGGACCTGAGGACGTCCAGGTCGGTGCACTCGGTGATGCGCTTTCGTGTCTCGTCGGGTACGGGAATGCCACGCGCCTCCAGGAACAGGAGGATGGACTCGGCCTCGCCTTCGGCCTTCCCCTTGGCCTTCCCCTTGGCCATCCCCTCGGCCAACCCCTTGGCCTCTCCTTCGGCGACCCACTCGAGAAAGAACTCGATTCTGGACTCGGCTGCCATGGTCATCACGACCTCCCTAACCTTGGTGATCATGGACTGGGGGAGACACGCGAACGCAAGCTCAGCATAGCCTTTCAGCTCCTTGGGCCCGCGTGTGACTGCGTAGAGGAGTGTGAGGACCACCTTCAGGCCGGACTCGGTGCGGCCGTGCAGGATGGCCGAAATGGTGGCGAGCTCGGGTTGTTCGATGGCCTGGCCGATGTCGGTGATCATCGGGATCCCGTCCGGGCCGATGACGATCGGGTACAGCACCCACCCGGGATGCCCCATGTCGATGGCCTTCGCGCAGTCCTGGGCTGTTTTCGCGTCCTCGCAGAAGACCAGGAGTAGAACTGGGCACTTAATGTGAGACCGGAGGGTGGCCATGTATACCGGCCAGCTCCACTGTTTGTCTGGGTCGGTCTGTCGCTGAACCTCCAGCACGATCGCCGACACCGGCTTGTTCTCGTTCCTCAGCACGACGACCGAATCCGCTCGGAATTCAGTGGGTGCCCATTGGTTGAAGTCGCAGGTGCCCAAGTGGGCCTCTTCGAAGGGGGATACGGAGACGCCCGCCTGTGCCAGCAGGGTGGCGGCCAGAGATGGGCGTCTCCGAACGAGCTCCAGAAGGAACTCGTGTCGCAGAGTTGGCATGGCGAACACATTACCGAATGCTGTCGCTCCATTACTATAGGTTAGCGATTCCTCCGGATTCGTGGGCAAGTAGCCACTCTTTGACTGGTACGCCGTAGTAATACCCGCCATATCCCCCACCGGTGGGCAGCACCCGGTGGCATGGGACGAACGGCGCGATCAGGTTCTGCGCGCACGCCGACCCGGCCGCCCGCGCCGCCGTCTTCGACAGGCCGGCCCGTTCGGCCAGTTCCGCGTACGAGACAGTGGTCCCCGCCTTGACCTCCCGCAACGCCTCGTGCAGCCGCTTGCGGGTCGGGCTGCCGGGCTGGGAGACCGGGATGGCGTCCAGGGCGTCCAGGTCGCCCGCCAGGTACGCGCGGACGGCCTCCGACGCCGCCCCCAGGTCATCCACCACCTCCAGGCCCTCAACCTGGAGGACGGGCGTGAGGCGGGCGTACATCTCCTTCGGGTCGGCGGTGAAGCCGGCCGCGACCAGCACTCCCTCGCGGGACAGCACGGACAGAGGGCCCACGGGGGTCGGAATGAGCTGTGCAGCGATCATGATGAGCTCCAGAGGTGCAGCGCGGCGTAGGCCCGCCAGGGCCGCCACCGCTCGATGTGGTCGTCGGGAATGCCCAGGGCGGCCATGCGCTTCTTGAGCACGAGGTCGCCCGTGGGCCAGGCGTCGGGGTCGCGGAGCGCCCGCAACGCGATGTAGCTGGCCGTCCACGGGCCGATGCCGGGCACTTCGAGCAGCGCCGCCACCGCTTCCGCGGGATCCTGGCCGCCGTCCAGGTCAAGCCGGCCGTCGACCAGGTGCGCCGCCAGGTCCTTGAGTGTCGCGATCCGGCGGTTGGTCAGGCCCAGGCCGGTGAGGTCGGTTTCCAGAAGACGGGCAGGCGTGGGGAAGAGGCCCCCGGGCGCGGCGGCCCTGGCGACGATGCGGCCGAGCAAGGTGCGGGCGCCGGCCACCGAGATCTGCTGCCCGACGACTGCCCGTACGGCCAGCTCGAAGCCGTCGAACGTGCCCGGCACCCGCAAACCGGGGCGGGCCGCCACCAAAGGCCCGAGCGAGGTCTCGCCGAGGATCTCGGCGATGGCGTCCGGGTCGGCGTCCAGGTCGAGGAGTCGGCGGCAGCGGGCCACGACGCGGGCGAGCTGCCGCGTGTCTTCCACCGCAACGTCCAGGGCGATGTGGTCCTGCCGAGGGGTGAGCGTGATCATCCCACCCGGCACGGCCCGCGAGTACGACGTCCCGTCCGCCACCTCCAGCCCGGGAATCGCCCGGGAGGCCAGGAACGCGAAGACCCCCGCCACGTCGTACGGTTCCCGCCGGTGCAGCCGCAGCCTGAGCGACGCGTCGGAGACCCGGGGCCCGGCCGTGGCCCGTAGCTCGCTGGGCGTGAAGCCGTACGTCTCCCGCATCGTCGCGTTGAACTGCCGCACACTCCCGAACCCCGCCGCGAACGCCACCTCCGTCACCGGCAGCCCCGTCTCGGTCAGGAGCTGCTTGGCCAGCAGCAGCCGCTTGGTCCGCGCCACCGCCAGTGGCCCGACGCCCAGCTCGGCCACGAACAGCCGGTGCAGGTGCCGCTCGGTGATGTGCAGCCGCCTGGCCAGCCCCGCGACGCCCTGCTCGTCGGCCCCGCCGTCGTCGATCAGCCGCAAGGCCCGGCCGACGAGGTCGCCGCGCACGTCCCAGCCTGGGTCGCCAGGGGAGAGCTCGGGACGGCAGCGCTTGCACGGGCGGAACCCGGCGGCCTCGGCCGACGCCGCGTGCCGGTAGAAGCGCACGTTGCGCGAGGCCGGCGTACGGGCCGGGCAGATCGGACGGCAGTAAATCCGCGTCGACGTCACCGCCGTGTAGAAGCGCCCGTCGAACCGGGCGTCCCTGGCCGAGACGGCCCGGTAGCAGGAGTCGAAGTCGAGCTCAAGTGGTGACATGTCTTCGACGGTATGCGCTTCTCAGGCAGCTGACTGGCGGAAATCGGACGCGACCGTGAAATGCCAGGTCAGCAGGTCAAAGCCCACGACCCGCGGGAATCGGACACCTCTCCGAGCCTGCTCGCCGGCGGGCCGCTGCCTACTTGGACGAGACCCCCACCCCCAGGTCGAACTCGCGGTAGACCCGCGCCCAGAACCCGTCACGCAACCACACCCGCGCTTCAGGGAACGGCCGCAGGGAGTGGCCGAGCTCCTTCTCCGCCTCGATCAGCAGCTCGGTGTCGATCACGGTCGGCAGGATCGGCCCCGGCAGCAGGTCGCGGATGTTGTCGCGGCCACGGGTGAGAATCCACTTCTGCGCCACGTGCTCGCCCACGTCCTCCACGCGCGGCCGGCTTGGCCCGAGCTTGGCCACCTGCCCCGGCTTGGCGTGCGGCTTGGCGGGCGCGCGCCCGGCGAAGACCTGGGCGGGCGAGGGAGCGGCGGGCGGGGCGACAGGGACGGGCTGGGGAGCACGGCTGAAAAACGGCCTCAGGAAATCAGCAGAGATCACTTCCACGGTGTCGGACTCCCACACCAGGCGCTCGGCCTGGTTGGTGCCGTACGGCGGCTCGACACCCCACAGGTGGATGCGCACGCCGTACGCCTGGGCGGCCTCCACCGCCGGGACCATGTCCTCGTCACCGGCCAGCAGGATCGTGTCGGTGACCGCATGATGTCTCGCCAGGGCCTCCAGATCGCTCCTGATCTGCGCGTCCACGCCTTTCTGCTGGCCACGGGCGTTCAGGTTGCCAAGTCGCACCTTGACCCAAGGGAGCTGGGCGATGACCCGCTGATCGACGGTGGGCACGCGGTCACGGGCGGCGTCATACCAATAGATCCGCAGAAGTTCGCCAGAAATACGTGCCTCTGCATGTTTCTGTAGACTCTGGATGAGCTCATCAGCGGCCACCCGATATTCCTTGCGTTCCTTGGCGCCGAGCAGCACTTCACCTGCCGCCGCGTACAGATAACCGACATCCACTAGGACGGCGTACTTGGCTGCCACAGGATGCGGCATGAGGTCTGGGATGGCCATGTCGTCCTCCAGGCCGCGGTGTTAGTTGATCGGCCGACTATATACGCCTACTTTCTCTAGATAGTCCCAACTCCCGGCGAGCTTGACACCCGTTTCCCAGGATCTATCTAAGGTAGAGCGCTCATCCGCCATGCCGACTTCCCGGGAAGGGCAGGCTTACGCATCCCTCTGGCGGGGTTTCGCCATGTTTGACGACGCGGTTGGGGAGGTGTTGACGGTGGGGAGTGTCGTACGGCGAGAGCGGTCACCAAAGCGGCGATCTCCTCGGGCGTGGCGTCGCCCCGGACAATACGCAGATGCGGCGTCATAGCGGGATGTTCCCATGCTTCTTCGGGGGGAGCGTGGCCCGCTTGTTCCGCAGCGCGCGTAGCGCTCTGACGACCTGGGGCCGGGTTTCGGACGGCCGGATCACCGCGTCCACGTAGCCACGCTCCGCCGCGATGTACGGGTTGGCCAGCGTGTCCTCGTACTCGGTGACGAGCCTGGCGCGCTCGGCGTCCGGATCGTCGGCGGCGGCCAGCTCACGCCGGTAAAGAATGTTGACCGCGCCCTGTGCGCCCATGACCGCAATCTGCGCGGTGGGCCAGGCCAGGTTCACGTCCGCGCCGAGGTGCTTGGACCCCATGACGTCGTACGCGCCGCCGTACGCCTTCCTGGTGATCACCGTGATCAGCGGCACGGTGGCCTCGGCGTAGGCGTAGAGGAGCTTGGCGCCGCGGCGGATGATTCCGTTCCATTCCTGATCGGTGCCGGGCAGGAAACCCGGTACATCAACGAAAGTCAGGATAGGAATATTAAAAGCATCACATGTTCGAATAAATCTCGCGGCCTTCTCGGATGCGTTGATATCCAGACATCCGGCGAAATGCATGGGCTGGTTCGCGACCACCCCGACCGGCTGGCCGTCCACCCGGCCGTACCCCACCACGATGTTCGGCGCGAACAACGCGTGCACTTCCAGGAACTCTCCGTCGTCGAGCACGTGCTCGATCACCCGATGCATGTCGTACGGCTGGTTCGGCGAGTCCGGGATCAACTCGTCCAGCTCGGGATCCGGGTCCAGGTCCGCGGCGGTCCCGAAGACCGGCGCCTCGTCGAGGTTGTTCGACGGCAGGTACGACAGCAGCGCCTTGACGTAGTCGAGGGCGTCCTCCTCGTCGGCGGCCTGGTAGTGGGCGACGCCCGACTTCGTGTTGTGCGTGTGGGCCCCGCCGAGCTCCTCGAACGTGACCTCCTCGCCCGTCACCGTCTTGATCACGTCCGGGCCGGTGATGAACATCTGCGACGTCTGGTCCACCATCACGATGAAGTCGGTCAGCGCGGGGGAGTAGACGTGCCCGCCGGCCGCGGCGCCCATGATGAGCGAGATCTGCGGGATCACGCCGGAGGCGTGCACGTTGCGCTTGAAGATCTCCGCGTAGAGGCCGAGCGCGACCACGCCCTCCTGGATCCGCGCGCCGCCGCCCTCGTTGATCCCGATGATCGGGCAGCCGGTCTTGAGCGCCAGGTCCAGCACTTTGACGATCTTCTCGCCGTACACCTCGCCGAGCGAGCCGCCGAACACGGTCACGTCCTGCGAGAACACGCAGACCTGCCGTCCGTCGACGGTGCCGTGCCCGGTGATCACCCCGTCGCCGTACGGCCGCCGCTTCTCCAGCCCGAACATCGTGGACCGGTGCCTGGCGAACTCGTCGAACTCCACGAACGAGCCCTCGTCCAGCAGCGCGAGCACCCGCTCCCTGGCCGTCATCTTGCCCTTGGCGTGCTGCTTCTCCACCGCTGTCGCGGACCCGGCGTGCGCGGCCTCATCGAGGCGCCGGTCCAGATCGGCGATCTTCCCGACAGTCGTATGGATGTCCGGCTCGTCCGGCATACGTTCCGCAGCTGCACTCATGCGCGCAAGGCTAGTCGCTCCCCATAGATTGGTTCTATGACGGATGCCGTTCGCACCCATGGCTTGTTCAAGCGGTACGGACAGCAGGTCGCGGTGGCGGGAGTCGATCTCGTCGTTCCTGCCGGCAGCTTCGCGGGCCTGGTCGGGCCCAACGGCGCAGGCAAGACGACCACGCTCAGCATGATCACCGGGTTGCTCCGGCCGGACGGCGGGTCGGCCGAGGTGGACGGCTTCCACGTGTGGCGCGATCCCGTCGAGGTCAAGGCCCGCATCGGGGTGTTGCCGGAGGGGCTGCGGCTGTTCGAGCGGCTGTCGGGCCGCGAGCTGCTCCTCTACGCGGGGCGATTGCGTGGCATCCCCAAAGGGGAAGTGGAGCAGCGGACCGGCGAGCTGCTGAACGTGATGGACCTGGCCGGCGCCGCCGACAAGCTGGTCGTCGACTACTCCACGGGCATGCGCAAGAAGATCGGGCTTGCGGCGGCGTTATTGCACAACCCGTCCGTGCTGTTCCTGGACGAGCCGTTCGAGGGCGTCGATCCGGTCAGCGCCAACACCCTCACCGAGGTGCTCCAGCGCTTCACCGAGTCCGGCTCGACCGTCATCTTCTCCAGCCACGTGATGGACCTGGTCGAGCGGCTGTGCGACTGGGTGTCGGTGATGAGCGCGGGCCACATCGTGGCGCAGGGGCCGCTGGAGCAGGTACGCGGCGGCCGCAGCCTCAACCAGGCGTTCCTCGACCTGGTCGGCGGCTCGGCCCAGGGCCGCGAGACGGGACTGACCTGGCTGGGCGCCAAGAAGGACACCCCGTGAGCGCCGCCGAACGGAGTGAGGCCATGAGCGCGGTGAGGGAGTGCCGTCGCCTGGAGGAGCGGCGGGAGCGTAGCGACCAGAGCGGGGGAAGGCGGCGGCATATGGCGACCGAGCCGCCGAACGGAGTGAGGCCATGAGCGCAGTAGCCTTGTTTGCGCGGCTGAAGTTGCGGCTGCTGGCCGGCAACCTGCGCGGGGACCTCCAGCGCAAGCTCGGCTTCATCTTCACCCTGATCATGGCCACCGGCCTGGCCGCGCTCGGCTTCTTCCTGATGAGCCTGCTCCGGCTGGCGCCCGCCGACATCAAGACCTCGCTCGTGATCGTGGCGTTCGCGTTCTTCCTGTTCGCCTGGATGATCGTGCCGCTGCTGGCGTTCGGTCTGGACGACACGCTCGACCCGGCCAAGTTGTCGTTGTTCCCGCTGCGTACGCGCACGCTGGCGGTCGGCATGTTCACCGCGTCCGCGACCGGCGTCTGGCCCGCCGCGATGCTCATCGTGACGTTCGGCGCGCTGATCGCGCTGCCTGCCAACGCCGGCGGCGTGCTGCTCGGCGTGCCGGCCGTGCTGCTGCAGTTCGCGCTCTGCTTGGTGACGTCTCGGCTGATCACCACGTCGCTGTCGAGCGCGCTGCGGACGCGGCGCGGCCGTGACGTGCTGGCCGTGGCCGCCGTGCTCGTGGTGGTGCTCGCGCAGCTGCCCAACCTGTTGATGAACCGCAACTTCGGCGGCCCCGAGGCGATGTTGCACCAGATGGCCGCCGTGCTCCGGTGGACCCCGCCCGGCATGGCCGCGCACGCGATCGCCGACGGCGGCCTGGCCGGGCTGGCCGAGCTCGCGTTCCTCGCGCTGCTCGTCGTGGCGCTCGGCTGGCTGTGGATCAAGGCGTTGAGCCGTGCGCTGGTCACGCCGGACGTCTCCACCCAGGCGGCCTCCGTACGCAGGGAGACCGGTCTGGTGGACCGGATCCTGCCGGATGGGCCGCTGGCCGCGATCGTGACCAAGGAGCTGAAGTACATCAGGCGCGAGCCGAGGTTCCGCGTGGGCTGGTTCAGCGCCGTCGTGGTCACGCTCGTGTTGTCGTTCTCGTTGGGCGGCACGTCGGAAGGCCCGCCGGGACAGGGCCAGCCGATCGTGATCGCCACCGCGGGCGCCCTGATGATCGCGCTGCAGTCCGGCAACGCATTCGGCATCGACGGACGCTCCCTGTGGATGAACGCCGTGACGTTCGGCTCCGAGCGCAGCCTGGCCGCCGACCTGGCCGGGCGCCACCTGGCCAACGCGCTGGTCGCGGCGCCGCTGCTCGCCGTGATCGCGGTCGGCGCCGGCCTGTTCGCCGGCCACCCGGCGGCGATCCTGCCGGCGATGCTGGCCGCCTGGGGCGCGCTCGGGATCGGCCTCGGCGTCGGCTCCGTGACCAGCGTCGTGCTGCCCTACTCCGTGCCCGAGCGGATGAACGCCTTCAGCGGCGCCGCTCCCGGGCAGGGCGGGCAGGCGTTCGCCTCCTCCATCGGCGCGATGCTCGGCATCGCGTTGTTGTCGCTGCCTTTCGTGGTGCCCCTCGTGTTCGGGCTCCTCTGGGTCTGCGTGGTCGCGCCGTTCTACGGGCTGCTGGCCGAAGTGCTCGGCAGGCGGCTGGCCGCCAGGATCGGCTTCGCCCGCCTACCCGAGCTGCTAGGGGCAGTATCAAGGGCCTCCTGAGCAGTGTCTATGGCCTCACTCCGTGAGGCGGGCTCGGTCGCCAGACGCCGCCGCCTTCCCCCGCTCTGGTCGCTTCGCTCCCGCCGCTCCTCCAGGCGACGGCACTCCCACCCTGCTCATTTGGCCTCACTCCGTGAGGCCGGCTCGGTCGCCAGACGCCGCCGCCTTCCCCCGCTCTGGTCGCCTCGCTCCCGCCGCTCCTCCAGGCGACGGCACTCCCTCGCAGTGGTCTAGTCCAATTGGTGAGACCGGTCTACGGGCACTTCGGGTGAGTAGATACCCTTCGAGACATGATTGACCAGGGGCTCGAACATCGCAGCGCCGCAGTGACGGAGATGCCGGACGAGCTGCGCCACGATGTGCGGATGCTCGGCAAGCTGCTCGGCCAGGTGCTCGCCGAGCAGGGCGGCGAGGACCTGCTGGCCGACGTCGAACGGCTGCGCAAGGCCGTCATCGCGGCCCGCAGAGGCGAGATCTCGGCCGACGTGATCACCGAGATGGTCGCGGCGTGGGACATCGAGCGGGCGGTCCAGGTAGCCCGCGCGTTCACGTGTTACTTCCACCTGGCCAACCTGGCCGAGGAGCACTATCGCATCCGCACGCTACGCGAGCGGGACGCCGAGGGCAGGGTCCAGCGGGAGTCGCTGGCGCAGGCTGTACACGAGCTGGGCCACGACCGGGTCGCCGAGCTGCTGGAAGGCCTGGAGCTGCACCCGGTGCTGACCGCGCACCCCACCGAGGCGCGCAGGCGCGCGGTCGTCACCGCCATCCAGCGGATCAGCGGCCAGCTCACCGAGTACAACTCCCCAGGTCGCGGGGCCTCCGAACGGGCCGAGAGCAAGCGGCGCCTGCTGGAGGAGATCGACCTGCTGTGGCGCACGGCCCAGCTGCGCTCGACCAAGCTCGACCCGCTCGACGAAGTACGCACCGCCATGGCCGCCTTCGACGAGACGTTGTTCCGCATGGTGCCGCAGGTCTACCGCGCGCTGGACGCGGCACTCGACCCGGGCACCGGCACCCGCCCGCCGCAGGCGAGGCCCTTCGTCAGGTACGGCAGCTGGATCGGCGGCGACCGCGACGGCAACCCCAACGTCACGGCCAGGGTCACCCGCGAGACCATCCAGATCCAGTCCGAGCACGTGCTGGCCGCGCTGGAGACCGCCTGCTCGCGCATCGCCCGCACGCTCACCGCCGCCGCCACGCTCGCCCCCTGCTCGCGCGAGCTGAAGACGGCGCTGGCCGCGACCGTGGCCGCCTACCCCGAGGTCGTCTCCGAGCTGGCCACCCGGTCGCCGCGGGAGCCGCACCGGCAGTGGTTGTTGTTCGTGGCCGCGCGCATCGCCGCCACCCAGCGCCGCGATCTCGACCTGGCCTACCGCTCACCCGCCGAGCTGCTGGCCGACCTGCGGCTGGTACAGGAGTCGCTGGCCGCCACCGCGCCGCGGCAGGCGTACGGGGAGTTGCAGCACCTCATCTGGCAAGTGGAGACGTTCGGCTTCCACCTGGCCGAGCTGGAGGTGCGCCAGCACTCCCAGGTCCACGCGGCGGCGCTGGAAGAGCTGCGGGCCGGCGGCGAGCTGTCGGAGCGCACCGAGGAGGTCCTGGCCACGATCCGGGTGATCGGCTGGATCCAGGAGCGGTTCGGCGTCACCGCCTGCTCCCGGTACGTGGTCTCCTTCACCCGCTCCGCCGAGGACGTCGCGGCCGTCTACGAGCTGGCCCGGCACGCGCTCGGCGACCGCGCGCCCGTGCTGGACGTGGTCCCGCTGTTCGAGTCTGGCCAGGACCTGGCCAACTCCCCGCGCGTGCTGTCGGGCATGCTGGAGATCCCGCAGATCCAGGAGCGCCTGGCGGCCACCGGCCGGCGCCTGGAGATCATGCTCGGCTACTCCGACTCGGCCAAGGAGCTCGGCCCTGCTGCGGCCACGCTGCGCCTGTACGAGGCGCAGGAGGAGCTGACCGCCTGGGCCGCCAAGCACGACGTGAAGCTGCGCATGTTCCACGGCCGCGGCGGCGCGCTCGGCCGCGGCGGCGGCCCGGCCAACCGTGCGGTGCTGGCGCAGGCTCCCGGCTCGGTCGCGGGCCGCTTCAAGGTCACCGAGCAGGGCGAGGTCATCTTCGCCCGGTACGGCCACATCGCGATCGCCCGCCGCCACCTGGAACAGGTCACGAACGCCGTCCTGCTGGCCTCCTCGCCCACGGTCGGCGCCCGCACCGCTGCGGCGGCCGAGCGTTTCCGCGGCCTCGCCGAGCAGGTGGCGGTCGCGTCGGAGCAGGCGTACCGGGGGTTGACCGAGGCGCCGGGCTTCCCCGAGTGGTTCGGCCTGGTCAGCCCGCTGGAGGAGATCGGCACGCTGCGCCTCGGCTCCCGGCCGGCCCGCCGTGGCCTGGGCGCGCCGCGCTCGCTCGACGACCTGCGGGCGATCCCGTGGGTGTTCGCCTGGGCGCAGACCCGGGTCAATCTGCCCGGCTGGTACGGCCTCGGCACCGGCCTGGCGTCGGTGGGCTCGCTGGAGGAGCTGCGGGCGGCGTACGCGGAGTGGCCGCTGTTCAACGCGATGCTGGACAACGCGGAGATGTCGCTGGCCAAGACCGACCGCTCGATCGCCAAGCGCTACCTGGCCCTGGGCGACCGTGAGGACTTCACCCGGCAGGTGCTGGAGGAGTACGACCGGACCCGCGACCTGGTGCTGCGGGTGACAGGACACACGCGGCTGCTGGAGAACCGCAAGGTGCTCTCACGCGCCGTCCAGCTCCGCGACCCGTACGTGGACGCGCTGTCGCACCTCCAGCTGCGGGCCCTGCGCGCCCTGCGCACCGGCCAGCCGTCGGAGCAGGAACGCGATCGGCTGTCCACGCTCCTGCTCCTGTCGGTCAACGGGGTGGCGGCGGGTCTGCAGAACACCGGCTGATGACCGTCAGCCCACGCCCACCCTGCCCGGCACCCCTTCACCACCCTCCGCACTCCGGCGAAGGTCCTTTGGTGGAAGGGCGGGGGCCGGGGGAGCAGGGCGGCTGACGTGCGACGACGGGGCATGGGCGGACAACGGGGCTAGCGGAGGCCCGTGAAGAAGGCGATGACGTCGGAGGTGAGCGCCTCGGTCGCGGTGTGGGCGGTGTAGTGGCCGTGCGCCGGGGCCGAGAGCGTCTTCCAGCTGACGATGTTGGCGTGGTCGCGGTCGGCGAAGCGGCGCATGGACTTGAAGTCGCCCTCGCCCATCGCCAGGGCCGTCGGCACGGTCGTGGGCTCCTTGGCCTGCTCGGCGCGGGCGTTCTCCCAGTACAGGCGGATCGCGGAGCCGGCGGTCCCGGTGAACCAGTAGATTGACGCGTTGGCCAGCACGAAGTCGTCGTCCAGGTCGTCGTCGAGTAGCTGGGCCAGCCAGCCGAGCAGGCCGGCGGGGGAGTCGGCGATGGCGTGGGCGAGAGTCTGCGGCTGCTGCGACTGCAGCACGTTGAAGGCGCCCTTCTCCTTCCAGAACCACTCCAGCACGGCCAGCCCCGCGCGCTCCTCCTCGGTCAGCTCCGCGAACTCGGCGGGGTCGCCTGAGGGGAACGAGAACAGCTGCGTGACATGCACGCCCACGACGTGCTCAGGGTCGACGCGGCCGACCTCGGGCGAGATCATCGAGCCGGCGTCGTTGCCGAGCGCGCCGTAGCGCTCGTAGCCCAGCCTGGCCATCAGCTCGGCCCACGCGCGGGCGATGCGCAGATTGTTCCAGCCCAGCTCCTTGGTGGGGCCGGAGAAGCCGTATCCGGGCAGCGACGGGATGACCAGGTGGAAGTGGCGCTTCAGCGGCTCGATGGCATTGAGGTATTCGACGATCGAGCCGGGCCAGCCGTGGGTGAGGATCAGCGCCAGGGCGTCCGGGTTGTCGCTGCGGATGTGGATGAAGTGGATGTTCTGCCCGTCGATCTCCGTCGTGAACTGCGGGTACGCGTTGATCCTGGCCTCCTGGGACCGCCAGTCGAAGCCGTCACGCCAGTAGCCGACCAGGCGCTTGACCCGCTCGACTGCCACGCCCTGGTCGGAGCCGGGGATCTCGTCGGTGAAGCGGGTCATGGCGAGGCGGGCCTGGAGGTCGTCGAGGTCGGCCTGGGAGATCTCGACGCGGAAGGGGCAGATGGCGGTCATGGCAGATCCTCTCGGAACGGTTGATTCTGTTCCAAGAATAGCAGAACGGAATGCTTTATTCCATAGTGGAAATCCGCTCCTGGCCCGCGTACACATTGCAGCGCTCCCCGCGCAGGAAGCCCACCAGCGTCATGCCGAACTCCCTGGCTAGCTCCACGGCAAGCGACGACGGCGCCGACACCGCGCACACCGCCGGGATCCCGGCGGCGAGGGCCTTCTGCATGATCTCGTAGCTGGCCCGGCCGCTGACCATGAGCACATGCTCGGCCAGCGGCAGCCGCTCCGCCAGCCCGGCCCAGCCGACCAGCTTGTCCACCGCGTTGTGCCGCCCCACGTCCTCACGGAGCGCCACCAGCGTGCCGGTGGCCGAGAACAGGCCCGCCGCGTGCAGCCCGCCGGTCTTGCCGAACACGCCCTGGGCGCGGCGGAGCTCGTCCGGCAGCCCGTACAGGATCTCGGGGGTGAGCCGCAGCGTTCCCTCCGGGATGGGCACGCAGCGGTCGCGGAGCGCGTCGAGGCTGGCCGAGCCGCACACGCCGCACGCGCTGGAGGTGAGGAAGTGCCGGTCCAGCGCGGGCAGGTCGGGGATGGGGCCGTGCAGGCGTACGGTGACCGTGTTGTAGCGGGCCTCAGGCGGGAGGTCCTCATCGGTGCAGTACGCGATCGCCGCGACCCCGCCGGGCCGCACGAGCCCCTCGCCGTGCAGGAATCCGGCAGCCAGCTCGAAGTCGTGGCCCGGCGTGCGCATGGTGATGGCCACGGTCTTGCGGGCGCCGTCCGGCGCGGTGAGCCGGATCTCCAGCGGCTCCTCCGTGGCCAGGTCGTCACGGCGGTCCCTGGCGACGGAGCCGGTGATCTCCCGGATCCTGGCGCGGGTGGTGGGGCCCGGTCGCGCCTTCACCGCGACCGCACGGTGACGAGGGCGTTGTAGTCGGGGATCCGGGCCTGAGGCGAGCGGCGCCTCTCGTCCAGCAGCAGCCCGATGCCGAACGGCCGCCAGGAGGCCCAGTTGCACGGATCCAGACGCTTGCTGCTCATGTCTCCATCTTCCCTCCTGCGAAGATATGAGAATGCGCTACTCCGACCTCGACCGGCCGCCCCTCTCCGCAGCGGCGCTCAACCGGGCCCTGGTCCGCCCGGGCAGCCTGTGGACGGGCGTCACGGTCGTCGAGAGCACCGGCTCCACCAACGCCGACCTGGCCAAGGCCGCCCACGAGGGAGCCGCCGAGGGTGCGGTGCTGGTGGCGGAGGAGCAGGTCGCCGGGCGTGGCAGGCTGGGCCGCACCTGGTCGGCGCCGCCCCGCTCCGGGTTGACGTTCTCGATCCTGCTGCGACCTCAGGTCCCGGTGGCGACGCAGGGCTGGCTGTCACTTCTGTACGGCGTCGCCGCCGCCTCGGCCGTGCGCCGGCTGGCCGAGGTGGACGTCCGCCTGAAGTGGCCCAACGACCTGCTGATCGGCGAGCGCAAGCTGGCCGGGGTGCTGGCCGAGCGGGCCGACGACGCCATCGTCATCGGCATGGGGCTCAACGTGTCGCTCAAGCCCGCGGAGCTGCCTGTCGAGACGGCCACGTCGCTGGCCATCGAGCAGGCGGCGTGCCTGGACCGGGATCCGCTGCTCAGGGCGGTGCTCAGGGAGGTCGAGACCCACTACAGGGAGTGGACGGCGGCCGGCGGCGACCCCGAGGCCTGCGGGCTGCACTCGGCCTACCTGGCGACCAGCGCCACGATCGGCCGCCTGGTGCGGGTGGAGCTACCCGGCGGGCAGGTGCTGATTGGGCAGGCGACGGGCGTCGACACCTTCGGCCACCTGCAGGTGGCGAGCGAGGGCGAACGTCACACGCTGAGCGCGGGCGACGTCGTGCACGTACGGATCGCGGGATGAGCCGGTCGCATCGTACGGATCGCGGGATGAGCCGGTCGCATCGTACGGATCGCGGGATGAGCCGGTTTGCGTCGTCCGCATAGCCGCCGGGGCGGCGATGGTGGCACGATGTGCGCCATGACCCTTCCCGACCATCATCTGACGCAGGGTGAGCGGCGCGTCCGATCCTTCCATCCGCACTGGAAGCGGCTCATCGGCCCGTTCCTCGCGCTCATCCTCATCGCCGTGGCCTCGGGCGCGGCGCTGTGGTTCATACCTGAGTGGGAGTTCGCTCTCTACGCCAGGATCGCCGTCGTCGTCATCGCGCTCGTCCTGCTGACGATCTGGTCGTTCGTGCCCTACCTGCGGTGGAAGAACACCGGCTACGTGCTCACCACCCATCGCTTCACGATCAGCACGGGTGTGCTCAACAAGTCCACCGACGAGATCCCGATCGCCAAGGTCAACACGGTCAGTTCCGACCAGACGTTCGCCGAGCGCCTGCTCGGCTGCGGCACGCTGACCGTCGAGTCCGCCGGCGAGCGGGGCGAGATCGTGCTCCGGGACATCCCGAAGATCCAGGACGTCCGCACTGACATCTTCAGGCTCGTCGAGGACGCCTCGGACGGCGAAGTCGACGGCCGTTGAGCTCGGGTCCGCGGGGGCGGCCGACCGCCGAGGAGATCGAGCGCCGGCTGCTCGGCCTGCCTCCGCGCTACACGCGCGCCCAGGTCGCGGCCCTGGCCGGCGTGTCGCAGGAGCTGGCGGGGCGCATCTGGCGGGCGCTCGGCTTCGCCCAGCGCGCCGATGACGACGCGGCGTTCACCGACGCCGACGTCGATGCCCTGCGCCGGGTACGCAGCATGCTGGACAGCGGCCTGCTCGACGAGGAGACGGTCGTCCGCATGGCCCGCGCGCTCGGCCAGACCACGGCCAGGCTGGCCCAGTGGCAGGCCGAGATCATGACGGGCTCGATGTTGCCGCAGGACCCCGACGAGGGCGACCTGGCCGGCGTGCTCGACACCGCGCAGGAGCTGCTGCCGGACTTCGAGCACGTGCTGATCCACGTCTGGCGGGCCCAGCTCGCCGCGGCCGGCACCCGGCTGCTGGCCCTCGCGGACGGCCACGACGAGCTGATGCCGACTCGGGTGTCGATGGCGGTGGGCTTCGCGGATCTGGTGTCGTTCACCCGGCGCGCCCGCGAGCTGGACGAGCGGAAGCTGGCGGAGCTGGTGGAGGGGTTCGAGTCGCGCGCCTCCGACGTGGTGGCCGTGCACGGTGCCAGGCTGGTCAAGACCCTGGGCGACGAGGTGCTGTTCACGGCGCCGACCCCGACGCAGGCGGCCGCCATCGCGCTCGACCTGGTCGACGCGGACGAGCTACGCATCGGCATGGCCTACGGCCCGGTGCTGCCCGTGATGGGCGACGTCTTCGGCACCACCGTCAACCTGGCCGCCAGGCTCACCGCGATCGCCCGCCCTGGCACGGTGCTGGTGGACCCTGAGCTGGCCGGCGGGCTGGACGGCTACGAGGTACACAAGATCAGACGCCGCCCTGCCAGAGGTCTCGGCGTGGTGCAGCCCTATGTCTTGCGGAGATCATCCTCCTGACACAAGATGGCTGCCATGCCGTACGAAGTGCAGGGCGTCATCGCCCGAGGTAAGGGCCAGGAAGTTTCCCTCGAGACGGTCGTGGTGCCGGACCCCGGGCCGGGTGAGGCCGTCGTGAACGTGCAGGCCTGCGGGGTCTGCCACACCGACCTGCACTATCGGGAGGGCGGCATCAGCGACGACTTCCCGTTCCTGCTCGGTCACGAGGCCGCGGGCGTCGTCGAGGCGGTCGGCCCCGGAGTCACCGAGGTGACGCCGGGCGACTTCGTGATACTCAACTGGCGCGCGGTGTGCGGCCAGTGCCGGGCCTGCCTGCGCGGGCGGCCTTGGTACTGCTTCAGCACGCACAACGCGGCGCAGAAGATGACGCTCAAGGACGGCACCGAGCTGTCGCCGGCGCTGGGGATCGGCGCGTTCCTGGAGAAGACGCTGGTCGCGGCCGGGCAGTGCACCAGGGTCTCGGCCGAGGCTCCGGCGCAGGTCGCGGGCCTGCTGGGGTGCGGGGTGATGGCCGGGATCGGCGCGGCGATCAACACCGGAGGGGTGACGCGGGGCGACAGTGTGGCCGTGATCGGCTGCGGCGGGGTCGGCGACGCGGCGATCCTGGGCTCGTCCCTCGCCGGCGCCGCCACGATCATCGCGGTGGACGTCGACGACCGCAAGCTGGAGTGGGCCCGCGATTTCGGCGCCACGCACACGGTCAACTCGCGTGAGAACGACCCGGTCGAGGCGATCCGTGACCTGACCGGCGGGTTCGGCGCCGACGTGGTCATCGAGGCGGTGGGCCGACCGGAGACCTATCTCCAGGCTTTCTACGCCCGTGACCTGGCCGGCACCGTGGTCCTGGTCGGCGTGCCGACGCCGGAGATGAAGCTGGAGCTGCCGCTGCTGGACGTCTTCGGCCGCGGTGGGTCGCTGAAGTCGTCCTGGTACGGCGACTGCCTGCCGAGCCGTGACTTCCCGATGTTGATCGATCTGTTCCTGCAGAACCGGCTGCCGCTCGACAAGTTCGTGTCGGAGACGATCGGGGTCGGTCAGGTCGAGGAGGCGTTCGCGAAGATGCACCGGGGCGAGGTGCTGCGTTCGGTGGTGACGTTCTAGATGATCGACCGAGTCATCACCTCAGGCACGTTCTCGCTGGACGGCGGCACGTGGGAGGTCGACAACAACGTCTGGCTGGTCGGCGACGCGCGCGAGGTGGTGATCGTCGACGCGGCCCACGACGCCGCCACGATCGCCGAGCGGGTCGGCGGGCGCACGGTCAAGGCCATCATCTGCACGCACGCGCACAACGACCACATCAACGCCGCCCGGCCGCTGGCCGAGCTCACCGGTGCGCCGATTCGGCTGCATCCCGCCGACCAGGTGCTGTGGGAGATGGAGTACGGCGATGCGGTGCCGTACGAGCCGCTGACCGACGGCGAGCGCATCGAGGTCGGCGGCTGCGCGCTGGAGATCGTGCACACTCCCGGCCACGCCCCCGGCGCGGTCTGCGTGCACGCGCGGGAGCCGGGCGCGCTGTTCAGCGGTGACACCCTGTTCAAGGGCGGGCCAGGCGCGACCGGCCGCTCGTACTCCTCCTTCGACACGATCATCGAGTCGATCAGAAAGCGGCTGCTGACCCTGCCACCCGAAACGGTCGTGCACACTGGTCACGGCGACTCCACCACGATCGGCGCCGAGGCCCCGCACCTGGAGGAGTGGATCGCCCGAGGACACTGATCGGGACAGGCCGTGATCTCCCGCTCGCACAGGGATACACGAGTGTGGCCCATCTAACGTAGGCAAGCCTTACCAAAGTGAGCTATCTTAGGTGTGCCTAACCTTGGCATTCCAACTTTGGCGAGAGGCCGTCCCTGGATGTACGTGTGCATTTGTCGTGCTGTGACCGAAAACGAGGTCCACGACTGTATTGCCTCAGGGGCGAAGAGCGCGAAGCAGATTCGCGACACCACCGGGGCTGGTGGGGACTGTGCCCGATGTGTACGGAAGATCTGTGCGATCCTGAAACGGTCGGAAGAACTGACGACCGCATAGCCGGATAGCAGCAAGGGGCCCGTCACATGCAGGGCGACAAGCAGATCATCGAGTTGCTCAACGAACAGTTGACCGCCGAGCTCACCGCGATCAACCAGTACTTCCTGCACGCCAAGATGCAGGAGAACTGGGGTTACACAAAGCTCGCCGAGCACACCCGGGAAGAGTCGATCGACGAGATGCGCCACGCCGAGCGCCTCACCGATCGCATCCTCTTCCTGGAGGGCCTGCCCAACTACCAGAGGCTCGGCACCCTGCACATCGGGCAGACCGTCGAGGAGCAGCTCAGGGCCGACCTGGAGGTGGAGCTGTCGGTGGTGCAGCGGCTGCGCCCGGGGATCGCCCTCATGCGCGAGAAGGGTGACATCACCTCGGCCAACATCTTTGAGGACATCCTGCGGGACGAGGAAGAGCACATCGACTACCTGGAGACCGAGCTCGGCCTCATCAACAGCCTGGGCATCCAGCTCTACCTGGCCCGCTACGCCGAGCCGCCGTCCGTCGACGACTGACCGCGCCGATGGGCGGGCGGGCCCGCTCACCCGCCCATCGTGTACGACTCTCCGGCCTGCGCCTCCCAGCTCCACATGTCCCCAGAGCGGCTCGCGCCGTCCCATACCCGGCCCTCGACGGCCGCCCGCACCGTGATCTCGCCGGCGCGTCCTGCGTGCAGCGTCACCTTCTCGGCGACCCCGTCGCGCCACGAGAGGTCAACCGTCAGGTCGCCCCGGGCCCGCAGGCCGCGTACCGACCCCGTACGCCAGGCCGACGGCAGCGCGGGCAACACATGGATCACTCCGTGGTGGCTCTGCACCAGCATCTCCGCGATCCCCGCGACGGCCCCGAAGTTGCCGTCGATCTGGAACGGCGGATGCGTGTCCCACAGGTTGTCCAGCGTCGAGTGCGTGAGCAGCTCGCCCAGCATCCGATGCGCGTGATCGCCGTCGAGCAGCCGCGCCCAAAAGTTGATCTTCCAGGCTTTGCTCCACCCGGTGCCGCCGTCGCCCCTGGCCGCCAGCGTGACCTTGGCGGCCTCGCCCTCAGGGCTTTCCGCGACGATCTGCCGCCCGGGATGCAGCCCGAACAGGTGCGAAACATGCCGATGGGTGTTGTCCTGCTCGTCCCAGTCGGTCTTCCATTCCTGCAGCTGACCCCATGACCCGATCCGCAGCCCGGGATCCAGCCGCTCGAGCGCGTCCAGCACCCGCGCGCGGAACTCGGCGTCCACGTTCAGGATGTCCGCCGCCTCCGCGACGTTCGTGAACAGGTCCCAGACGATCTGCTGCGACATCGACGCCCCCGCCGAGAAATCCCCGTGCTCGGGCGAGTAGCTGGGGGACACGACGAGCGTCCCGTCGTTCGGGTCGGTGCGAAGCGTGTCCAGCCAGAGCTCGGCCGCCCCCTTCATCGCCGGATAGGCGCTCTCCCGCAGGTAGCCGGTGTCTCCGCTGAACCGGTAGCGGTCGTACAGGTGCTGCGTCACCCAGGCCGCCGCCTCGGGGAACCAGAACGCGGTGGCCCAGTCGTGCACGCCGGTGAACCCGAATGGGTTCGTCTCGTTGTGCACCACCCACCCGTCCGCGTCGAACATCTCCCGCGCGGTCCGCCGGCCAGGCGCCATCAGCGCCTGCACGTAGTCGTCGTACGGACGGGCCGTCTCGGCCAGGTTCACCACGTCCGCGGGCCAGTAGTTCATCTGCAGGTTGATGTTGACGTGATAGTCGCCTGCCCAGGCCGGGCTGGTGGAGTCGTTCCACACGCCCTGCAGGTTCGCCGGCAGCGACCCCGCCCGCGAGGACGCGATCAGCAGGTAGCGCCCGTAGGCGAAGTACAGCGCCTCCAGCGCCCGGTCGGCGGCCGAGTCGCCGCCGGTGTACGCCGCCCGCAGCCGGTCCGTCGGCACCTGCGGCGTCTCCTGCCCGAGGTCCAGCTCCACCCGGTCGAACAGCCGCCCATAGTCGTCCTGGTGCGCCTGCCTGAGCGCGTCGTACCCCTGCGCCACCGCCTTGTCCACGGTCGCGGTGACGGCCTCGTGCGGGTCCTCGCCCCGGTACGCCGGATAGACGGGGGCGTAGTCGGTGCCGGCGGAGAGGATGAACACCGCGCTGTCGGCCCCGGCGACCGTGATGCGGTCGGCCTCCTCCGTACGGGTGCCGCCCTCCACCACCAACTGCACCTGGGCCTCGAACACCATCCCGTTGTCCGCCAGCGCCCCGCGCATCGTCAATCGCCCGTCCGCGACGCTGATCCGCTTGTCGCCGTGCGGCGAGGACGCGCGCAACGTGAACTCCACCGCTCCCGGCCGGTCGGCCGAGATCCGCCCGACGATCACGTTGCCCGGGTGACCGGCGAAGTACTCGCGCGTGTGCCGTACCCCGCCGGCCGTGTACGTCACCCCGGCCACGGCCTCGCGCAGGCTCAGCTCCCTGCGGTAATCGGTGGTGGGGAGGTCCGTGGGCAGGTCCAGCCACAGGTCGCCGAAGGTCTGGTAAGCCCCGAAGCCCGACTTCGGCTGACCCAACCTGGCTGCGACCTCCTCCGGGGCCATCCGCCCTTCGCGGTCCAGCCGCTCGCGGACCTCGGAGAGCGCGCCGGGGCGCGGGGCGGTCCAGTTGCCGAAGTCGTAGCCCTGCCGCGACCCAGGCCCTCCCGTCCACAGGGTCTTCTCGTTGAACTGGATCTGCTCGAGTGTCGTCCCGCCGAAGATCATCGCGCCGAGCGCCCCGTTGCCGATCGGCAGTGCCTCGGTCTCCCAGTCGATGGCGGGCCGGTCATACCAGAGGGTTAAGCCTGTCATGAGGGACAACGGTAACTAAGTGGTCCACGGGAATGCGGGTCAAGTGGACTATTTCCCCGGACCGGCGACGCCCTAGCGTGGGGTGGCATGACCATGCATGTGTTCCTGGCCGGCGGCACCGGGGTGGTGGGCCGCCGGCTCGTCCCGCTGCTGGTCGCTCAGGGCTGCACGGTGGCCGCGACGACACGTGACGAGGCGAGGGCCGCGCTGCTGCGGGGCCTGGGCGCCGTTCCCGTGCGTGTGGACATGTACGACGCCGCCGCGCTGCGGGCCGCGGTGCGCGAGTCGGGCGCCGACGTCGTGATGCATCAGCTGACGGATCTGAGCGGGGGTGACTTCGCCGCCAACAGCCGGCTCCGCGAGATCGGCACCCGCAACCTGGTCGATGCGGCCCTGGCCGCTGGAGTGCGGCGCATCGTGGCGCAGAGCATCTCGTGGGTGTACGAGCCGGGCGACGAGCCTGCCGTTGAGGAGACCCCGCTCGATGTGCACGCGCCGGGGTCGCGCCGGCCCATGGTCGAGGCGGTGGCGGCCCTGGAGTCAGCGGTGCGGGAGCTGCCGGAGTGGGTGGTGTTGCGATATGGGATGTTCTACGGCCCGGATACCTGGTTCGAGCCGCGCGGGTTGCGGGCGGACCAGGCCCGGTCGGGCGCGCTCGTGGCCAATGCGGACGTGACGAGCTTCGTGCATGTCGACGATGCCGCGGCCGCGGCCGTATCGGCCCTCGACTGGCCGACCGGCCCCGTGAACGTGTGTGACGACGAGCCCGCGCCCGCTCGTGACTGGCTGCCCGCGTTCTGCAGGGCCGTCGGGGCGCCGGCGCCGCCGGCGGACGACGCGCCGCGGAACGGGTTCGCGCGGGGCGCGGACAACCATCATGCCCGTAAGCAGCTCGACTGGGCGCCCGCGTACGCGTCCTGGCGGGACGGCTTCGCCGCGTTCGGCAGCGGCACGCCAGCGCGCTGACCGCCACCTGCGGCAAGCCGGGACTCGGTTCACGGGACCAGCCGGTAGAAGCGCCAGAAACCGAAGTCCTCGATCGGCAGGACCTCGATGTCGCCGAAACCGGCCTCCCGCGCGTATCGGCGCAACGTGTCCGGCCGCATCACGGTGCCGGTCCCGGCCGACGGCTGGTCGCTCATCCCGTCCGGCAGGCAGATGAGCAGGCTGAAGCCGTACATGAGCCGCTCGGTGTCGTCGGCCGGGGCGGCGAAGGACTCGCCCACGGCCTCGTCCATGATCACGACAGCCCCACCCGGTACGACCGCGCGTCGCGCCGCCGCCAGCGTGTCCACCGGCCGCGGCATGTCGTGCACGCACTCGAAGGCGAAGACGGCGTCGTACCGGCCTTCGCCGAGCAGCGCGGCGTCGCCACGGCGGAACGAGGCCCGCTCGCCGAGACCGAAGGTGGCCGCGTTGCGCTCCGCCAGCTCGATGGACGGCGCGTCGATGTCGATGCCCTCCACGGTCGCCTCCGGGTACGCCCTGGCCAGCGCGATGGACGACCAGCCACCGCCGCAGCCGACGTCGGCGATGCGGGCGCCGGGGCGGCGCAACACGGCGTCGAGATCCGGCACGCCGGCCAGGGCGCCGGGCAGCGCGTGCTCCAACCAGGGCCGGTTCATGTCGGCCTGCGATTCACGCACATCCGCCCCGAACTCCGCCCAGCCGACGCCACCGCCGTTCCGGTACGCCTCCAGGAGAGCGGGCATCTGCACGGCGGCGCCCGCCAGCATCCGCGCCAGCGGCGCGAGGTAGGCCAGGCCGGCCTCGTTCGTCAGCACCTCGGCCGCGCCCTTCGGCAGCACGAAGCGGCCGTCAGGGGCGACCTCCAGGATCCCGTAGGCGCCCTGTTGCTCCAGCCACTCCTTGGCGTAGCGCTCGTGGCCGCCTGCTCGCGCGACCAGCTCGCCCGGGCCGGCCGGGCCGTGCGCGGCCAGCGCGCGGTACCAGCCCATGCGGTCGCCGATGTGCACGGATAGCACCTCGATGGTGCCGAGCGACGCCTGGAACAGGCGCTCGGCGAACTCGTCGGTAGTCGTAGACATGATCGTTCTTCCTTTCCTCACGGAATGTCCCTGGAGGAGGATCGGTGCAGTTCCCCGCGGCGAGTAGGTCATACGACACAGAGCGCAATATTGCCGTCGATGAGACCTTCGTGGAAGGACGTGACCGCTCCCCGGGCGGCCTCATCGGCCACGGCGAGCGATACCTCGGCTGTGCGGGGCCCGAACGAGGACGCCCGCATGATCGCCCTCGATGGTTCGTACCATTTGCCGGACGCGGCACACCCCCGACCACATCGGCGATTCGATTATCGGTTTCCTCTTGGACGGTTGAGAATTCCGGCTCCGGGAATGATCGGCCAATGATCTCCCTCGGAAAGCCGCGGTAAATTAATCACGACCAACCGTATTTTAGTCGTGTTTGCCCAGGTCAATAGATAGGTCAATGACGAGTCAAACTGCGCGCTGTGCCCGGGAAACGATCGCCTAAGGTCCTACGATCGCTTCATGACCTGCGTACTTCTAGCCGAGGATGACACCTCGATCTCTGAGCCTCTTGCGCGTGCGTTGCGCCGTGAGGGCTATCAGGTCGAGGTTAGCCCGGACGGCCCACAGGCCCTGGAGAGGGCCCTGTCGGGCGGCATCGACCTCATAGTTCTTGACCTTGGCCTTCCTGAGATGGACGGCCTGGAAGTGGCTCGCCGGATCCGGGCCGAGGGCCACGGCACTCCAGTACTCATACTCACCGCCCGCGTCGACGAGGTCGACACCGTCGTCGGGCTCGACGCCGGCGCGGACGACTACGTCACCAAACCGTTCCGGCTGGCCGAGCTGCTGGCCCGAGTACGCGCGCTGCTACGCCGCGGCACCTCCGAGACCCCGGTCGTCCAGGGGGTGCGGATCGACGCCGACTCGCGGCGCGCCTGGATGGGGGAGAAGGAGCTGCACCTGACGACCAAGGAATTCGACCTGCTACGCGTGCTCGTACGAGACGCCGGCAAGGTGGTCACCCGCGAGCAGATCATGCGCGAGGTGTGGGACACCAACTGGTGGGGTTCCACCAAGACACTCGACATGCACATCTCGTGGCTGCGCCGCAAGCTCGGCGACGACGCCGCCAAGCCTCGCTACATCACGACCGTCCGGGGAGTCGGCTTCCGGTTCGAACGCGAGTAGGCGGATGCGCCGTCGACTGCTCACCTCCACCCTGGTCGTCGCGGTGATCGCGGTCCTGTTGCTGGGGGTCCCCCTGGGCGTCGTGGTGAGCCGCCTGATCGTCGACGAGGCGGCTCAAGAGCTCGGGGCTGAGGCCAAGCGCCTCGTGGGAGAGGTCGAGTATGCCCGCGTTCAGGAGACACCGCTCGATCCTCAGCAACTGGAGCAGAAATACCCAGGCAGGTACATACAGGTCTGGGAGCGCGGAACCCCCCTTCGGGTGACCGTCGTCGGCACGCCGCCGCCGTCCGGTCACCTGATGACGGAGGACGCGCAGACCAACACGGGCGTCTACGTCCGGATAAGTCGTGACCGCGATCAGGTCGAGCGGGATGTCCGAGCCCGCCTGCTCCTCATCGTCGCCCTGGCGGTGGCCGCCCTGGCGGTGGCCGTGAGCCTGGCCGTCGTACAGTCCCGGCGGCTGACGCTGCCCCTGCAGGACCTCGCGAAGATCGCCGACCGGCTGGGCTCCGGCGACGCGCGGCCGAGCAAACACCGCTACGGCATACCAGAGCTCGACCGAGTGGCCCAGGTGCTCGACCGCAGCGCTACCCGCATCTCCGACCTGCTTACCAGGGAACGCGAGTTCGCCACCGACGCCTCGCACCAGCTCCGCACCCCGCTGACCGGCCTCACCATGCGCCTGGAGGAGATCGTAGCCGCCTCCGACCATCCCGAGGTGGTCCGAGAAGAGGGCGAGGCGGCGATCGTCCAGGCCGAGCGGCTGACCGCCGTGATCGACGAACTGCTGGCCGCGGCCCGCCGCCAGCGCCACGCCCAAGCCGAGCCGGTCGTCGTCGACGTTGTGCTCGGCCAGCAGATCACCGAGTGGGAGCCGGTGTTCAGGGATGCGGGACGCATGCTGCGGCTGGCGGGCGCGCGCGAGCTGAGGGCGATGGCCACGACCGGCGGGTTCGGCCAGGTGATCGCGTCCCTGCTGGAGAATTCCCTGCGCCACGGCGGCGGTGCTGTCACCATCACCACCAGCTACGGCGACAATTACGTGGTGATCGAGGTCGCGGACGAGGGCCCCGGCATCGCTGACGAGATCGCTCCCAAGATCTTCGACCGCAATGTCAGTGGCGGCGGGGGAACCGGCCTTGGTCTGACGCTTGCCCGCGCGCTGGCCGCTGCCGACGGCGGCCGGCTGGAGCTCGTGCGCCGCCGGCCCGCGACGTTCGCCATCTTCCTGCGCCCGGCGGAGGAAGACAGCAGGAACCGGGTTGTCAGCGGTCCTGCCTGACCCCGGTGGCGGGCAGCTCGACCGGGATCGGCTCGGTGGCCTCCAGGAACACCCACTTCTTGTACGACCAGTAGCGGAACAGCGTGCCGAGCCCGACGCCCAGGATGTTGGCGATGTTGAGGCTGAGGCCGTCGTCAAGGTTGAGTGTGTATGTGGTGAAACCGATCACCAGCAGCCCGAACAGCAGTGCGATGCCGTTGAGCAGGAAGAACAGGAAGTATTCGCGCCCCAGCCCGCTCTGCTCGCGGTGCCGGAACGTCCAGAAGCGGTTGCCCGCGTAGGCGAACGTCGCCGAGATCGTGGTCGCCAGGACCTTGGACGTCAGCGGCCCCCACCCTAGTCCCAGCAGGAAGAGGTTGTAGACCGCGGTGTCCAGGACGAAGGCGACGGCGCCGATGCTGCCGAACTTGGCCAGCTCATGCACCAGGGCCGCGAACCGCTCGTAGAGGCGTTTAACGAAGTCCACGTCTCTGCTCGGTCCCTTCCCTAGTCGTGCCTGACCACCTCAGAGTACCGGCCACGATGTAGGGCCGGCGTCAGACGCATGAACTTACCGCGTCAAGAGCAGGTTTAGAAATATCGTCCTATGGGCGGCGATTCCAAGAGGCGGGCATTACGCTGCGGTGCAGGTCGCTGGGCGGCCGTGCCTGCGAGGCGACCCGGAACGACCGCCCAGCCCTCTCAGCTTCGCGGGCTCGGCACGATGACGTGGACGGTCAAGCCGCCGCCAAGGTTGGGCGTCGCGGTGACGTCGAGGTCGTGGGCGCGGGCGATGGCGGCGACGATGGACAGGCCGAGACCGGCGCCGTCCGCCGATCCGGTTCGGTCGGGGTGGAGGCGGCGGAACGGCTGGAACAGCTCGGCCGCCCGGCCCGGGTCGATGGCCGGCCCGGTGTTGGAGATGAGCAGGCCCGCGTCAGGGGCCAACCGTATCTCCACCCGGCCGCCGGGATGGTTGTGGCGCACCGCGTTCTCCACCAGGTTGTCCACGAGGCGGCCGAGCAGCGCCTCGTCCCCGGGGACCGTGACCGGGCGCAGGTCGAGGTCGAGCTGGATATCCGGGGTCACGTACAGCTCGGCGGAGTGGCGTACCGCGGCGGCGAGGTCGACGGGCGTGCGCGTCTCCGGGCCGCGCTCGCCTTGCGCGAGAGCGAGCAACCCGTCGATGAGCCGCTGGGAGCGTTCGGTGATGCGGAGCAGTTCGGCACGCATCGTCGCGACCCGGTCGGGCGAGGCGTCGGCCAGGCCGATCTCGATCGCCGCCCGTTGCACGGCGAGGGGCGTGCGCAGCTCGTGGGAGGCGTTGGCGACGAAGCGGCGCTGGTCGTCGGCGGCGTGGGCGAGCCGCTCCAGCATGGCGTCGAAGGTGTCGGCGAGCTCCTTGAGCTCGTCGCGGGGGCCCTTCATGTTGATGCGCTGGTCAAGGTTGGACAACGACAGCCGCCGTGCCGTGTCGGTGATCTGGTGGACCGGCCGCAGCGCCCGGCCCGACAACCACCAGCACAACGCGAACGCCACCGCGCCCATGACCACGATCGACGCCAACCTGATCTGCGCCTGCGAGCCGAGCACGTCCTCGCGCACGGCTTTCACCATGGTCTCGGGGTTGGGCGCGTCGTGCTGCTCGGGACCGGACAGGTCGGCCGGGAGCGGCGGTGCGCTCCCGGTGTCCTGCGGGCGAGCGGGCACGTCAGCCTTGACCGACCGCAGCTCGACGCTTCCGTCGAAGGCCCGCTCGACCATGTAGTCCGCGCCGATCAGCACGATGGCGGAGGTGAGCAGGAAGAGCCCGCCGAACACCAGCGTCAGCCGGGTCCGGATCGTCGCGCGCATCACAGCGCGTATCCGCCCGGCGCGGTCCTGATCAGAGGCGGATCGCCGAGCTTGGTCCGCAGTTTGCGCACCGTCACCTTCACTACAGTGCTGAACGGTCGATGTGCTCGTCCCACACCCGTTCCAGCAGTTCCTCGGTGGTGACGACCGCGCCGCGGGCCCGCATGAGCACCTCCAGGACCGCGTACTCCTTGCGGGAGAGCGGCAGGTAGACGCCGTCGCGGAACGCCTGCCGGTGCGGGCCGTCCAGCACGATGCCGTGGCGCTCGAGCACGGGCGGCAGCCGCGGCGCGGGGCGCCGTCCGAGTGCCAGGATCCGCGCGACCAGCTCGGCGCTGGCGAACGGCTTGGTGAGGTAGTCGTCGGCGCCGAGGCCCAGGCCGTCGACCCGGTCGCCGACCGTGACCGCTGCGGTCAGCATGAGGATGCGTACCGGCGCCTCCCGCTTCGCCAGCTCCCTGCAGACGTCGTCCCCATGGACCACCGGCAGGTCGCGGTCGAGGACGAGCACCTCGTAGTCGTTGACCGCCAGCTGTTCCAGGGCGGCGGCGCCGTCATAGACCACGTCGACCGCCATCGACTCGCGCCGAAGGCCCTCGCCGATGAGGTCCGCGAGGAACCGCTCGTCCTCGGCCACCAGTACCCGCATCCCTCCTTCTTAGCGCGGCCGAGGTGAAGGCGCGGTTAACGTTCACGCTCACCGGCCGGAAACCGCGTGGGGCCCATTCTCGCCGTGGGCATGGTCGGCCGCATCCCCGGTGTCATGTCCGTCTCCGCGGTCGGCCGGCTGCCTGGCTTGACCGTACGGCGGACCGACAAGGTCACCCCGGCCGAGACGAACGGCATCGGCGTGGCGGCGGCCCGTACCGACCTGCTGGACACGCTCAGCGCCACGGTCAGGTCCGGCGCGTTCCTCAACCCGGCGACCGGCCGCTATCCGGTGGTGGTGCTGGGCGCGGTCGCCGCCGACCGGCTCGGCGTCGCGCGTGCGGGCGGGGACGAGCAGGTCTACATCGCGGGCCGCTGGTTCACCGTCATCGGCGTACTCGACGTCACCGGCCTGGCGCCGGAGATCGACCGGTCGGCGCTGGTCGGCTGGACGTACGCGACCCAGGCCGGCTTCGACGGGCACCCGACCACGATCTACGAGAGGTCCACCGACGAGTCCGTCACGTCCGTGGCAGGCGTTCTGGCGGCGACGGTCTATCCCGAGCACCCGAGCGAAGTCGACGTGAGCCGGCCCTCCGATGCGCTGACGATCCAACTGGCCGCGGCGTCCGCCTTCAACTTTCTGTTCCTCGGGCTCGGCGCGGTCGCCTTGCTGGTCGGGGCCGTCGGCATCGCCAACATCGTGATCATCTCGGTGTTGGCGGCCCGCCGCGCCGCCCGCCTCGCCCCGACCGAGGCCCTCTCCACCGTGTGAAGGATCATGAGGCTCGCGTCACTTCTCGCCGGTCCATGATGCCGGCACGCTAACCGGCGTCTCGCCCATGCCCGTCTCGCCGATCGCCGCGTGCAGTGTGATCCAGATTTCCGCCGCCCGCTCGTTCCGCGTGCTCAGGAAGGGCCTGGCCGGTCGAAGGAGACGAGTTCGACCTCGAACCCGTCCTCGTCCTCCAGGTACGCGGCGTAGTGCTGCTCGCCGCCGGCGTAGGGATGGCGATCGGGGAACATCAGCGTCCAGCCGTACGCGGGGGCCCGCTCCACCAGGGCATCCAGCCGGGTACGGCTCTCCACGTGGAAGGCCAGGTGGTTCAGGCCGGGCCGGCGGCGGTCGTGGCGGTCGGCGGTGAGGGCGGGCGACTGCTCCATCACCAGGTACGTCGGCCCCAGCCGCCAGCTCCGGCCGCCCTCCCAGTCCTGGAAAACGGTGTAGCCGAGCGCTTCCAGCAGCCATTGCCAGCTGCCGACCGCCCGTCGCAGCTCCGGGACCCAGATCTCAACGTGGTGCAGCGTTCCCGTGGTGGGTGTGTCGTTCACGCCTAGACCCCTATGGAACCGAGAGGTGGGTTAGTCATCGTTGCGTCCCGGTAAGCTCACCTGGCGTGAGTTCATACCGCCCCATCGGCCCGGTCGTCGGCATCGTCGGCGCGGGCCAGCTGGCCAGGATGTCGCAGCCGCCCGCCATCGCGCTAGGCGTCGAGCTGCGGGTGCTGGCCGGCGCCCTTGACGAGAGCGCCGCACGAGTGATCGTCGACACGCGTATCGGAGACTACCGCGATCTGGGCGACCTCCGCGAGTTCGCCCAGGGGTGCGACGCGATCACGTTCGATCACGAGCACGTCCCGACCGAGCACATCAGGGCTCTGGCGGAAAGCGGCCACGCCGTTCACCCAGGGGCCGACGCCCTCGTGCACGCGCAGGACAAGGCGGTCATGCGCGAGCGGCTGACCGCGATCGGCGTGCCGTGCCCGGCTTGGGCGCGGGTGTCGTCGGCGAAGGACGTCTCGGGCTTCGCCGACGAGCACGGCTGGCCCGTGGTGCTCAAGGCGGTGCGCGGCGGTTACGACGGCCGCGGCGTGTGGGTGTGCGCTGATGCCGCCGAGGCGGAGGAGGCGTTCGCGTCCGGGGTCGAGCTGATGGCCGAGGCGTTCGTGCCGTTCGAGCGGGAGCTGGCGGTGCTGGTGGCCCGCTCGCCGCACGGCCAGGGCGTCAGCTATCCGGTCGTGGAGACCGTGCAGCAGGACGGCATCTGTGTCGAGGTGCTCGCGCCCGCCCCCGGCCTCGACCAGGAGGACGCCGCGCAGGCCCAGCGCATCGGCCTGAAGATCGCCCATGAGCTCGGGGTCACCGGGCTGCTGGCGGTCGAGATGTTCCAGACGGCCCGCGGACTGGTGGTCAACGAGCTGGCCATGCGGCCGCACAACAGCGGCCACTGGACGATCGAAGGCGCGCGTACGTCGCAGTTCGAGCAGCATCTGAGAGCCGTGCTGGACCTGCCGCTCGGCTCGCCCACGATGACCGCCCAGGCCGTCGTCATGGTCAACCTGCTGGGCGGCGACGACCCCGACCTGTTCAAGCGGTACGAGCACGTGCTGGCCCACGATCCGAGCATCAAGGTGCACTTCTACGGCAAGCAGGTGCGTCCTGGCCGCAAGATCGGCCACGTGACCGCCCTCGGCTCCAACCTGGACGAAGTACGCGCCCGCGCCCGCCACGCCGCCGTCTACCTGACCACCGGAGAATACGCGTGAGAGAGCGAAGCGAACGAGCCAATGGACGCAGCATCGGCATCGTCATGGGCAGCGACTCCGACTGGCCGGTGATGAAGGCCGCGGCGGAGGCGGTGGCGGAGTTCGGCGTGCCGTTCGAGGCGGACGTCGTGTCCGCGCACCGCATGCCGGCCGAGATGATCGAATACGGTCGCCAGGCCGCCTCGCGCGGCCTTCAGGTGATCATCGCGGGCGCCGGCGGGGCCGCGCACCTGCCCGGCATGCTGGCCTCGGTGACGCCGCTGCCGGTGATCGGGGTGCCAGTGCCGCTGAAATACCTCGACGGCATGGACTCCCTGCTGTCGATCGTGCAGATGCCGGCCGGGGTCCCGGTCGCCACGGTGGCCGTGGGCGGGGCACGTAACGCGGGTCTGCTGGCGGTCCGCATCCTCGCCGCCTCTGACGCCGATCTTCGCCGGCGCATGGAGGAGTTCCAGGAGCGGCTCAAGGAGCAGGCGTACGCCAAGGGTGAGCGTCTGCGTGCCGAGGCCGCCGAGCTCTGACCGGGCAGGAGGCCTCGCAGCCGGACCGGCACATGGGGGGAGCCCTGTTCGACGGCGGTGCGGACCGCTAGTGTGCCGCGATGGATGCCGTGATCAGGGCGCACGCCGCCCGTGTCTGGGCCGCCGATCCGCTGGTCGGCGGCCAGGGCGAGCTGCCCGGACCTGGAGCAGGTGACCTGCCGCTCGAGGCACGCGACGCCGTCGGCCGTACCTCCGTGGAGCGGATCGACCCCGGCAGCATGCGGGCCTCCTGGTCCCCGCTGGTCCTGCACCGGCTCCAGGCTCGCGTCGCCGGCCGCGATCCGGCGGGCGCGCTCGGCGCGCTGCTGGACCGGTGGCTGGCGGGCCTGCACCTCGACGAGCCAGGTCAAGCGCTGACCGTGTCCTGGCCGAGCCGCGACACCGCACCGGTGCGGGCCCTGGCCGCCCGCAACTTCGCCCCGGTCGTCGCCCAGGCCGTCCGCCCTCTCACCGCCGGCTCGGCGGCCGTCCCGGGCGTCCGCCGGGCCACCGCCGGCGACCTCGAAACCATCGCCAGGCTGTACGAACGGCTGGTGGCGTACGACGCCCAATTCGGCTGGGTGGCCTTACGCCCGTCGACGCCGTCGCGCATCCGCGAGTTCCTGGCCACGGAGGTGCTCCCTACGGAGTGGTGCTGGCTGGCCGAGCCGGACGGCGAGGCGGTGGGCTGCGTCATCGTGCAGCCGCCTGCCCATTCCGCATGGATCGCCCGATCCGCGAACGTGGCGCCGCTGGCGTACCTGAGCGTCCTGTACGTGGAGCCGTCCGCCCGAGGCCGCGGCGTGGGCGCGCTGCTCACCCAGGTGGCCCACGGGCATGCGGCAGCTCAGGGCGTGACGGCGATGATGCTCCACCACGCTCTTCCGAACCCGCTCTCGACCCCATTCTGGGTTCGCCGCGGCTACCGCCCGCTGTTCACCCAGTGGGTTCGCCACTTGGGGGTATGAGGCCCTACGGCCGGCCCAGGGCCCGGTAGTGCCAGCCGGCCGAGCGCCACGTCTCAGCGTCCAGCGCGTTGCGCCCGTCCACGATGCGCCGGGTGGCGACCACCGCCCCCAGCTGCTCCGGATCGAGCTCCACGAATTCCTGCCATTCCGTGAGGACCAACACCACATGCGCCCCGCGAGCCGCCTCGACAGCCGATTCGCCATAGTGCAGCTCGGGATGAGCTTTGCGAGCGTTGTCGAGCGCGATCGGGTCGTACACGGTGACCTGTCCGCCCTGGTGGCCGATGGTGACGGCGACGTCGAGAGCCGGCGAGTCGCGAATGTCGTCCGAGTTCGGCTTGAACGCCGCTCCCAGGACGCCCACGGTGCATCCGTGGAAGGAGCCGCCGGCCAGCTCCCTGGCCAGGTCAACCATGCGGGCGCGCCGGCGCATGTTGATGGCGTCCACCTCGCGCAGGAACGTCAGCGCCTGGTCCGCCCCGAGTTCGCCGGCCCGCGCCATGAAAGCCCGGATGTCCTTGGGCAGACAACCGCCGCCGAACCCGAGCCCGGCGTTCAGGTATCGCCCGCCGATCCGGTTGTCGTACGAGAGCGCCTCCGACAGCTGCTGGACATCGGCATGCGCCGCTTCGCAGACCTCGGCCATGGCGTTGATGAAAGAGATCTTCGTGGCCAGGAAGGCGTTGGCGGCCGTCTTGACCAGTTCGGACGTGGCAAAATCCGTCACCACGATCGGAACGTCGCCGAGCGGCTCGTACACCTCACGCAGCACCTTCTCCGCACGTTCCGTACGGACGCCGAGCACGATGCGGTCCGGGTGCAAGGTGTCCTGCACGGCGAACCCCTCCCGGAGGAACTCGGGGTTCCAAGCCAGCTCGGCCTCGACTCCGGCCGGGGCCAGCCGCGCCATCTTGTCGGCGAGCCGCTCTGCGGTGCCCACAGGCACGGTCGACTTGCCGACGACCAGGCACTCCCGGTCGAGCAGTGGGGCAAGGGATTCGACGGCGGCGTCAATGTAGGAGACGTCGGCCGCGTACTCGCCGCGCTTCTGCGGCGTGCCGACGCAGATGAAGTGCACGTCGCCGAATTCGGCGACCTCCTCGTAGGAGGTGGTGAAGCGAAGCCGGCCGGATTCGACCCCGCGGCGGAGCACGGGTTCCAGCCCCGGTTCGTGGATCGGAAGCTCACCTGCGTTCAGCCGGCGGACCTTGTCGGCGTCGATGTCGAGGCCTAGGACGTCAAATCCAAGATCCGCCATGCATGACGCATGCGTGATGCCCAGGTATCCAGTCCCGATCACCGTGAGGCGATATGGCACGAGTGAGCTCCTTTCGATCGCGCAGGCATGCTACCGGCCTTTCGCTACCTGCTACGTGCCACGGGTGCATCTCCGCAAACCGTACCGGCTGGTAACAAGATGCTCGGACGTCCTAGTATCTGACGCATGAGCTTCCCTCTTTACGCGCCCGCCGAAGAACACGACATGCTCAGGGAGACGGTCCGGGCCCTGGCCGACGAGAAGATCGCCCCGCACGCAGCAGAGGCCGACGAGACCGAGGAGTTCTCCTGGGACGTCTACAAGGCGCTGGTGGCGGCGGACATGCACGCCGTCCACGTTCCTGAGCAGTACGGCGGCGCGGGAGCGGACGCGCTGGCAACGGTGATCGTCATCGAGGAGGTGGCCCGCGCCTGCGCGTCGACCTCCCTGATCCCCGCCGTCAACAAGCTCGGCACCGTTCCGCTGCTCCTGTCGGCCTCGGAGGAGGTGAAGTCCCGCTACCTGGCGCCGGTGGCCAGAGGGGAGGCCATGTTCTCGTACGCGCTGTCGGAGCCGGAGGCCGGCTCGGACGCCGCCGCGATGAAGACGAGGGCGGTGGCGGACGGCGACTCGTACATCCTCAACGGCACCAAGATGTGGATCACGAACGCCGGCGTCTCGGAGTACTACACGGTGATGGCGGTCACGGACCCCTCTGCCGGCGCCCGCGGCATCTCCGCCTTCGTCGTCGAGAAGTCGGACGAGGGCGTCTCCTTTGGCCCCAAGGAACGGAAGCTCGGCATCAAGGGCTCCCCGACCCGTCAAGTCATCTTGGACAACGTCAGAATCCCCGCCACCCGCCTGATCGGCGCCCCCGGCACCGGCTTCAAGACGGCTCTGGCGACGTTGGACCACACCCGCATCACCATCGCCGCCCAGGCGCTGGGCATCGCCCAGGGCGCTCTGGACTACGCGATCGGCTACGTGAAGGAACGCAAGCAGTTCGGCCGCCCGATCGGCGACTTCCAGGGCCTGCAGTTCATGGTGGCCGACATGGCCATGAAACTGGAGGCGGCGCGGCAGCTCACGTACCACGCGGCCGCGAAGTCGGAACGCGCGATGCACGGCGAGCCCCAGAAGGACCTGACGTTCCTGTCGAGCGCCGCCAAGTGCGCCGCCTCGGACGCCGCCATGGAAATCACCACGGACGCGGTGCAATTGCTGGGCGGTTACGGGTACACGAAGGACTTCCCGGTGGAGCGCATGATGCGCGACGCCAAGATCACCCAGATCTACGAGGGCACCAACCAGATCCAGCGCATGGTCATGGCCAGGCAACTCCTCAAGTAGGAGCCCTGGGGGTCCTAGGTGGAAACGCATGGTCTTCGCAAGGGCGGCGCTGCGCCGCCTCGTTGGCCGAATACCCACCAAAATGGCGAGACCGCCTAGCAGCCCCACTCGATCGGCCGGCTCCCGCAGCCCCCCTCAGGCCAGCCACACTCCTGAGCACCCCATCCAGGTGGAGGGTCGTCTCCTGTTACCGGAGGCGGCCTTTTGCTGTGTGCCGCTACAAGTGCAAAGCCACTCGTGACGGATATCTTCTGCACCATGAGTGCCCAGTACGCATGGTCTGAACGTTTCCCTGCAAGGCGTCCGGTGACCGAAAGTTCTGATCACCCGGCGTTGAATCCAGACGGCGATCTGTATCCCCCGGCTACTGAGGCAGAGGTTCGCCGGCTTGAAGAGCGGTTGGGCATGGAGCTGCCGCCGAGTTACCGGCAGTTTCTCCTGTTCTCCGACGGGTGGGGCAACGCCGATGACTGCTGCCTGCTAGGTGTCCAGGAAATCGGCTGGCTTCGTGATGTCGACCCCTCGGTCGCCGAGAGCTGGTCAGAACCCAAGCCGGCGCCAGGCGTTACACGTGTTTCTGGGACCTCATAGCGTACGAGCTGAGGACCGGCGTCTACTGGGTGCGCTAAGGGCCTGCAGAGAAACAACTCGTAGCATTTCGGGTTCGCGGTCGATGGTCTGGTATGAGCGTGTCGGCAGAGACCGTGGAGATGCTGCCGGCGAAGCTTGAGGCGATCTTGTCGCATCTGGATGAGCGGCAACGCCGGCTGTTGATCGGCGCCGAGGCTCGCGCGTTGGGACACGGCGGGATCCGGGCGGTGGCCAAGGCCGCGAGCGCGGGGATCCGACCTCGCCGCTGCGCTGGACGACCAAGTCCACCCGCAAGCTCGGGATCGGGAGTTTGGTCGCGATCGGCAGCCCGTCGGCAGTGCGAGCTTCTTCGCGTACCCGCTCAAATCGGTCAACGGCGCACCCGATAGCGCAGGTGCAGCACCCGGTTGCCCTGAATCACCACGTCAGGACCCTCCAACAGGTGCTGTGCGTCGACCGACCCGAAGTAGCGCTTGCCGGACCCGAACACGACGGGTACGACGTCCATGCGCACCTCGTCGATCAGGCCCGCGGCAAGCACCTGGCCACCGACGTCGCCGGCGGCGACCTCGACCATGCGGTCACCCGCAAGCTCCTGCGCCTTGGCCATGGCGGCCTCGACGCCGTCGACGAAGTGAAACGGCGCCTCGGGGTCCCAGCCCTCGGGCATCGGCCGGTGCGACACGACGACCACGTGGTCGATGCCGCCCGGCGGCTTGCCGCCCCAGCCGTCCGTCAGGTCGAAGACGTGGCGGCCGACGATCGTGACTCCGATCTGGTCCCAGTACGGCCGGGTGTAGTCGTAGGACGTCTGCGACACCTTCACCTCTCCCGTCTCGTCCAACGGGACGTCACCGTTGGACAACCAGTCGAACAGCGGTCCGGGCTGGTCATTCTCGTCCGCGACGAAGCCGTCCACCGACACCGAGCTGTACATGACCACCTTGCCCACGGGGCTCTCCTCTGCTATGGGGTGCCCCCAAATTAGCGTGTCGTGAGCTGTCGCTCTTGTAAGAAATCAATCGGCCGGCAGCGGCCAGCCGTCCAGCGCGTGGCCGGGATGTTCGCGCAGGAACCGCCGCCGGACTTCGACGTACCGGGTCGGCGTGAGCCCGGTGAACGCCCGGAACTCGTGGCCGAAGTGGGCCTGGTCGAAGTAGCCTGCGCCACCGGCGAGGTCGCCCCAGTCGATCGGTCCGGCGGGGTTGATCGCGAACACGGTGGCGGCGAAGCGGTAGGTGCGGGCCAGCCGCTTCGGCGTGACGCCGATGAGCTCCTTGAACCGCTGTGCCAGATGAGTGCTGCTGACACCGGCTGCCACGCTCAGGTCGCCGATCGCCACCGCCCCGCTGGTCGCCGCGATGACGCTGCTCGTATGGCGGACCAGCCCCAAGCCGGCGGTCTCGCACAGCCGTCGCATCAGCTCCTCCTCGAGCAGCGTCAGCATCTCGTGCGGCCCGACAGCCGTGGCCAGCCGGTCTCGCAGCTCAGCGGTGGTGGGGCGGCCCCAGACCTGCTCCACCGTCACCGGCCGGTCGCACAGCTCGGCCGCGGGCATCGGCAGGAACGGCGCCAGCCCCCACGGCTTGAAGTGCACGCCCACCGACCGGGTCCCCGGTGGGTAGCCGAACTCGAAGGCGCGGGTCGGTGTGGTGACCACGCAGCCGTCGGCGTACTCGGCCGTCTCGATGTCGGTGCCGGCGCGGATGCGGAACGGCGCCCCGAGGTTGACGATGAGCAGCGCCGCTGGCATCGGCGGCAGCGTCAGCCGGGCGTACGGCGGCGCACCCTCCAGGTAGTAAAGGTCGTCGATCAGCCCGTCCAGCGGCGGTCGCGGCACTCTGGACACGTACTCCACGCGTCACAGCATCGCCGATGCACGGGTGGGCTCGCGACGTTTCCCTGGACTCACGCTCCTACAGGCAGACCTCAGAACGCGGCACGATCCCGATCTCGGACGTGGTGGGCGTCGTGGACGGCGTCGGATCCAGCTGAGCTGCGCGATCCCACCTGGCAGAGGCGGCTCACCCTGCTGGCCGGCGCGGCTTTTCGGAGGCCGACCAGTCGACTTCAAGGTGCTGCCCCGCCGAAGTGACCTGAAGTCCGTCGGCCCGGCGCGCTCATTCGGAGGGCACGTCGGCCAGAGCGCGAGCCGCCTGGACGATGGCCGCGGCGTCGCTGGTCAGGGACTTGTCGGCGATGACCAAGGGGTTGCCGAAGTAGCTCTTGGAGCGCCGCATCTGCTTGGCCAACCGGGGCGGGGCCGTGCGCAGGGTGTGCTTCTCGTCAGCCAGCACGAAGCCCACGATGCGGTGGGAGCCGCTGCGGCCGGTCCCCCGCGGGAGGGGCATCAGGCGGATGGCCGAGATCTGCGGCCAGGGCACGGTGAAGCCGTGGCGGGGCAGCGAGACGCCCGATTCGGCCAGCACGAGCACGGGCTTGTCGAGTCGTACCGACAGCAGGACGATGCCGCCGATCACGGCCAGCGCCAGCAGCGGGATGGAGACGGCCGGCGGACCGACCACCAGCGCGACGACGACCAGAGCCCCTGGGAAGAGGCCGGCCAGCGCCCAGTCGCGGCGCACCTGCTTCATGTCGTAGCGAACCACCAACGGGGCGGCGGGGCCGGAGGCCGGCGGAGTGACGGACACGGCCGGGCTGTTGGCGTACTCCATGCGCATCAGCGCCTTCAGCCGCCGCAAATCACGCTGGACGAACCAGATGACCCCCGCCACCCACAGCACGAGGGCGACCAACTGGAAACGGGAGTCCTCGACGGAGGCCGCGAACGTGGCGATCACAGATGCGGTGAGCGCCACCAGGAGCAGCAATACGAGCAGCAGAGCCGGCAGCACCAGGCGGCGGAAGTAGCCGCTCAAGCCGAGCATCGACCGCGCGTAGGCCGCCGCAACGGCCGCCACCTGGGGATCGGGGTGCCGCTGCGTGGCGCGCAACAGCTCTCGGCGCACTTGCTTGTCGAGTCGCCGCCATGCGGCCCGCGGGGAGTCGATGGTCATAGTCCGACATGATCTCGTGACTGCTGCCACGACCAAACCTCTCCTGGTTCGGTCTCCACGCCGCAGTTGTATGCCTCATCTCGTGAAGTGCCTCCCAGAGGTCCACAAGAGCGAGGTCGACGTGGTGGCGCCAGCCCTCAGGAGCCTGGGCGGCCACGGCGGATCCTGTCGCGCGGAAGGCCAAATGGGCTGTATTGACGGTGACGGTCCTAGAAGAGGGCAGTTCGGCCGTATTTCACTGTCGGTTTACGGATTTGTCAGACATTGTCATGACGGAGGGCTAACGTCTCGTCACGGTAAGATCCACAACCGAAGACGGGTACCGCACCATGCGTAAAGTCCTGACGCTCACCCTCGCCGCCACCGCCACCTTCGGCCTCTTCTCAGCCCCGGCCACAGCCACCCCCATCGACCTGCCGAAAGAGATCTACGGAGGCGCCTGGGCCGCCGGGCACGTGCAGGGCATGGCCATCGACCAGCGCAAGGGGTTCATGTACTTCTCCTTCACCAACCTCCTCGTCAAGACCGACCTCAAGGGCAACCCGGTCGGCTCCGTGACGGGCTTCACCGGACACCTCGGCGACCTGGACTTCAACGCCCAGGACGGGCGCGTGTACGGCTCGCTGGAGTACAAGGCGCAGGAGTCGTTCTATATCGCGATCTTCGACGTCGACCGCATCACCAGCATGAACATGGACGCCCAGACCACCGACGTCGTCAAGACGGTCTACCTCAAGGAGGTCGTGGCCGACTATGTAGCGGACATGAACGGCGACGGCAAGTTCGACGGCAACATCGCCAACACCCCCGACCACCGGTACGGCTGCAGCGGCATCGACGGCGTGTCCTTCGGCCCCGAGTTCGGCAAGAAGCACGGCAAGCAGAAGCTGACGGTGGCGTACGGCATCTACTCGAACGTGGACCGGCAGGACAACGACCACCAGGTCCTGCTCCAGTACGACATCCAGCAGTGGAGGAAGTACGAGCAGCCGCTCACCGAGAGCGCCCCGCACACCAGCGGACCGGAGCGCGTCGACGGCAAGTACTTCGCCTACACCGGCAACACCACGTACGGCGTGCAGAACCTCGAGTACGACGAGCACACCGGCAACTGGATGATGGCCGTGTACAAGGGCAAGAAGCCGCAGTTCCCCAACTACTCGTTCTTCATGGTCGACGGCGGCGAGCGGCCCAGGAAGGGGGACATCGTCGGGCAGCCCCGGCCGGAGCAGGGCGACCTGCTCACCCTGGCGCCGGGCGGCCTGCAGCATGACGCGTCCGGCGTGCGAGGGTGGGAGTTCACCGGCGAGTACGGCCTGATCTCGCTGGGCGGCGGCCGGTACTACGTCTCCAAGGCCGGGACCGTCACGGAGGGCGGCGTCACCAAGCAGACCGGCACCGCCCAGCTGTACCGCTGGACGGGCCGGACGCCGACGCCCTTCGAGCGGGTCGGCTGATCAGACTTTGGCGCCGGGGCACTCGTCGTGCGCCTGCGGTGCCTCATTCGAGAGCGGCCGCCGGGGATGCCGGGCGGCGCCGGGGTCACCTGGCCAGGATGCGGACGTTTCCCGAGGTGCTGCGGGCGACGATCTTGCTAGTGGCCTTGGAGTCGTTCTTGATCTCGGAGCGCTCGCTGCCGTCCGTGCTGTTCGCCGTCACCGCATAGGAGCCCTTCGGCACGGTCGCCGTCACCTTGCCATCGCTGGACTGGAGGTCCAGGTTGGCCGGTGCGCTCGTGAAGGAGAGGTCGATCGCGCCGTCCAGGGTCCGGCATCGGACGGTCGCAGACTTCAGCCCGTCACCCGTGATCGGGCCCTCGCTGCGCAGCCGCAATTTTCCCGAGGTGCCGGACACCTGGATGCGATCCCGGCTGGTCACGTCCACGTCCTGCGGGAGGTCCTTCAGGATGACGCCGTCCGCCGCGTCGATCGACAGCCGTACGCCCGGCGGGACCTTGACGTGGTAGCGGGCGCCGCAGTCGCCGAAGACCATGGTGCAGTTCGCGCTGAGCCGGAGGGTGCCGTCCCGCAGGGACCAGGCGGCGCCGCCGTCGTCGGCGGCCTTGCCGCGTACCCACCGTTCCACCTCGACGGTGCTGCCGGTGCCGGCGAGTACGCGGACGCCGCCCAGAGAGGAGATGATCCTCAGAGAGGTCCCGTTCACGGGGAACGACTGTGCTGAGCGCACCTCTTCGGCATCCAGATCCAGGCCGCCGCAACCGCTCGTGGCCAGTGCCACCGTCGCCGCGCATGCCGTTAATGCTGCGATTCGCCTCATGGGTCGATCGTGGCCGGGCGCCGCTCACGGCTCATCGGCCATACGACCGAGCACCATCGGCCATTTGGTCCTTCCCTCGTTGGAGGCGCGGCCCTGGGGGCGGTCTGGAGCGGCGCGCCGTACGGCCCCGGCGACGGACGGCGCAGGGCCGTACGGCGTCGGCCGCTACAAGGCCGACAGCAGCGCCGTGACGTGGCGCAGCGGGTCGGAGCCGAGCGGCCGCACCGCCACCGTGTCCGCCCCCGCCGCCCACAAACTCTTGACCTGCGCCGCCGCCAGCTCCGGCGACCCGTCAGCCATCACCACATCCTCCGGAGCCACCCCCAGGAACGACGCCTGCCCCTCCACCACGGGTTGGGCGACCTGCGAACCGTCCGCCTCGGTGTGCAGGAACGTGAAGACCACCAGCTCGTGGTCCGCGCCATCCGCGGCCCCGATCTGCTCCAGAATCCCCGGCACCTGGGCGGGACCGATGCCCTCGGGCACGATCGTCCCCTGCGCCACGCGCCCCGACAACGCCAGCGAGCGCGGGCTCTTCACCCCGGTCAGCACGGGTGGCACCACAGCGGGCGGATGCACCAGCGAAACCCCGTCCAGGTGCACGGACTTGCCGTGCAGGGTGACGGTCTCGCCGCGCAGCAACGCGCGGACCGCCGTGACCGTCTCCTCCAGGAGGGCGAGCGGCGAGGGCGGGGCTGCGCCCACCTGGCGCATCCAGTCCTGTACGCCGTGCCCGATCCCCGCCGCCAGCCGGCCGGGATGCACGCGGGCCAGATTGGCCAGCTCCATCGCCAGCAGCATCGGGTTACGCAGAGGAGCGGGGGCGATGCCGATGCCGACGCGCAGTCGGGAGGTGACGGCGAGGGCGGTGGCGGCCGAGGAGATGCCGCCGGTCCAGCCCAGGTCCTCCACCACCCACAGGTCGTCGACAGTCGTCTCGTCCAGCGCCTTGGCGAACGGGATGAGCTGCTCGGGTGGCAGGTCCCGGTCGAACATCACGCCAAGTCTCATGATCGCCTCCAGCAGTAGCGGAACACCCGGCCGATCTCCGAGTATCCAGCACGCAGGAAGGCCCATGGCAGTGGGGACATCGGCGAATGGTCGTCGGGGGCGACCAGGGACCTGGGTGAGGCCCGGCCTGAGCGAGACGTCGGGGGATGATCTTTCTCGGGCCCATCGTGCCTAGGCTGCGGAGCAGTCGTCAGGCGGCGCTGCCGAGTGCCGTGCGGGCGTCGGCGATCGATTCGCTGGTCTCGAAATGCCGGTCGAGGTTCGTGATCATCAGCAGGTGCCGGATCATACCGGGGCCCAGCACAAGGATCATGCGGCCGCGGATGTGATGGATGCGGTTGAGCGTGGCCACCAGCACGCCCAGGCCCACGGAGTCACAGAACGGCACCTCAGTCAGGTCGACGACCAGATTGGGCGGGTCCGCCTCGGCGATCGCCTGCTCCAATTCGGCCCGCAACCGGGGAGCACCTGCCACATCGAGATCACCGACGACGTGCAGAACCATACAGGGGTCCTCCCGCCAACACCTGACCACCATGGGCCTCACCTGCCCAATATGCGAAAAGTTATGATTACTTCTTACATATGTTCTGCATTGCCGTTTCTGTCGTAGTTGTAACGCGCGGCTGAGCAGTTGGGGCAGTAGTGGACTTCTGTTTCCGAATGGACGGCCGATCACTCCCGACGATGACCTCGATGCCCTCGACATCGGCCTTCTTCAACTCCGCCCCCGGAATGGCGGCGGCCACCACGCGAGCGGCGGTCTCCTGGCCGGCGGCGTACCGGATGACGGTCTTCTTGTAGTCCTTCTTCGTGGTGTTGCCCGGCTCCTTCGGGACCTTGAAGCCGTACGCGACCAGCTCCGATTTCGTACGAGCCCCGAGGCCCGTGATGAGCGTGCCGTTCTTGACCTTGAGCGAGATGTTCCCCGGCGCGATGGGCGAGGGCTTGGCGGAAGCCGAAGGAGAGACCGTAGGCGTTGGCTTGGAGGGGTCCTGGTCAGCGTTGATCTTGGCGAACATGTCGCGGGCCGCCTGCTTGTCCCACAACACCGCCGACTCGCCCGTGGGGGCCTTGAAGTCGACGTTGGTCAGCGGCACCTCGGCGAACTTCACGTCCTCCAGCGACACGTCCCTGAGCTGCGTGGCCAGTCCCAGCAGCCCGTCGTCCGGGTCCACCTTCACCGTGCTGAGCGTCGAGTTGACGAACGAGGCCAGCTTGCCCGGATTGGCCAGCGTGCCGGCGCTCAGCGCCCTGTTGAGCAGGGCCGAGATGACCTGCTGCTGCCGGTCGATGCGGTCGAGGTCGGAGCGGGCGGTGGCCCGTGTGCGGGCGTAGCCGAGCGACTGCACGCCGTTCAGCTGGTGAGTGCCCGCAGCCAGGTTGAGCCCGGTCTTCGGATCGTTGATCGGCACCGGCGTGCACACCGTGACGCCGCCGAGCGAGTCCACGACGTCGATGAAGCCGAGGATGTTGACCTCGATGTAGCGGTTGATCTCCAGCCCGGTGGCGGACTCCACGGTCTGCTTGGTGAGCTTGGGCCCGCCGAACTGGTACGCGGAGTTGATCTTGTGCTCGCCCTTGCCGGGGACCGTCGTCCAGGTGTCGCGGGGCAGGCTCACCACGGTGACCCGGCGGTGGTCCTCGGACAAGTGGATCACCATCATGGTGTCGGTGCGCTGGCCGGCCTCGCGGCCCAGCTTGAGCCGGTTCTGTTGCTGGCGGGTGAGGTCGTCGCGCTTGTCCACGCCGACCAGCAGGATGTTCTCGGCGCCGCGGGAGGGGGCGGTCACGCCCGCGTCCACGGTGCCGATCTGGCGCGGAGTCGCCCACACCACGCCCGTGGTGACGAGCACGCACGTGGACAGGAACCCGGCCGCGATCACGTTGCGCCGGCGTGCCTTGGCGCTCCTCTTGAAGGGCCTGCGCGTCCGGCCGGGTGGGAGCCTGACGCCACCGTAGGCGTCGCCGCCCACGAGTACTCCGGCGTCCTCCTCGCCCACGTCGCGCATGCCGTCCCCCTCAGGTCACCCGCGGAGGATCGGGCTTTCGATTGCCCTCCTCCCCTGCCGGTACAGTAGCGTGAGCCCCGCCATGAAGCAGTTCCCCGACTCGCCGCAGGCGCCTGCGGAAACGCGCGCCTGGCCCCCCATATCCGTCGTCATGCCGGTCCTCAACGAGGAGCGGCACCTTCGCGAGGCCGTCGACCAGGTCCTCGCCCAGAGCTACCCCGGCGACATCCAGGTCGTGCTCGCCGTGGGTCCGTCCCAAGACCGCACCCAGGAGGTCGCCGACGCCATCGCGGCGGCCGACCCCAGGGTGACCGTGGTGCCCAACCCGACGGGCCGCACCCCCAACGCGCTCAACGCCGCGATCGCCGCCTCCCGTAACGGCATCATCGCCAGGGTGGACGGGCATGCCATGTTGCCCCCCGACTACCTGCGCATCGCGGTCGAGACGCTGGCGGAGACCGGCGCCGACAACGTGGGCGGCATCATGGCCGCCGAGGGCATCACACCCTTCGAGCAGGCCGTGGCCTGCGCCATGACGTCCAAGATCGGCGTGGGCGCGGCCGCGTTCCACGTGGGCGGCACGGCCGGCCCAGCCGACACCGTCTACCTCGGCGTCTTCCGCCGCTCGGCGCTCGACCGGGTGGGCGGCTACGACGAGCACTTCCAGCGGGCCCAGGACTGGGAGATGAACCACCGCATCCGCCAGAGCGGCGGGCTGGTCTGGTTCCAGCCGGCCATGCGGGTCTCCTACCGGCCGCGGCCCAACGTCAAGGCGCTGGCCAAGCAGTATTTCCACTACGGCCGCTGGCGGCGCGTGGTCGCGCGCACCCATGAGGGCACGATCAACCTACGTTATCTGGCGCCGCCCGTCGCGGTGCTGGCCATGCTGCTGGGGCTGGTCGTCGCGCCGTTCTTCCCGCTCGCGCTGGTCATCCCCGGCGGCTACGCGCTCGCCATCGTGGCGGGCTCGGCGGCGACCGGCGGCGGGCTGTCCCCTGCGGCGCGGCTGCGGTTGCCGATCGTGTACGCCACCATGCACTGCTCCTGGGGGTGGGGCTTCCTCACGAGCCCGAAGAAGCTGGCCCGCCCGCCGAAGTCATGACCCGCTCGACCGCCGCGTTGAAGCGGGTCAGCGCGTCGGGATACTCCGGCCCGAACAGATAACTCCTGAGCTTGATCCTGGCCCGGGCAAGCGTGTCCTCCTCGTCGAGGAACTCCGCGAGCCCGGCCAGGTCCTCACCCAGCAGCACGCCTGCCTCGGTGCTCGGATAACGCTCGTGGAAGGCGCGCTCGGGCAGGCCCGCGACGTTCGTCACGGCGTACGGCTTCTCGCTGGCCAGGAAGTCGGCCACGACGCTGGAGATGTCGCTGATCAGCAGGTCGCACTCGTTGAAGCAGTCGTACAGGTGCGGCTCGGGGCCGGTGACGACCATGTGCGTGATCCGCGGCGTCGACCCGGCCGCCCGGGACGGGTGCCTGGCCTGCGACTTGGCCAGTTCGACCGCCTCGATCATGGTGACGATCTTCCGGTGCGCGCGCAGGGCGCTCTTGTCGCGGTATCCGGTGAGCGGGTGCGGCTTGTAGATCACGCGGAGTGGCGGGTCGTGTTCGAGCAGCGCCCGGACGATGCGCGGCCCCATGGTGATCAGTGACGTGTGGAACAGGTCGTCGTTCCAACCTTCCCAGGTGGGGGCGTACAGGACGGTCCGGTACGGCAGCCCGGGCCCCTCCGTCGAAATGCCCTCCAGTTGCGGCCGGCCGATCTCGTGAATGGTCTCGTCCCGGACGCCCACCTTGGCCCGCCGGTAGCGGTCGCGTCCCGCGGGCCCGGCCACCCATACCTCGTCGTAGACCCGGGAGAACGGGTTGAACGACGCCTCCTTGTCGCTGTCCCCGTGGTTGAGGAACGCGCTGCGCAGGGTGGGGATTCGCAACATGTGGACGTTCCTGCCGACGTTGGAGACGTACAGGCACAACTTGGCGCTGAAGAGCTCGTGGAAGCTCATCAGGTCGGCCGAGGACGGGATGCACACCATCGGCAGCGTCGTGGGCTCCAGGTGGGCGGCCATGCCGCGCTCGCGCAGCACGACGATGGCCCGCCGGTCCATGCGCTCCAGTGTCGGCAGCCACATCCTGGCCTGGTAGGCGGCCGCGGTGGCGCCGGAGAAGTACAGGATGACCTCCGGGCGGTAGGCCCTGACCTGCTCGCTCACGACCTGGATGGCCCGGGCCTTGTCGGTGAGCGGCATGGCCCGGCGCACGTACGGGATCAGCGTCAGCGCGCCGGCGGTGCCGGCCACGAGGGCCAGGGCCGCACCGCAGGCCGCCACGAGGGCGCCGGCCGCGGCCCCGAGCACCGGCAGGACGTCCAGGTAGAGGAAACGCACGCTGCGGGCGTCACCCAGCCAGCCCGGCGGCATCTTCGGGATGTGCAGCGCCGACACGTCCAGGTTGCGGGTGGTGACCGGCATCCTGCTGAGGATCAGCCTGAGCCGCAGAGCCAGCCCGGTGTGCACAGCACGCACCCCGTGAATCCCGAACATCCCCGCCGCCAGCGCCACGAACCACGGCGAATCCGGACCCGCCGTCCGCGCCACCAGAAGCAGTGCCGCCGTCTGCCTGGCCACGAACCGCAGCGTCATCCCCAGGTGCACCTTGCCGAGCACGTCGATCAGCCGTCTGGCGACGCGCGGCGTGGCGTACTCGGCGGCGTAGGAGAGCGCGGCCACCACCCCGAACAGCAGCGGCGCCGGCCAGAGCGCCGACACCAGCAGCACGGGGTAGCAGACGATCAGAGCCGCGATCACGATGAGTTTCCTCATGTGATCGCACGGTAACAAGCTTCAGGTCAAGTGGCATCTACCCACACGCCTGCAACGCGGCGTTATTCACACACTTGACCCTTATGCCATTGGCCGCTCGGCGGCCAGCCGGAAGAGCAGCTCGGCGATCCGCAGGTCGGCGGGGTGTGTGACCTTGATGTTGTGCTCGCTGCCCGGCACCAGGTGGATCGGCACCTCCGGCAGGTAACGCAGCACCACGCCGCAGTCGTCGGTGGCCGGGCGGCTGCCGAAATCAGGATCGGCGAACGCCCGCTCGTACGCCTGCCTGATCACCGACAGCTTGAAGCACTGCGGCGTCTGGCTGCGCCGTAGCCGCGACCTGTCCAGCACCTCGCCGATGACCTCGCCGTCCGGCCCGGGCACGGCCACCAGGACGGTGTCGGAGCTCGGGATGGCCACGTTGACGGCCCGATGCGTACGCAAGGCCTTGACGCACTCGGTGATGATCCGAGGCTCCACGAGCGGCCGCACGGCGTCGTGCAGCAGCACGTTGCACTCCTGTGTGCCCAGCGCCTGCAGGGCCCGCCACGTGCTCTCGGTACGGCTCGCGCCGCCCTCCACGATCTTGGTGACCTTGCCGTAGCCGCCTTTTTCCACGATCTCGCGGACCCGGTCGGTGTAGCCCGGCGTCATCAGCACCACGATCTCGTCGATCTCCGGCGCGTTCTCGAACACGGCGATCGAGTGCTCGATGATCGTCTTTCCGGCGATCTCGGCGAGTTGCTTGGGAGTGGCCAACCCCACCCGCTGCCCTACACCGCCCGCCAAAAGCACGCCAACCGACCTTGAATCCATAGTTGCAGGGTAACGGCGCTGTTCCGTGATATTGCCTTGACCTGTCGCTACGCTGGGGCTACGCACCCGAAGCCCACGTGCTCCATCCCCCGGCCGGGAGGAGACCCGCGCTTTGCCTGACTCGTTCACGACTCGCGAGAGCACGACCACGTCGGTCGTGCTGCTCGCCACGACCCCGGCAGCCCGGCTCTCCTGCGGGGACGGCACGCTGCTCGACCGGATCACCGGCCAGCTCGCCATGCTGCCCGTGAACGAGGTCCAGGTGGTCACCCCGGACGGCGGGCTCGGAGCCGACCTCAGGGGCGTCGCCAAGATCGCCCGGATCTCGGCGGGCGCCGTCGCCGTGCTCCCCGCCGATCTCGTGGCCCACGCCGAGGCACTGGCGCTGCTGCTGGAGCATCCGGCGCACGACACCGGTGCGCTGATCTTCCCCAACGCGATCACGGGGCCCATGCGGCCGCCCGTACGCGTCGAGGGCGGCAAGATCGTCGCCGCGGGCAGCTCCTTCCACGTCGTCCCAGAGGCGAACGCCACCTTCCGCGGCTTGCTGCAGGCCGGCGAGTCCGACCTCGGCACGCTGGCCGACATCGCCGAGGAACTGGCCGAGCTCGCCGACGCCGGCAAGCTCGGCCCCGTCACCCCGGTCGAGGCAGTGGACCTGCTGCTGGTCGGGCTGGTCAGGTCGGGCGTGCCGGTACGCGCCGCCTCGATCGGGCTGCTGCACGCCGACCGGGTGGCCGGCCAGCACGCCGCCGACACCGCCGTCGCCGCGCTGGCCGACGTGGACGAGGCCAGGGTCAGGCTCGACACCGCGGTCAAGCAGAACGACGGCTTCTTCGCCACCTTCTGCGTGTCCACCTGGTCGCGCTACTTGATCAAGCCGGCCGTCAAGCTCAAGCTCACCCCCAACACCGTCACCGGCGTCTCGGTCGCCCTGGCCCTGCTGGCGGCCGTGTGGTTCTCCGCGGGCACCCAGGGTGGGCGGCTGCTCGGGGCGCTGCTGTTCTACCTGTCGTTCGTGCTCGACTGCCTCGACGGCCAGCTGGCCCGCTACACTCGCACGTTCTCGCCGCTCGGTGCATGGGCGGACGGCATGGCGGACCGGTTCAAGGAGTACGCCGTCTACATCGGCCTGGCCGTCGGCTCCACCGACCCCGGGATCTGGCGCCTGGCCGTGGCCGCGACGATCCTGCAGATCGTCCGGCACTACATCGACTTCTCCTACGCCGGGGCCGTCGCCGACGCGGCCCGGGTCGGGGCGAGCTGGTGCCGGCCGGCGCGCTCCCTGCTGGAGTCGACCGATGCCCGGCGGGAGATCACCCTTCTCAGCCTGGGCCAGGCCCTGGGCCGCCGGGTGGTCGGCCACTGGATCAAAAAGATCATCGTGCTGCCCATCGGCGAGCGGACCGCGCTGATCGCCGTCACCGCCGCCTTCTGGAACGCCAGAGTTACGTTCCTCTCCCTGCTCTGCTGGGGCGGCGTGGCGGCCCTCTACCAGCTTGCCGGACGGATGATGAGGTCGGCGCGATGAGTCCGGTGCACATGGCCCCCGTACCCAACAGCACGGTCGTGGCCTACCGCGACGACGGGCCGCTCTCGCGGGCCATGGGACTGCTCGTGGCCGGCCAGCTGCCGCCGCTGCCGCCGGTGCTCGCGGGCACGTTCGTCACCGGCGTGCTGCTGCTGCTCGGCGTGGCGGGCACGGACGGGCTCGCGGTGTTCGCGCCGGCCGTGACGTTGCTGCTGGCCGGTCCGGGCAGCACGCATCCGCACGACGGCAGGCTCGACTGGCTCGTCCCGCCGATTCTGCGGGTCATCGAGTACACGTTCGTGGTGGCGGTCGGGTTCGCCCACGAGCTGAACCCAGTGCTGATCTTCCTGCTGCTCGGCGCGCTGGCGTTTCACCACTACGATCTGGTCTATCGGCTGCGGCAGCGCGTTTACGCGCCGTCGTGGCTGGCCACGCTGGGGCTCGGCTGGGACGGCCGGATGATGGCGGTCTCGTTGGTCGCCCTCATGGGGTCGTTGACCTTCGGTTATGTCGTGCTAGCGCTCTACCTGTGGGCGTTGTTCGGCTGGGAGAGCCTGACCTGCTGGCTGGCCGCACCCCGATCTGGGGTAGAAGCGACCGATATGGGAACGCAAGACTAACGCCGGATTACCCTCGGAGGGCCCAAAGGGAACTAACCTTTGGGCCTACGTACGTCATGCTCGACATGCTCGACTGAGGAGTGCACGTTGCTGGGAATGGTGCTGGCCGCTGGGGCCGGACGACGCCTGCGGCCGTACACCGACACGCTGCCCAAGGCGCTCGTGCCGGTCGACGGTGAAACGACGATCATGGACATCTCGCTGCGCAACCTGGCCGAGGTGGACCTGCGCGAGATCGTGATCATCGTCGGGTACGCCGCTCAGGCCGTGCACGAGCGCAAGGACGCCTTCGAGAAGAAGTACGGCGTCAAGCTCACCCTGGTGCACAACGACAAGGCCGAGGAGTGGAACAACGCCTACTCCCTGTGGTGCGCCCGCGACTACTTCTCCCAGGGCGCGCTGCTGGTCAACGGCGACACCGTGCACCCGGTCTCGGTCGAGAAGACACTCCTGTCCGCCCCCGAGACCAGCGACATCCTGCTCGCCGTCGACGACGTCAAGAAGCTCGCCGACGAGGAGATGAAGGTCACGCTCTCGCCCGACGGCTCGCTGCGGCGCATCACCAAGCTGATGGACCCGGCCGAGGCCTACGGCGAGTACATCGGCGCCACCCTGATCAGGCCGAGTGCCGGAGAGCGGCTGGCCGACGCGCTGAAGGCCACGTTCGAGCGCGACCCGCAGCTCTACTACGAGGACGGCTACCAGGAGATGGTCGAGCGCGGTGAGACGATTCACGCCGCGCCCATCGGCGAGGTCGACTGGGTCGAGGTGGACAACCACGACGACCTGGCCAAGGCCCGCACCATAGCCGTTCGCTACTGAGGGGGCGGGCATGCCGCTTCTCGCGAGGATGTTGCCGGCGCCGTTGACCATGCAGGTCAGGCGCGGCGCCGTGGCAGAGCTCGGCGCTCTGCTGGCCGACAGCCGGGTGGCGACCTCCGGCAGGGTCGCCGTGGCCGTCGGCCCAGGCCAAGGCGACCACATCGAGAGCCTGATCGCGCCGCAACTGCACGAGGCCGAGGTGTTCAGGGTGGCCGACGGGTCGGTCGACGCGGCCGTCTCGCTCGGCGCGGACCTGCGCAAAGCCGCCTACGAGGTCGTGGTGGGCGTCGGCGGCGGCAAGACGATCGACGCCACCAAATACGCCGCCTCGCTGGCCGGCATCCCCATGGTGGCGGTGGCCACCAACCTCTCCCACGACGGCATCTGCTCCCCGACGGCGTCCTTGGTGTACGAAGGCGGCAAGGGCTCGTTCGGGGTGCCGATGCCGCTGGCGATCCTGGTGGACCTGGACTTCGTGCACAGCGCCCCGAAGTCGCTGGTCAGAGCCGGAGCGGGCGATGTGGTGAGCAACCTGTCGGCCATCGAGGACTGGCAGCTCGGCAACATCGAGCGGGGCGAGCCGATCGACGGCCTGGCCTGCTCGATGGCCCGCACGTCCGCCGAGGCGCTCATCGGCCGCACCGACTCCATCGAGTCCGACGCGTTCCTGACCGTGCTGGCCGAATCCCTGATCCTGTCCGGCATGTCGATGGTGATCGCGGGCTCCTCACGGCCCGCGAGTGGTGGAGACCATGAGATCCTTCATGCCGTGGATCAGCTCTTCCCCGGCACCTCCAACCACGGCGAGCTCGCCGGCATCGGTGCCGCCTTCTGCTTCTTCCTGAGGGAGGACAAGGCACGGGTCACGCAGGTCGTCGACTGCCTGCGGCGGCACGAGCTGCCGGTCGTCCCCGCCGACATCGGGCTGAGCGAGGCGCAGTTCGCCGAGGCCGTCGCGCTGGCGCCGGCCACTCGCCCCGGCCGTTACACGATCCTGGAGCACCTGCGCATGCAGGACAACGAGATCCGCGATCGAGTGGGGGACTATGTCCGGGCCTTCGGTCGCTGAGCTGCGGCGGGTCGCCCAGCCCGCCGGTCACCTGGACCGCAGGAACGGCGAGCACTGGGCAGGCGTGCTCTACATGCGCAGGTTGTCCATCTACGTCACCTGGCTGATGGCCAAGACTCCCGTCACGCCCAACCAGCTCACCTGGCTTATGACGCTGGCCGGGATCGTGGCCGGTGTCGTGCTGGCCTTGCCTGGGCTGTGGGCCGTCGTGGTCGCCGCCCTGCTGGTGCAGGTCTACCTGCTGCTGGACTGCTCCGACGGTGAGCTGGCCCGCTGGACGGGGAAGACCTCGCTGGTCGGCGTCTACCTGGACCGCGTCGGGGCCTACTTCACCGAGGCCGCGCTGCTGGTCGGACTGGGCTGGCGGGCGTCGGCCGTCATGCCCGATTGGTATACCGTCCTCGGCGTCGCCGCCGCGCTCGGTGCCATCCTCATCAAGGCCGAGACCGACCTCGTGGAGGTGGCGCGGGCCAAGGGCGGTCTGGCGGCCGCCACCGAGGCGTCTGCGGTGCAGTTCCGCTCCGGGCTGCTGGCGCTGGGCAGGCGGGTGCTTGCGGCGACACAGTTCCATCGGATCATGCAGCCGATCGAGTTGTCGCTGCTCGCTCTGGCGGCCGCGGTCGTCGATCAGTTCACCGGCGGCCTGCCGGCCACACGGGTCCTGCTCGTCGCGTGTTTCGTAGCGGCTTGCCTACAGGTTGTTCTGCATTTGGTAAGCATCGTCGCCTCGAGGCGCCTGGCGTGATGCCATGTCGGAACCGAAAAGGGTGTGATGACCGTCGTATTGATCGGACGTCCGCCGTTCGGTGGGGGTTCATCCCCAGTTCCGATACGCTTAGCTTCACCCGTACCCAGAACAGACTCGGTGATCATGAAAGCATGCCACGACCGCCTGGTGATCTCTTGAAGATCTCGTGTGTCATTCTCACCATGGGCAACCGGGTCGCGGAGCTGAACCGGGCGGTCGAGTCTGCGCTCAACCAGATCGACGGCGACGTCGAAGTGGTGATCGTGGGCAACGGCGCCGACGTGCCCGAGGTGTCGGCCACGCCACCCGAGGGGTCCGCCGCGGTCGTGAAGTCGATCCGGCTCGACCACAACGCGGGCATCCCCGCCGGCCGTAACCGCGGCGTGGAGGAGTGCTCGGGAGACGTCGTGTTGTTCCTGGACGACGACGGCTGGTACGCCGGACAGAAGGTCGTCGCGCACGTTCGGGATCGCTTCGCCACCGAGCCGGACCTGGCGGTGATCTCCTTCCGGGTGATGGACCCCGACGGCGGCATCGGCCAGCGGCGGCACGTGCCCCGGCTGCGCGCGGGCGATCCGCAGCGCTCCTCGCCGGTCACGACCTTCCTCGGCGGCGCCTCGGCCGTCAGACGCTCGGCGTTCCTGCAGGTGGGCGGCCTGCCCGAGCGGTTCTTCTACGCTCACGAGGAGACCGACCTGGCCTGGCGGCTGCTCGGCGAGGGCTACCGGATCGAATACGACGCCGAGACGGTGATGTACCACCCGCAGGTCCCCCCGACCCGGCACGCCAACTTCTACCGGCTCAACGCCCGCAACCGCGTCTGGCTGGCCCGCCGCAACCTGCCGTGGCCGCTTGCGGTGCTCTACCTCACCAACTGGGTGGTGCTCACCCTCGTCCGCGAGCGCGGGTCGACGACGGCGCTCAAGGCGTGGTTCGCCGGGTTCGTCGAGGGGCTGCGCAGCCCGGCGGGCGAGCGGCGGCCGATGGCCTGGCGGACGGCCTGGCGCATGGTGAAGCTCGGCCGCCCCCCGATCGTCTAGCTCAGATCTCCACCGCCGCGCCGAACGTCATCGCCGCGCGCGAGACGGTCGTGGTGAACATGGCCCGCTTGGGCAGCCCCAGCTCGCTCAGCTCCTTGGCGATGGGATGGTTGCCGAGACGGATCAGCGCCCCGCCGGGCCGCATCCTCGCGCCACGGGCGCGCACGGACCAGGGGACGCGCCGCGTGACCCCGTCCTGGTGCGTGTAGGCGTCCATCGGCGCCATCGCCGCGGCGCCCGGCACAGGCATTCCCGGCTTGATCAGCATGTCGAGCACGAGCCTGTCGTCCTTACGCAGGATGCACCGTTTGTACGGCGAGCCGAGCCGCAACTCGATGTCCGCGAGCTCTTTCGGGAACCCCCAGATCGTGCGCCCCGCGTCCAGCGTGAACCGCTGGTCCACGGGCAACCAGTGCACGAAGATCCCCGCCTGACGCAGGTCGGCGAGCCCCTTGGCTCCCGTGCCGCCCGGAGGGCGGATCAGGAAGGCCATCCCGAACTCGTGATAGGTGTCGAGGTCCCCGTCGCGATAGTCGACGAACAGCAGTATGCAGACGGCCTTGCCGGGCAGCGCCTCGGCCACGTCGAGCCCTGAGTACGCGATGACCGCCCGGGCGGCGTCGGCACGCACGGGGTAGAAGGCGCTGCAGATCTCCGCGTCTCTCACCCGGACAGGCATGTCCACCGTCCGGTCCTGGATCAGATGCGATGCCATGGTCCCAGTACATCAACCCCGGGCGCGGCTTGCCATGGCTACACGGCCAGAGCGTGCGTGGCGGGCTTGCCCGCCCACGACTCGGCCTGGCGCACGAAGGCGGCCGCGTGGTCCGGCCAGTGGTGGCGAAGGCGTGCCTCGGCGTGGCCCTGGATGCCCAGCCTGACCCGCCGCGCCGAGTCCTCCTTCAGGTCCAGTACGGCGTTCAGCACGGCATCCACGTCCAGCGGCACGACCAGCCCGCAGCCGGCGCCCTCCACCAGCGTGGCCCCCTGCGGCGTGGTGATCACCGGCAGCCCGCGGCCCATGTAGTCCATGATCTTCGTCGGCACCTCGCGTACCGTGTCGTCGGCCAGTGACAGGCCGGCCAGCGCGCCCTCGGCCATGCGTAGCGCGTGCCGGTTGGGCACGTACCCGAACCAGTCGAGCAGGCCGACCCGCTGCGCGTCCCGCAGCAGCGGGCGCACGTCGCGCTCGGCCGCCCCCATGAGGTCCAGCCGGATGCCGTGGGGCACCAGGCGCTCGGCGAGGCCGATCAGCTCGTTGACGCCGCGCTCGACCGACAGCCGGCCGATGTGCACGACCCTGGTGTCGCCTGGAGGGGGAGGGCTCGGCGACACCAGGGTCGCTTCTGGCACCACCGCGGAGGTGATCACTCGGTGGCGCCGTTCGGCGCGGGCCAGTTGCCTGGGGGTGACTTCTTCGCGCATGTCCCACACGACCGGAGGACGCCGGTAGGGCATTGCGCTCAGCAGCCGGTGGTCATGGACGATCAGCAGGTCGGCGCCCTTGACGCCGCGCCTGAGCGCCGCGCGTGCTTTGCCGTACGAGGCCGAGCGCGCCACGTCCACCGCGGTGAGCCCCATGACCGGGGTCACGTTGTAATAGGTGAACGGCGCCACGTAGGTCACCTCGTGGCCCGCATCGAGCAATGCCCTGATCTGCCTGTGCATGATCCGGGCATCCTCGGGGTGATGGACTGTTGTGGCGACACATGCGCGCATGTGTCGATGCTCCGCGCCTACCAGGTCAAAGGCGTTAATGCGGGTGGAACGGTCGCTTAACTTCGAGAGGGACGGCGATAGAGCCAGACGAGGCGGGGCTCGAGCACCCACTTGAAGACCGTCCTGGTCTCCGGCAGGCACAACACGATCGCCAGGGCGAAGCAGCTGGAAGTGATCGCCAGCACGCCGAGCGGCCCGTGCAGCCACGGGAACTCCAGCCAGCCCATCTCCTTGGCGATCAGCACCGGGATGCCGTGCAGCAGATAGCAGTAGAGCGTGCGGGTGCCGAGGTCGGAGAACCACGTCTCGCCCCTGGGCACCAGCGCCAGCACGGCGAAGCACATGGCCAGCGAGCACACCAGCAGCCCGGTGCGCAGGCCGAGTCCCATGTACCAGGACAGGTCCATGTCCTGGAAGCTGTGCTTGAAGTAGAACGGGTCGAGCGGCGCCCTCGGCGCGATGTAGATCGCCACCGCGGCCGCGCCGATGATCGTGACCACCGACACGATCTTGATCCACCGCCGGTTGAGCAACTCGAAGTGCTCGGGCTGCATCACCAGGCCGATCACGAAGAACGGCAGGAGGCCGAAGAAGCGGTCCATGCTGAAGTCGCCGGAGATCTGCGAGAACCCGGCGAACAGGTAGATCGCGATCGCCACCGGGACGGGGTATTTCATCCGCTTCCACACCGGTGTGGACAACCGCCAGAACAGCAGCGCCAGCAGGTACCAGTTGAGCCACGCCGGGTCGATGATCGTCAGACTCCACTTCTGGCCCAGCGAGAAGCGCAGCGCGGCGTAGCCGACCTCGACGATGACGTAGGGGACCAGGAACGTGTCGACCAGCTTGTTGGTCTTGGCGTTGGAGTTCCAGAAGTTCCTGGACAGGTAGCCGCTGATCAGCACGAACAACGGCATGTGGAAGGTGTAGACGAAGATGTAGAGGGCCCTGGAGGAGTCTGCCGACAGCGTCGGCACCAGCGAGTGGCCGACGACCACGAGCGCGATCAGGACGAACTTGACGTTGTCGAGGAACGGGTCGCGCTTGCGCTTGGCCGGCTCCGCCTCCGCCTTGGGCTCGGGCTGCGTCAGCGGCCGCTCGTCCGTCGCGACCCGGCGCACTCGGGCACCCTCGTCCGTCCCGGCCTCCCGCGCTCCGGCCCGCTCACCACCCCCGGTGCGCTCTCCGCCCGGGTCGGTCTGGTCGTCCGGCAGGACTCCATGCGGGTCGGTCCGCTCGCTCCAGAAGGCCTCCTCGGGCAGCGGCCACCGCGCGCCCGTGTTGGCGGGCCCACCTCCCTCTTCCGGACCCGCCGAATTCGGCGTGGGCGTGGCCGGTGGAGAGAATCTGGTGTCAGACACGAGGAAGTCGCTCAGCTTCCGCTAGGGGCCGGGGAACACGACGACAACACGACGTGAATGCCACCTTGCGGTTCGGTGTCGCACTGCGTCGCCGACCCGCAACAGACTATCCCGCTCCACGGCTCCTGTCTCTCAAGGACATCCAGAATGCCCGCTTACACAGGGAACTTGGAGCGTCTGTGCCTCCCGCCACACGACCACTCGAACCTCGACGCCAAGGACGCCACACGGGGGATCCGCGACACACCCTCACCCAGGTCACATAGCAAATCAGCACAACGGTCTATAGCCTGAGCCAATGCTCCGTCGGCTGCTGCGCATCGTCCTCGCCCTGATCGCGGTCGGGTTCCTCGGGTACGGCCTGGCACGGAACTGGGAGGAGACCACCGGCGCCGTGGCCGCGATGTCGCCGTGGGCGGTGCTCGGGGCGTTCGCCGCGGTGCTACTCGGCCAGTTCTTCATGCTGGTGGCCTGGCGGGAGATCCTGGCGGGGCTCGGCACGCGGGTGCCGTTGCGGATCGCCGGGCGGATCATGTTCGTGGGCCAGCTGGGCAAGTACATCCCGGGCGCCGTGTGGGCGTACGCGGCGATGATGGACCTGGGCCGGGACCACGGCAGCCCGCCGCGGCGCACGTTCGCGACGATCTCGCTCGGCCTGGTGATCAACATCGGGGTGGCGGTCTCGATCGCGGCGGCCACGCTCTGGACGCTGGACGCGGTACGGCAGGCCTGGTATCTGGCGCTGCTCGTGCCGGTGATCGCCGTGTGCCTGCACCCCAAGGTCCTCACCTGGGGGCTCAACCTGGCGCTCCGCATCGCTCGTAAGGAGCCGCTGGAGAGCGTGCTGCCCGGCCGGACGGTGATCGTCGCGGTGGCGTGGACCACGCTCGGCTGGTTCGTCTACGGCGTGCACATCTGGCTGCTGGGCGGCCGCGCGGACCTCTACGTCATCGCGACTGGGGCCTACGCGTTCGCCTGGGCGACCGGCATCCTCACCGTCGTGGTGCCGGCCGGCGTCGGGATCAGGGAAGGTGCGCTGGTGCTCGTGCTCGGACCGGTCATCGGCACCGCGCCCGCGCTGGCGGTGGCGATCGTGTCGCGGCTGGCGTTCACGCTGGCGGATGCGACGGCCGCAGGCATCTCCTTCCTGGTCGGCCGTCAGGTCCCCAGCAGCGTCCCCGCGTACGCGGACCAGAACGGCTCGGGATCGACCGCCTTGACCCCCGACCGCAACCTCTCGGGCTCCCCAGAGGCGTAGAACCGCTCGATCGCCTCCCGCAGCGCGCCGGCGTCACCCGGCTCGAGGAGCAGCCCGTCCACGCCGTCGGTGACGTGGTCGGCCAGCGCGCCCACGCGGGTGGCGATCACCGGGACGCCGTGCTCGTGGGCGAGCCAGACGTTCTGGCTGGCGGTCGCGTTCCGGTAGGGCAGCACGAGCGCGTCGGCCGCGGCGAACAGCCTGGGCACGTCGTCGGCGGCCACGTAGCCGGGCCGCAGCTCCACCCGCTCGCCGATGCCCAGCTGGTCGATCAGCGCCTTCGTCTCGTCGAGCCCGCCCCAGAACTCGCCCGCCACGGTCAGCGAGATCCCCTCCGGCAACGCCCTGAGCAACAGGTCCAGCCCCTTGTACGGGCGGACCATGCCGAAGAACAGCAGCCGGCGGTGCACCTGCGAGGAGCGTTCGGCGGTGGTGGACGGCAGGTGCGGGGGCAGCGCCGCCACGCTGACCGGCTTGTCCGTCAACCCACCGGCCAGCCCGGCCTGCTGCTCGGAATGGGTCAGCACACCGTCGACCCGCTTGAGCAGGGCCTTCATGAGCGGCTCGTCGTAGGCCTTCCGCTCGTGCGGAAGGACGTTATGACAGAGGGCAATTGTCCTGACTTTTCGGGAAATCCCGTACAAGATCCCCATGTAGGCCGGGACCTGCACCGGGCTCAGCACGGCCAGCACCACCAGGTCGGCCGACCGCAGCCGCCGTCCGGCGGCCACCCACCCGTCCGGCCGCCGCCAGTCCAGCCTGCGTACGGTCTTCGGATAGGGCGTGCCCTCAGGCGCGGAGATCGTCTGCTGCCCCGGATAGAGGAACGACGGATACTGCGCCCGCCACGACTCGATCACCACGTCGTGCCCGAGCGCCGACAGCCGGTGCGCCAGCTCGGTGGTGTGCTGCGCCCCGCCGCCTTTGTACGGATAGGTCGGCCCGACGATCGCGATCCGCACGCGCCTACTCTCCCCGCGAGCGTACGATCAGGTCGGCCAGCAGCGCCACGGACCCGATCAGCATCCCGGACAGGAAGATCATGACGGTGTTGGCCGGGAAGTAGAACGGGTGCTGGACCATGTCCCAGACACCCTTCACGAACCCGATGCCGACCAGCCACAACGCGGGCGGCATGAGCACCTTGAGCGGGTTGAAGTACATGATCATCCGCAGCACCTGCAGGATGTAGCGGTAGGCGTCGGACACGAAGCTGAACTTCGACTTGCCGGCCCGCTTGGCGTAGTCGATCGGCAGGTAATAGATGTCGTGCTGGTTGGACAGGAACGACAGCGTGATCGTCGTCACACACGAGAACCCGGGAGGCAGCAGCCGCAGATAGGGCTTGGCCACCGACTTGCGGAAGGCTCGCAGCCCCGAGTTGAGGTCGGGGATCTTCTGACCGGCCAGCATCTCCGCGACCTTGCGGATCACGAACTTGGCGGGCACCCGCAGCAGCTTGTGCGAGCCCTCCTCGGTGGTGCGCGCGCCGACCACCTGGTCGATCGTCGGGTCCTTCTCCAGGATCTGCACCAGCTCGGGGATGCGCTCGTTGGGGTAGGTCATGTCGGCGTCGGTCCAGACCACGATCTGGCCCTTGGCCTCCTGCGACCCGATGCGCCGCACGGTGCCAGAGCCGCCGTTGCGGTGGAAGGCGCGCACGCGCAGGTGCGGATAGCTCGGCGCGGCCTCCTGCAACCTGGCCAGCGTCAGGTCGGTGGAGCAGTCGTCGACGGCCAGGAGCTCATACGTGTAGCCGCTCGAGTCCATGGCCTTCGTGATGCGCTCGACTTCGTCGATGACGTGATCCTGCTCGTTGTAGCAGGGCAGGACGATGGTGACGTAGGGCGCTTCTTCCACGGCAGGTCCACTCTTGGGGGTCTCAGGCGTGCTCACGGGGCTCGAGGTTACTCTGCCCACCTTAAGGCCAGGTCCACATCAGCCCGATCTCTTCACCGAGCCACGGCCATCCATACGTTGATCTCCATTGACCACGTCCCGTTCGGGGCGTCGATGAGCGAACGCTCGTCCTGGAGCGTGACCAGCGCCATCACGTGGTCGGCCGACCCGTACGGCGCGACCTGCCCGTCCGTGGCGGCCAGCACGACCGGGACACGACCGGCCGCGCGAACCCGCTCGATCAGGCGGCGCACCTCGGCCTCGGGCGCCGTCTCGGCCCCGGCCCTCTTCACCTCCGCCGCCGGGCGATCGCACATCCCGCGGACGAGCTGGAGGAACCGGTCGCCGGTGACCCGCTCCACGATCAGCACGGACGCGTCGGGCGGGAGCTTGGCGCACATCGCCGCCACGGCCGCCGCCTCCCCCCGCTCGACCGGTGTGAACGCGGTGCCGATCGAGGTCACTGCGGGCGGCACGAGCACGACCAGGACGGCCGCCGCCGTCACCCACCAGCGCCTGGTGCGCAGGCGGCTCAGCGCGTACGTGGCGAGCAGGATCAGCCCCGGGATCACGATGGGCACCAGGCGGCGCGCGGCCCACGGATGATCGGGGGTGATCTCGGGCCGGAGCAGCGTGGTGACCGTGGTCCAGCCGATGACCGCGAGCGGCAGCAGCCAGTCAAAGGGGGCGCCGTCGCGCAGCAGCCTGCGGACGAGCACGGCCGCCGCGATCGTGGCCAGCACCACCACGGGGAGGCCGACGTACCAGACCACCCAGTGCAGGGAGTCTTCGAAGTAGAGCCGCCGGCCGTCCACGGGCACGCCGTTGGCCCGCTGGATCGACTGGATCATCGCGTAGGTACGCCTGTCCTCGGGCGTGACCGGGGCGCGGGTCACGGTCTGGAACCACGGGCGCGCGTACAGCGCGGCCATGACCAGCACCACCAGCCCTGCCCCTGCCGCGGGCGCCCACCCGGGCAGCCGGATCCTGGCCAGCACCGGCGCGGCGGCGGTGCCGGCCAAGGTGAGCAGGAGGACCCCACCGCAGATGAACAGCAGTGGCCTGAGCGAGCCGGACAGATACGACAAGTACGGCCGGGCAAGCAGGTACGCCGCCAGCATCGCGAGCCCGGCCCCCGCTACCAGCCCGGCCGCAAGCGGCAGCCCCAGCGCCCCCTGCGGCCTGGCGGAGCTCGCGAAGCGCGAGCTCCGCCGCATCGCGATCAGCAGCCCCGCGAACGCGAGCACCGGCAGCACGTCACGCAGCCCGTCGACCCTGACCAGCACGGCCAGCCCGAACACCAGCCCCGCCAGCGACCCGCGGCCCCACCCGGGCCGGTCGAGCGCATCGTGCGCCAGCGCCAGCCCGCCGAACAGCAGGATCAGCGACGGGATCTCGCTGAACGTGGTCCGCGAGGTGTAGAGGATCGGCATGCTCATCGCGAACGTCAATGCCGCGAGCACCGCCCACCGGGCCCCGGCCAGCCGCGCCGCCACCCCGGCCACCGTGAGCACGGCCAGCCCGCCCAGCACGGCCGGCACCGCGAACGGCACGCCGAGCCAGTGGCCGGGCGCGAACATCATCGGCGCACCCGGCATGAACTGCGGCGCCAGCCCACCGTCCACGTCGTAGAACCCGACACTCTTGAAGACCAGCGAAGGATCGGCCCCGCCGAACGCCTCCGGCTGGACGGATATGGGCAGCGCGCCGTGGCCGGCGATCCAGGCGGCGTACTGCGCGTAGGTGGCCGGGTCCCGCCTGACGATCAACTGCTCGCTGTGCATGACCAGGTTGAACACGGCCGACGCCGCCGCGACCGCCACCACCCCGGCGACCTGCCACACCGTGGCCTCGACCACCTTGCCTGCCTGCCGGGTCCCCGCCCAGCACAACAGGGCGGCGGCGGGCACGCCGAGCAGCAGCGTGGGCAGCGGCGTGAACCGGCCGAGCAGCAGCAGCGGCAGCCCGGCCAGCAGCCAGCCCGCCACGGCGAGCGCGGGCGCCACCGAGAGCGCGGCGAGCACCCGGCCGGGTCGATCGAGTTCCATCGGAGAGCGAGCGTACCCAGTCCCCGTGTGCAACATCACACGGCGGCCGCTCATGGCGCGGGCGTCGTGTGACGGCCGGTAGCGTACGCGACGTGCCGAGAAGCGGGAGGATGGGCGGGTGACGTCGGTGGTTCGCGCGGCCGAGCCGGCGCTGAGCGGCCGTTGGGCCTGTGTGGCGCGGCGGCACCGGTGGTTCCTCGTGGTGCTCGCCCTCGGCACGCTGCTGCGCGCCCTGGCCATGCTGGGCTACCGCCCGGCCCTGTGGTTCCCCGACTCCTACACCTACATCGTCACGGTCTTCAAACCGCGCCCCGACCTGGTGCGACCGGCCGGCTACTCGATGTTCATCAAGCTGCTGGAGCCGTTCCACTCCTTCGCCGCGGTGGCGGTGGCGCAGCATCTGCTCGGCCTGGCCACCGGCGTGCTGATCTACCGGGTTGCCAGAAGAGCCCCCAGGTGGGCGGCGACGCTGGCCACGGTGCCCGTGCTGCTCGACGCGTACCAGGTCGAGCTGGAGCACCTGCTGGTGTCCGACACGTTGTTCATGTTCCTGGTCGTGTCCGCCGTGGCGCTGTGCACGACGCAAAAGACGAGCACGGTCGCCGCCATCGGGCTGCTCCTCGCCGCCGCCACGCTGACCAGGACCGTCGGCCAGCCGCTCATCGTGGTGTTCGCGGCCTGGTTCGTGCTGCGCAGGCGGATCGGGCACGCCGGTGTGCTGCTCGCGGCGGCCATGGTGCCGATCGTGGCCTACGGCGCCTGGTTCTACGCCACTTACCAGCGGGTCGGCCTCATCGGCGCGAACGGCGCCTTCCTGTACGCCCGGACGATGTCGTTCGCCGACTGCGCCAGGATGGACCCGCCGCCGGACCTGAAGGTCCTGTGCGACCCGCGCCCGCCCGGGCAGCGCCCGCCGTCCCAGGAGTACATCTGGGCCAAGGACGCGCCTTTGGTGCAGCTGCCGGGCATCACGTTCACGAAGGAGACCGACGACCTGGCGGCCAGGTTCGCGACGCTGGCGATCGTCAAGCAGCCGCTCGACTACGCCGCCTCCGTGCTGACCGAGCTCGGCCGCTCGTTCCGGTGGGACCGCCCGGTCTATCCGGACCCGGAGATCTACGCCTACTACCAGTTTCCCGTGACGCCACCGGGACCACCTGGCCGCTATCCCGCGCAGGTCGGTGCGGAGTATGCCAAGCTCTATGAGCAAGGTGCGATCGGCACGGAGATCGTCGAGCCCTACGCCGGATGGCTGAGGGCCTACCAGAGCATGGCGCGGCTGCCCGGCCCGCTGCTCCTGGGGGTCCTCCTGGTGCCTCCGGTAGTGGCGATCGCCCGTAGGCGCTCAGGGCGCCTCGCGGGAGCTCCGTCCTGGCCGGTGCCTTGGTCAGTGGCCATTGTGCTGCTGATCACACCGGCCGCCGCGGCGGAGTTCGACTATCGGTACGTGTTGCCGGCCGTACCTCTGGCCTGTCTTGCCGCGGCCCTGAGCATCAGGCCTGACCTGCGAAATCAGTCAGGAAGCCAGAAAGAGTTCAGCGAATGATATTCCACCTCATGTCCGGCTCTGAGTATGCTTGCCCGCGGAAACATCACGCCCGGGTCACGGTCGTTTCCGGCAGTCGTCGCACCGGACACGCGGAACGTGACCTACTCTCGTGGCGCGGAACGACCAAAGCCTGCGCAGGAGCGCGAGGGACGAGGCTAGGGGGCGTATGAGTGACTACAGGAGCGTGCCGGTAGCCGACCCGGCACAGGATCGCAGGACCGCCCCCACCCAGCCGGGCAGCAGGATGGCGCGCAGGGCGGCGGCGGCCGCGCCACCGCCACCGCCCGATGACCGGCCGCCGCGCGGCCACCGCGGTGGCGGGGGCGGCCAGGGCAAGATGCGGGCGCTGGCCTGGATCAGCATCGGCGTCACGTCGGTCATGGTGGCGGGCTCGCTGACCGCCTACACCGTGTACCGGGACGCCTTCGGCAACATCACACAGAAGCCTGTCAAGGAAGACATCATCAACCCGCGTCCCCCAGACACGGGCGCGCTCAACGTGCTGCTCGTCGGCTCCGACACCCGCGCGGGCGACGGCAACGCGAAGTACGGACAGCAGTTGGCCAGGACGGCCGACGCGGGCGGCAAGCGTACCGACACGATCATCTTGATGCACATCTCGCCCAACCGGGACAAGGCACAGCTGATCAGCTTCCCGCGCGACTCGATGGTGCAGATCCCTCGGTGCAAGAACGAGACCACCAAGCAGGAGATGCCCCCGCGCCGCGACATGATCAACTCGGCGTATAACGCCGGCGGCATCGCGTGCACGATGTCCACGATCGAAACCCTCACCGGCATCCGCATCAACCACTTCGTCGAGGTGGACTTCAGCGGCTTCAAGAAGATCGTGGATGCGCTCGGCGGCATCGAGATCTGCCTGAAGTCCGGCGTGAACGACAAAGCCTCCAAGCTGGTCCTGCCGCCGGGCAAGAGCCTGCTCAACGGCGAGAAGGCGCTCGGCTACGTGCGCCTGCGCAAATACGGTGACGGCAGCGACATCCAGCGCATCAAGCGCCAGCAGATCTTCATCAGCAAGGTCATCGCCAAGGCCACCAGCAATGATCTGCTCACGGACCCGGGCCAGCTGCGCGAATTCGTCGCGGCCGCGGGCAGCTCCGTCACCATGGACCCCGAGCTGGCCAATGACACCGAGCGGCTCATCGAGATCGCGCTGAGCGCCAAGCAGCTGACGGCGGGCGGCGTGAAGCTCACGACGGTGCCGTGGGGGCCGGACCCCGCGGACGAGAACCGCGTGGTCTGGACGGCCGACGCCGCCAAGCTGTTCACCGCGGTCAGGACCGACACCGAGGTCGCCCTCCCGGCGCCCTCGGCCAGCGCCAAGCCCAAGGTCACCGTCAAGCCGCAGCAGGTGAAGGTCCAGGTGCTCAACGGCACGAAGACCGTGGGCAAGGCCCGCGAGGTCGCCGACCAGCTCACCGAGCAGGGCTTCAACGTGGTGAGCGTGGGCAACTACGAGGCCGCGGACGGTCAGAGCCTGGCCAAGAGCGAGATCCACTACGCCAGGTCGATCGACACGGCGCCCGACTACGCCGACACGCTCGCCGGTGCGGTCCTGCCCAAGCCGGCTCCGGCGGCGGGCAAGGTGCCGACGACCAACGCGCAGGCGTATGTCCCGGCGACCGCCGCCGCGGGAGCCGCGCCGAAGAGCGGTCCGGTGATCCAGTTCGTCGTCGGCGAGGACTTCGAGTCGGTCAAGGTGACGGAGCTGCCCGACAGCGTGAAGCAGGGGACCATCACGGCCTCGCAGCAGACGAACGTGTGCACCTAACGGTATAGAGCGTTGTCCTGATCAGTCGCAGACGCTACGCGCGGTTCACCTGGTAAAGCCAGACGACCAGCGCGACGAGCGCCAACGCGGCGAGCACCGCCAGCGCGATCTTGATGGCGCTGTACGGCCGGTCGCCCTGGACCTCTCCGTTCACGCCGTTGATCAGTACTTGGTACGTCTTGCCGCCGTACAAGTAGTTTCCGATCCACACCGGCAGCAGCACCAGCTTGAACGTGACGTGCGAGTAATCCGTGTCGACCGAGAAGACGCGCTGCTCGTCGCCGCCGATGTCGCGACGGCAGTCGCCGTGGATGACCCCGGCCATGACGGTCTTGGCCTGCTCCATGCCGGTCTGCGGCTCGGTGTCGTAGCGCAGGGTGTGGTGCCCGGCCACGTAGCCCGGGTCGAACGGGACGGCCTGCTTCAGCGGCCACGGCTGGAGCTTGTCCAGCCGTTCCCTGGGCGCCTGCGTCGTGGCGGCGACCAGCACGTCGTCGAAGGCGCGCGTCACCCGGCCACTGGCCGGGTACCAGCGGGTGCGTCTCTCACGACGGCTCCTGCCGTTATGGCGCTTGGTGACCCAGTAGTGCTTGCCGCGCTGGCCGACGTAGTCCGAGACCGTGTGCGCGTCGAACGTCCAGTGCGGCAGGTAGGTGCTTTTCATGGTCTCCGCCTCGGTCACCTTCTTGAGGCGGTTCGGGGCGAACCAGCGGGTCCTCGCCCAGACGCCCAGGGCGTGCCTTGCGCCGCCCCGATCCAGGCCGAACGGGAGCACGGCCTCAGGGGCGATCTGGGTGTCGTTCGCCGTGTCGGCGACCAGGGCGGTGCCGCAGAACTGGCACGCCTTGGAGATCGCGTCGCTCTCCGTGCGGGCGGCGCAGCCCGGGCAGGTGAACTGGTGGGGCGCGAGGGTGTGGACACGGGGCTTGGCCGGCAAGGCGTCGTAGGAGTGCTCGCGTACCTGGCGGGTGGGCGGGGCGATGTTCTGCCGCAGGCCGCAGTACGGGCACTGGAGGGCTGTCGTGCCCGGGGCGAAGGCCACGCTCGCGCCGCAGCCGGTGCACGGCTGCGCCGGGGCGCCCGACGTCTGCGGGTGGGTAGTCACGGGGGGTTCCTCTCGGGCGTGTTCAGGCGGGCGGCAACGGCGGCGGCGTGTCACGCAGCAAGGCGGCCAGCTCGGGAACGTCACGGGCGGGCGCCCATTGCGGCATCCCGGCCTTCCAGACCAGCACGTCCGGGGTGAGCCCGGCGGCGGGCAGGGCGGCCTCGTCGAACGGCCCGCGCCGCTCCCCGCCGATGCCGAGGTACCACTGGGGGAGTGGCGGAGGTCCCTGGGGATGCTGGGCGGTGGGTGGTTGGCCGGGCTGGGGGTACTGGGCGGCGGGCGGCTGGCCCGGCTGAGTGGGCTGGGGTTGCGGGGTGAGGGAGGCGGCCATGTGCTGGCCGGCGGCGATGCCCATGCCCAGGCCCATGCCTTCGGCGGCGCCGCCGGCGTTTTCCAGCGCGTTCGCGGCCTGGAACCGAGCGTAGTCCCCGAGGTCGCCGACGATCCCCATCTGCGAGCGCTTGTCGAGCGCCCGCTCCACCTCTTCAGGCAGCGAGATGTTCTCGATCGTGAACGCCGGGATCGCGATCCCGACCCCGGCCAGGTCGGCCGTCAGCACCTCCGCCAGCCGCCGCCCCATCTCGTGCTGGTTGGCGGCGAGATCGAGCACCGGCACGCCGGCCGTGCCGAGTGCGTGGGCGAGCCGGCCCAGCACCATCTGGCGCAGGTAGCCCTCCACCTCCTCGGCACGGAACTGGGGATCGGTCCCGGCCAGCTCCCGCAGCAGCGCACGCGCGTCCGTGACCCTGGCCGAGTACGCCCCGAACGCCCGCAGCCGCACCGGCCCGAACTCGGCGTCCCGCACCATGACCGGGTTCTGTGTGCCCCACTTGAAGTCGGCGAACTGGCGGGTGCTGACAAAGTACACCTCGGCCTTGAACGGCGAGTGGAAGCCGTACTTCCAGCCCTTCAGCGTGGACAGGATCGGCAGGTTCTGGGTCTCCAGTGTGTACGTGCCCGGCGCGAACGCGTCGGCGATCTCGCCCTCGTTGACGAAGACCGCGATCTGCGACTCGCGGACCACGAGCCGGGCGCCCATCTTGATCTCGTTCTCGTAGCGGGGGAAACGCCAGACCAGAGTGTCCCGGCTGTCGTCCAGCCATTCAACGATGTCGATGAATTCGCCGCGAATCTTGTCGAACAGCGCCACTTTGCCCCCGTACGTCCTTCTCCTGCCAGGTCGGCCACCGTACCAAAGCGAGTTGGCGGTGAGATGGGTACTGTGGGGCTCCGTGGGGAAGCAACGGCTCGCGCAGCTCGAATACTCGGAGTTCCAGTCCGCCATGCTCGACGAGGAGAAACGGCGGCGGAAGGCAGCGAAGATCATCGCTGTGCTGGAGCACTTCCGTGGGCCGCTGGGCGGGCTGACCGTGGCCGATGTGGGATGCTCGGCCGGCTTCATCGCCGATGAGCTGGCGCAGGCCGGGGCCGGGCACACGCTGGGCATCGACATCGACGTGCCGGGGCTGCGCAAGGCGGCCGACCGGTTCGGCGAGCGGGTGGCGTTCGTCTGCGGCGACGGCACGGCGCTGCCGTTCCCCGACAAGTCGATCGACGTGCTGGTGTTCAACCACATTTACGAGCACGTGGTCGACCCGGACGGGGTGGTGGCCGAGATGCACCGGGTGCTCTCCGACGACGGGGTGCTCTACCTGGGGCTCGGCAACCGGCTCGGGGTGATGGAGCCGCACTACAAGCTGCCCTTCCTGTCCTACCTGCCCTCTGCGCTCGCCGATCGGTACGTGCGGGCGTTCGGGCGGGCCGATCACTACTACGAGCGGTTCAGGACGCGGCGCGGGCTGCGGAGGATGCTCAGGGCCTTCCACGTGTGGGACTACACGTTCCCCGTGCTCGCCACGCCGACCCGGTTCGCCGGTGGTGAGCTGTTCCCCGGCCTGCCGGGGAAGGTGGTGCGGGCCGCGCTGGCCAGGATGCCGCGCGCGGTGCTCACGGTGCTGCTGCCGGTCGTGCCGACGTACCTGTGGGTGGCCACCAAGACCCCGAAGCGTCCCGTGGGCGCGGCGCTGCCGCAGCCTCCCGAGCGGGTTCGCCCACTGTGAGTCAGGAAATCGAGCGGCGGCCCCGCACCGGGCGCAGGGTGCTCCGGCTGGGGTTCCTTGTCGTCGCGCTCGGCTTCGGCGGATGGGCCGTGGCGTCGCAGTGGGACGCCGTGATCGCCGGGTTCGCCAGGCTGTCCTGGGCCGCGCTGGCCGGGTCGCTCGTCGCCGTGGTCGGCGCGCTGCTCGGGGCCATGCTCACGTGGCGCACCCTGCTGGCCGACCTGGGCTCGCCGCTGCCACTCAGGCCCGCGGCCAAGGTGTTCTTCGTGGGCCAGCTCGGCAAATACATCCCCGGTGCCGTCTGGCCCGTGCTCGCCCAGATGGAGATGGGCCGCGACCTCGGCGTGCCGCGCTCACGCAGCGCGGCGGCGTTCTTTCTGATGATGCCCATCCAGCTCGCCACCGGACTGCTGGTCACGCTGGGCACGCTCGGCTGGGACAGGTACGGCTGGTTGCTGCTGCTCATCCCGCTGCTGCTGGTCCTGCTCGAGCCCAAGGTCATCAACGCCGTGATCGCCTTCGGGCTGCGGCGGCTCAAGCGGGAGCCGCTCGAACGCCCGCTCACCCGGCGCGGCATGCTGACCGCGCTCGGCTGGGCGCTGGCCGGCTGGACCGCCTATGGTGTGCACCTTTACCTCATCGCCCCGCAGGGCGGCCTGCTGTTCGCCGTCGGTGCCTTCGCGCTGTCGTGGTGCCTGGGCATCATGACCTTCGTGGTCCCGGCGGGCGCGGGCGTGCGGGAGGTCGCCATGGTCGCGGTGCTGGCCCCCCAACTTGACAGCGGCTCCGCCATTGCGGTCGCCCTTTCCTCCCGCATTGTCATCGTCGTAGGAGATCTGATCTGCGCTGGCCTGGCGGGAATTGCGGCGCGTCGGGACTCGGTGTGATTTGACGCACCTTTTAGGGGAGGCTGGTCATAAGCTGAACTTTAGAGGGGGACGTCCAGTCCCACGTTGATCTTGAGGGGAGAAGATCTACGTATGCCTCGTGTGCTCGTCGATGCGGCGGCCGTCCCCGCGGACCGCGGCGCGTTGATCAGATATGTGGACGGGCTCGTGGCGGCCCTCCACCGGGCCGGCGCCGACCTCGCCGTCGTATGCCAGCGGGCCGAAGCGGATCGATATCGGCGGCTGGCGCCCTCCGCCGATGTGCTTTCCGGACCCGTCGCGATCACCAACAGGGCCGCCAGGCTCGCCTGGGAGCAGACCGGACTGCCTTTGCTCGCCCGCCAGGCCGGGGCCGACGTCATCCATGCCCCCTACTACTCCATCCCGCTCAGCTCGGGCCTGCCGACCGTGGTGACGGTGCACGATGCCACCTGGTTCACCGAGCCCGACCAGCACAGCCCGCGGGCGTCGTTCTTCCGCTCGGCCACCCGCACCGCCGTTCGCCATGCGCAACGCGTGATCGTGCCGTCCAAGGCGACACGGGACGAGCTCGTACGCGTGCTGGCCGCCGACCCCACCCGCATCGACGTCGCCTACCACGGCGTCGATCTGGCGCAGTTCCACCCGCCGAGCGAGGAGGAGATCCGCCGGGCCGCGATGCGGTGTGGGCTGCACGGCCAGCCGTATGTGGCGTTCCTGGGCAATCTGGATCCGCGTAAGAACGTTCCGAACCTCATTCGCGGGTTCGCGGCCGCCGTGAAGCGGCTGGAGAAGCCGCCCGCGCTGGTGCTCGGCGGCGGCGTGCACGAGAACGACGTCGACGCCGCCTGCCGGGAGGTCGAGGCCACGGTCAAGGTCGTGCGGCCCGGCTATCTGGGGGCGCCCGACCTGTCCGGGTTCCTCGGCGGGGCGCTCGTCGTGGCCTTCCCGTCGCGGGGCGAGGGGTTCGGGCTGCCCGTGCTCGAGGCCATGGCCTGTGGCGCGCCCGTGCTGACGACACACCGCACCTCACTGCCGGAGGTGGGCGGGGACGCGGTGGCCTACACTGAGCCGGACGCGGACAGCATCGCCGCGGCACTCGGGGAGTTGCTCGCCTCCGCAGAACGGAGAAAGCAGTTGCAGGAGGCGGGGCTGGCAAGAGCACGTGAATTCACGTGGGACGCCTCGGCCGAGGCGCATCTCAGCTCTTATCAACGCGCCATCGAATAGTTCGGTAACCTCACGGAGTGATGGAGAGCTCTTTGCCAGACCTCGAGGCGATCCTCCTGGTCGGGGGGCAGGGCACGCGCCTGCGTCCGCTGACACTGGGCACGCCGAAGCCGCTGCTGCCCACTGCCGGAGTGCCTTTCCTGGCCCACCAGCTGGCTCGGGCACGATCGTTCGGCGTGCGCCGGATCGTGTTCGCGACTTCGTACAAGGCGTCCATGTTCGAGCCCGCCTTCGGTGACGGGGCGGCATTCGGGCTCTCGCTTGAATACATCACGGAGGAGACTCCGCTCGGCACCGGCGGGGCCATCCGCAACGCCGCCGAGGCGCTCACCTCCCGCCCTGACGACCCCGTCCTCATTTTGAACGGGGACATTCTGTCCGGACACGACATCGAGCACCAAGTGCGTATGCACGTCGCACAGCGGGCGGCTGTCACGCTCCATTTGACAGAAGTGGACGATCCCACGCGGTTCGGGTGCGTACCGACCGACGAGAGCGGGCGGGTCACGGCGTTCCTGGAGAAGACCCCCAATCCGGTGACCAACCGGATCAACGCCGGTTGCTACGTCTTCACCCGGTCCGTGATCGACTCGATCCCGAAGGATCACGTCGTGTCGGTGGAGCGGGAGACGTTCCCAGGGTTGATCGAGTCGGGGCAGCTCGTGCTCGGCTATGCCGACCGCACCTACTGGCTGGACGTCGGCACCCCCGCCGCATTCGTGCAGGGCTCGCGTGACCTGGTGCTGGGGCGGCTGCAGTCGCCCGCGCTGCCGGGGCCGACGGGCGAATACCTGGCGCTCGCCGGCGCCAGGATCTCGTCGGAGGCCAAGGTCCGGGGCGGCACGGTGGTCGGCGCGCGGGCGGTCGTCGAGGCCGGGGCGTCGGTGGTCGGCTCGGTGCTGATCGACGACTGCGTCGTCGAAGCAGGCGCATCCGTGACGGACTCCGTTGTCGGCAGGGGCGCGCGGGTCTGCGCGGGCACGGTGGTGCGGGACTCGGTGATCGGCGACGGGGCCATCGTGGGGGCCGGCAACGAGCTCCAGAACGGCGTGCGCATCTGGCCGGGGATCGAGCTGCCGGAACGCGCGATGCGTTATTCCAGCGACGTCTGAGGATCGCGCACCTGGTCCGAACGTCTGAGCGGGTGGGGCAGACTGGACCGGTGATGGAGCGCAGGTGGGCGCCCGAGGGGCCGCTGGACGTGGGGCTGGCGTTGTCGCCGCACAGGCACGGCAACGGCGATCCCACCTGGCGGCGGACTCCCGACGGCGCCGTGTGGCGCACCTCCAGGACGCCCGACGGGCCGTGCACGCTCAAGGTGAGCGTCAAGGGCGGATGCGTGCACGGGCAGGCGTGGGGCCCGGGGGCGGAGTGGGCGCTGGAGACGCTGCCGGCGTTGGTGGGGGCCGACGACGACGTTTCCGGATTTATCGTCAAGCACGAGCTTCTGGCGGATGTCGTGCGGAAACATCCGGGGCTGCGGATCGGACGGACCGGCCGGGTCATGGAGGCCCTCGTACCCGCCGTGCTGGAGCAGAAGGTCGTCGGGCAGGAGGCCTGGCGGGCGTGGCGGTGGCTGCTCGCCCGGTACGGCGAGCAGGCGCCCGGCCCGGCGCCCGAGGGCATGCGGGTGATCCCCGAGGCGGCCGTGTGGCGGCAGATCCCGATCTGGCACTGGCACCGCTCGGGCGCCGAGGCCGTCCGCGCCAGGACCATCGCGAACGCCGCCTGGCACGCCGACAAGCTGGAGGCCGCCACGACCACCCAGGAGCTCGACCGGCTGCTGTGCGCCCTGCCGGGCATCGGGGTGTGGACGTCCGCCGAGGTGCGCCAGCGCGCCCTGGGCGACCCCGACGCCTTGAGCGTGGGCGACTTCCACCTGGCCAAGATCGTGGGATACGCCCTGACGGGGGAGAAGACCGACGATCCCGGGATGTTGCGGCTGCTGGAGCCGTACCAGGGGCATCGGCACCGTGCGACGGTGCTCATCACGCTCTCGGGACTGCGCCCGCCCGCGCGCGGGCCGCGGATGTCCGTCCGGGACTACAGGCGCTTCTGACCGGGCCCTGGGTGCGAGCCGCGAACCCAGCCCGTCGTACTGTGCCTTTATGGATCTGGTCAGTGATTCCGCGCTCCGCCGTGCGCTCGCCCGCGCCCGCGACGGCAAGAGCCTCGACGTCGCCGAGGCAACCGTACTGCTGCATGCTCGTGGCCCCCACCTCGACTCACTCCTGGAACACGCCGCCCGCGTGCGCGACGCCGGTTTGGAGGCGGCCGGCCGGGCCGGGATCATCACCTACAGCAGGAAGGTGTTCATCCCGCTGACCAGGTTGTGCCGGGACCGGTGCGGATATTGCACGTTCGCGACCGCGCCGCACAAGCTGGAGTCACCGTTCCTGAGCCCCGACGAGGTGCTGGAGATCGCCCGGCAGGGGGCGGCGATGGGGTGCAAGGAGGCGTTGTTCACGTTGGGGGACCGGCCCGAGGACCGCTGGCATCAGGCCCGCGAGTGGCTGGACGCGCACGGCTACGACGACACGCTGTCGTACGTGCGGGCGATGGCGATCAGGGTGCTGGAGGAGATCGGGCTGCTGCCGCACCTCAACCCCGGCGTACTGAGCTGGCGTGACCTGCAGCGCCTCAAGCCCGTCGCGCCGTCCATGGGGATGATGCTGGAGACGACGTCGCGACGGCTGTTCGAGGAGAAGGGGCAGCCGCACTACGGCTCGCCAGACAAGGACCCGGCGGTACGGATGCGCGTCCTGGAGGACGCCGGGCGGACCAACGTGCCGTTCACGACGGGGATCCTGATCGGGATCGGGGAGACCGTCCAGGACCGGGCCGAGTCGATCTTCGCGATCCGGCGGGTGGCCCGCGAGTACGGCGGGATCCAGGAGGTCATCGTCCAGAACTTCCGCGCCAAGCCGGACACCGCCATGCGCGGGCTGCCCGACGCCGACCTGCAGGAGCTGGCCGCCACCATCGCCGTGGCCCGCCTCGTGCTCGGCCCCCGCGTCCGGCTCCAGGCGCCGCCGAACCTGGTGGACTCGGAGTACGAGCTCATGATCCGGGCCGGGATAGACGACTGGGGCGGGGTGTCGCCGCTGACTCCCGACCACGTGAACCCCGAACGGCCGTGGCCGCAGATCGACGAGCTGGCCGCCCGTACGGGGGAGGCGGGGTTCCGGCTGCGGGAGCGGCTGACCATCTATCCGGAGTACGTGCTGGCCGGGGAGCCGTGGCTGGATCCGCGCCTGAGCACCCACGTCGCCGCCCTTGCGGACCCGGCTACAGGGCTGGCCCGGGAGGACGCGGTGCTGGAAGGCCGCCCGTGGCAGGAGCCCGACGGCGGGTTCGACGCGTCGGGGCGGGTGGATCTGCACGTCGAGGTGGACACGTCGGGGCGCGCCCAGGACCGGCGGGACGACTTCGACCACGTGTACGGCGACTGGGACGCCCTGAGGGACCGCCTCGGCGCGGTGGACCCCGTCTCCCCGGACTCGGCCGCCGGGCTCCTGGCCGCACCGGCGCCGGCAGGCAGTGTGTCTGCGGGGGGACCTGGTGCGGGGACGGCGGCCGCGGGCGGCGGGCGTGGGGTGTCCGGGGGTGTCCGGCAGGCGCTCAGGAGGGCCGAGGCGGATCCGGCGGGTCTGACAGACGACGAGGCCGTCGCGCTGCTCAGCGCGGAAGGGGAGGCGCTCGACGAGCTGGCCGCCATTGCCGACGCCCTCAGAACGCAGGCCGCGGGCGATGACGTGACCTACGTCGTCAACAGGAACATCAACTTCACCAACGTCTGCTACACCGGCTGCCGCTTCTGCGCCTTCGCACAGCGCCGCACCGACGCCGACGCGTACACGCTGAGCCTCGACCAGGTGGCCGACCGAGCGCAGGAGGCGTGGGAGGCCGGGGCGACCGAGGTGTGCATGCAGGGCGGCATCCACCCCGATCTGCCCGGCACTGCTTACTTCGACATCGCCAAGGCCGTGAAGGCGCGGACGCCGGACATGCACGTGCACGCGTTCTCACCGATGGAGGTGATCAACGGGGCGAGCCGGACGAACATGTCCATCCGGGACTGGCTGGAGGCGGCCAAGGAAGCGGGCGTCGACTCGCTTCCCGGGACGGCGGCGGAGATCCTCGACGACGACGTGCGCTGGGTGCTGACCAAGGGCAAGCTCCCGACGAAGGAGTGGATCGAGGTCATCACGACCGCGCACAAGGTCGGCATCCCGACGACGTCCACCATGATGTACGGCCACGTCGACACCCACCTGCACTGGGTCAGGCACATCAAGCTGATCAGGCGCCTGCAGGAGGAGACCGGCGGGTTCTCGGAGTTCGTGCTGCTGCCGTTCGTGCACACCAGCGCCCCTATCTACCTGGCCGGCATAGCCCGCCCCGGTCCCACGGCCCAGGAGAACCGGGCCGTGCACGCGCTGGCCAGGATCCTGCTCCACGGCGCGATCGACAACATCCAGTGCTCCTGGGTGAAGCTCCGTGACGACCTGTGCCGGCAGGTGCTCCAAGGCGGCGTGAACGACCTTGGCGGCACGCTGATGGAGGAGACGATCAGCAGGATGGCCGGCTCGGAGAACGGCTCGTACAAGACCATCAGCGAGTTGCGCGCGATGGTCGAGGTCAGCGGCAGGCCGGTCAGGCAGCGCACCACCGAGTACGGCGTCCCGAGCCCCGAGCGTCTCCAGGCGTCCCAGACGAGCGATGGCGTCTGCCAGAGCGTCAGGAGGGTGTTGCCGATCGCCCAGTTGTAACATGTTCTACCAATAGCTTGCGGCCGCTATGGGAGTCGCTGGGAGAATCATCACTCCCCTGGAGAGAGGTTCACCGTGCGGTTGGGTCGACACCGCGTCGCGCTGACCCCTGAGCAGCGACGCAGCAAGGCGCTGCAGCGCGGCATGCTGGCAGGGCTCACGGCCGTTGCCGTCGCCGCCGTTGCCGTCGTCGTGGTGTTCGGCGGCGTCGGCACGCTGTGTTCCACACGAGATCCTGTTCTGGTCAGTGTGGCCGCCGCGGTCGACGTGGCCCCCGCGGTCATGGAGGCCGCCGGGCGGTTCAACGACACGAAGACGTCGGTGGGTCGCCGGTGCGTGCTGGTCCAGGTGACCGAGCAGCCGCCGGCCACTGTTCTGCGCACGCTGATCGGCGACCGGGCGGGGGTGCTGAGCGAGCGGCCCGATGGCTGGATCGCCGACTCCTCGGCCTGGATCAGGCTGGCCCGCCAGCAGGGCGCGAGCGCGCTCCCGGCAGGGGAGAGTGTGGTGGCGACCTCGCCGCTGGTGTTCGCCACCCGCTCGTCGCTGGCGCAACGTTTCTCCGTGGGCAAGACCGAGATGAACTGGCGGATGGTCTTCCCCTCGACCGTGCGCGGGCGGCTGACGCCTACAGCGAACGAGCCCGACGTCGTACGCGTGCCGGACCCGTCGCTCGCCGGGGCGGGCATCGCGACCGTGGCCGCAGCCAGGGACGTCGTCGGCACCGGGCCGGAGGCGGACAAGGCGCTCACGGCGTTCGTCCGGTGGGCGCAGGCCGGCTCTGCGCCCGACTACCGCAGCATGCTGGATGCGGTCGATGACCGCGCGTTCTGGCAGCGTCCCGTGGTCATCGTCCCGGAGCAGTCGGTGTGGAACCACAACCTGAGCCCCTCCGCCGACCCGGTCGTCGCGCTGCACCCGCGTGAGGGCACGATCAACCTCGACTATCCGTACGTCGTCACCGCCACCGACCCCACGGTGGCCGAGGCGTCCACCGCGTTCGCCGAGTGGCTGACGGGGGCGCAGGCGCAGGAAATCGTGCGGCGGGCGGGGTTCAGGTCGGGCGATGGCCGCCAGGGGCCGATCTCGCCGGGGCCGCAGATCCCGCCGGCGGCCCCGAAGACCAGGTCGTCGGTGTCGCCGCAGGACATCGACGAGGCGCTGCGGGCCTGGAGCAGGCTGGCACCGCCGACCAACATCCTCGTACTGGCCGACACCTCCAAGCACATGGCCGAGCCGCTGAAGGGCAGCACCCGGGTCAGGGTGGCGCTGGACGCGGCCAAGATCGGGCTGCAGCTCTTCCCTGATTCCACGCACATGGGGTTGTGGGAGTTCGCGGACGGGCTGGGGCAGACCAAGGGCTACCAGGAACGCGTCGGGCTCGGGCCGATCAACGAGCCGGAGAGCGGTCAGGTGATCCGCAGGAGCCGCCTGGGCGAGATGACCACCACGATCACCGCCCATCCGGGGCGGGACAGCTCTTTGTACGACTCGATCCTCAGCGGGTTCCAGGAGGTCGCCGGGGAGTACCGGGAGGACATGAACAACACGCTCCTGGTGATCACGGCGGGCAAGGACGATGGCAAGGGCACCCGCTTGGCGGAGCTTCTCGAGGTGCTGCGGCGCGATTGGAAGCCGGATCGGCCCGTGCAGATCGTCATCATCGCCTTCGGGGCGGATGTGGATCGGGGGGGTCTGGGGCAGATCGCGGCGGCTACCAATGGGTCGCTGCATGTGGCGCAGGAGCCGGGGGAGATCATCGACGTCTTCCTCGCCGCCCTGGCCCGCCGCCTCTGCCACCCCACGTGCAAACCGACCGCCTGAGGGTTCGGCGGCACGGACGCGAAAGGGGGCGCCCATGTCATGTGAAAGGGGCGCCCCCTTGGCGTCAGCGGGTCAGAGTCGTTGCCAGAGGGCTGGGACGTTCGGCGGTTCCCAGCCGGCGAGTGACGTGTGCGCCTGGATGCAGCGGTAGCTCACGCCGTTGTACGTCACCGTGCTGCCGACCGCGTACGCGACTCCGGCCCTCCACGTGCCCGAGGGGGTGGTGGTCGTCGGCGTCGGCGTCGGGGTGGGCGTGGGGGTGACCGTCGGAGTGGGCGTCGGGTTCGGGTTGCCGCCGCCGATCTGGAGGTCGATGCAGGAGTAGAAGGCGTTGGCGGTGTCGGAGATGTTCCAGATCGCCAGGACCTTCTGGCGGCCGGAGTAGCCGGACAGGTTGACCGTGTGCGAGACCGTCGCCGGCGGTTGCTGGTTGTTGCCGCTGAACACGGCCACCCTGGTGTTGCCGATGTAGTACTCGTAGTTGCTCGTGGCGTGCCGGGCGGTGAACGTCCAGGTGAAGGTCACCGTGCTGCCCACCGAGGCGACGGGCCACGGCTTGCTCTCGTCGCTCAGCTGGGCGAACTGCGACAGGTTGGCGTGGCAGCTGCGCAGACCCTTCGGCCCTTCCACGCTCTGCGGCTCGTAGATGATGTTGCCGCAGTTGGGCACCTTGCCTTGTGCGCAGTTGGCCTGCCGGCTCGGTGGCGAGTTGACGTACCCGTGCGCGAGCGCCGGAGTGGTGTTGAAGAGCGTGGTGGCGAGAGCGATCATCACCACGGCGACTAACGTGAGCGTCCTTCGCATGAAAGCGGCTCCTTTACATGGGGGGATACTCCGAATGTAAAGGAAACTTTCCTAACGGTAAATGGTGTGCTTACTTCAGTTGCGGACGCCGGTCAGCGTGTCACGATGAAGTCCGCCGGATCGCGGGGCGCCCGATCGCGGGGTGGGGCCGCTGCGTGGCCCACGGCCACGCAGCCCATCGGATCCCAGGAGTCCGGCAGGTCGAGCACCGCGCGGACGACCGGGCGGCAGAACATCGTGGACGACACCCACGCCGAGCCGAGCCCTTCGACGGCGAGCTGAATCAGGAAGTTCTCCACCCCGGCGCCGGTCGCCACCACGAACATCTCCCGTTCGGAGGCGTTGCGCCGCGCGTCACGGTATGTGTGCGACCCCTCCATCACCAGGCACGGCACCACCAGGTAGGGCGCATGACGCAGCACGTCGCCCCGCCTGATCCGCTTGGCGATCGACTGCTCGCTGAACCCGTCTCCGCGCAGGTCCTCGATCCACGCCTCGCGCATCGCGTCGAGCAGCTTCCTCCGCGTCTCCGGCGACTCGACCAGCACGAACCGCCACGGGGTCGTGTGGTGCGGCGCCGGCGCGGCGATGCCCGCCGCCACCGCCCTGCGCACCGCCTCGGGATCGACGGGCCGGTCGGAGAACTCCCTGATCGTACGGCGCGCGAACACGACGTCCCGCGACCCGTACCGGAACAGGTCGTCGTCAGCCGCCCGAACCAGCGGCCGCACCCCGGGCCCGTCGTCGTCGGTGACCAGGTGGGACAACCCGCGGACGATCGCCACGGGCACGCCCTCGAGCTTGCCCTTGACCAGCTCGGCCGCGCCCGCGATCTCGTCGGCCAGCGCCGTGACGGTGGCGCTGAGCTGGTTGCCGTATCCGTCGGACGTGCCGCGGAAGTCGTCAAGCGGCCGCATCCCCGCCACCCCGATCGCCACGTCGGTGAGCCCGTTGCGCCACGGCCGGCCGAACGTGTCCGAGACGATCACGCCGACCCGGGCGGCGGCCAGCCCTGCCCTGATCCGCCTGGCCGAGGCGTCGGGGTCCTCGGGGAGGAGTAGCACGGTGCCCGGCTCGGTGTTGGAGGCGTCCACCCCGGCGGCGGCCATGACGAAGCCGTGGCGGGTCTGGGAGATCACGGTGTCGCCGCGCCTGGCGACCACGCGCTCGGTCTCGTCCTCGATCGCCTGGACGCGGTCCGGCGCCCAGCGGATCCGGCCCTCGGCCTTGCTCACGATCTTGGAGGTGATGACCAGGATGTCGCCGTCCCGGAGGCCCGCGTCCGCGAGCAGGACCGCGATGTCGTCTCCGGGCCGCACCTCGTCGATGCCGGCCACGGCGATCACTTCGATGCGCTGGGGCGCGCTGTGGAGCGGGGCGCCCGCGGCGTGGTCCGGGCGTTCGGCGATGGTCATCGGGCGAGCTCCAGGGCCAGGTCGAGCGCCCCGCGGGCGATGGCGGCCGCGGCTTCGGCGTCGTGCATGAGGAGTGGGCGGGCGACGACCCGCACCCCGTCGAGCGCGACGCTCTCGTCCTCCTCGGCCACCAGCCAGCCGTCGATCAGATCTGAGCCGTAGAGCTCCAGCACGGCCTGAGCGCTCGTCTCGACCCCGATGGCCGTCAGACAGGCGTCGGCCATGCCCCGCACCGGCGCGCCGCCGATGATCGGCGACACACCGACCACGGTCTTGGCGGTCAAGGCGTCGCGGATGCCCGGGACCTGGAGGATCGTGCCGATGCTGACGACGGGGTTGGATGGCGGCAGGATGACCACGTCGGCCTGCTCGATGGCCTCCAGCACGCCCGGCGCCGGCTTGGCGGTGTCCACCCCCACCAGCGCGAACGACTGGGCGGGGACGGAGGCACGCAGGCGTACCCACCACTCCTGGAAGTGCACCGCGCGTTTGCCGTGCTCATCCTCGATCACCACGTGTGTCTCGCAGCGGTCGTCGCTCATCGGCAGCAGCCGCACGCCCGGCTGCCAGCGCGTGCAGAGTGCCTGTGTGATCTGTGAGAGCGGGTAGCCGGCCGCCAGCATCTGCGAGCGGACGATGTGGGTGGCGAAGTCGCGGTCGCCGAGCCCGAACCACTGCGGCTCCATGCCGTACGCGGCCAGCTCCTCCTTGACCACGTGGGACTCCTTGGCCCGGCCCCAGCCCTGCTCCTCGTCGATGCCGTTGCCCAGGGTGTACATCACGGTGTCGAGGTCGGGGCAGACCCGCAGGCCGAACAGGGTGATGTCGTCACCCGTGTTGCCGATGACGGTGATCGTGGCGTCTGGCTGGGTCGCGCGCAGACCGCGCAGGAAACGGGCGCCGCCGATGCCGCCGGCGAGTGACACGATGTGCATGCGGCCCAGTCTTTCACCGGCCTCCGACAAGCCTGCCGGGGGAGTGGTCTTCCCCGCTCTTAGGGGACCTACTTGCTGGTATAGGCCGAATTGAGATGAAAGGGGTTCGTGGGACTCCCGTCGCGCGACTTGACGATGTGGCAAACTCCCTTCGGGCTAAAGGGTCCGTTGGGGGTATTTGTGAGCAAACTTGACGTCGCCCGGCTGAAGGAGCCGGCCGCCTGGATCATGCTCGTCACTGGGCTGATGAACGTGCTGCTGGCGATCGGTCACATCCTGATCGGCTCGTCGTCCGCCTCGACCTTCACGGGCCGCGCGGCCGCGAACTTCTTCAGCGTGACGAGTCCGGTCGCCATAGCGTTGTTGCTGGGTGCGGTGCTGCTGGTCACCAAGGTTGGCCAGCCGTCGGCCAAAGCCAAGCCGATCATGTACGGAGCGGCGGTCGGGCTGGTACTGGCATCGGTGTTCGGCATGCTGGCACTGCTGCTCGGGTTGTTCGCAGGTGACGGGGCCCGCGACATCGTGGAGTACGTGCTCTTGGGCGCGCCCCAGCTGGCGTTGACCGCCATCGCGCTCGTGTACCTGATCCCGCAGGTCGTGCCCGAGCGTCCGGCCGCGCAGGTCTACCACCACCCCCAATTCGCCCAGCAGCCGCCGTTCGCCGGCGGCCAGCAGGACCCTGCCGCCGCCTACGGGCAGCCCCAGCCCGGGTACGGCCAGCAGCCCGGTTACGGCCAGCAGCCCAGTTACGGGCAGCAGCCGCCGCCCGGGCAGCAGCCGGATTACAGCCAGCAGCCCGACTTCGGTCAGCAGCCGCAGATGGGCCAGCCCCCCTCCGGGCAGCCCGGTTTCGGTCAGCAGGAGCAGCCCGCCGCCGGCTACGGCCAGCAGCCGCTGTCCGGGCAGCAGCCCGTCCCCGGCCAGCCGGAGCAGGGGCCGCCCGCCTACGGGCAGCAGCCCCCCTACGGTCAGCAGCCTGAGTACGGGCACCAGCCGCCGTCGGGCCAGCAGCCCGGGTACGGGCACCAGCCCCCGTCGGGCCAGCAGCCCGGGTACGGCCAGCAGCCGCCGAGTTTCGGTGGCGGTCAGCCCGAGCAGTCCGCCTACGCGCCGCCCGCCGATGCCCAGCCCCATCAGACGGCCGAGCCCGCTTATAGGCAGCCGCAGCCGGAGGCGTACCAGCCGGTCAGGGCCGCGCTCCCGCCTGCGCCGTCCGACCAGCAGCAGCCCCAGGGCTTCGGCCAGGGCTCCGGGTTCGGGCAGGGCTCCGGGTTCGGGCAGGATTCCGGGTTCGGGCAGGTCGGCTATACCTCCTCCGACACGACGCCGAACGTCGACCGCGCGGTCCCGGAGTACACCACCCCGCCGGCCCAGGAGTACAACACTCCGGCCGCCGAGTACCAGCCCGCCCCGTACGTCCCGGCGGACAGCCAGCCGAACCTCTACGGCCAGCCGAGCCCCAACCCCTACGCGTCCCCCGGGAACGACCCCTACGCGCCGTCCGGGAACGACCAGAGCCCGTACGCGCCGCAGGACGCCTTCGCCACCCCCGCCGAGCAGCCCCCCTACCCCACGGGCGAGACCTCGCCGAACGCCCCGTTCCAGCCGCCGTACCAGGGGCAGAGCGCGTTCGACCAGGCACAGCAGGGCGGCACCCCGTTCACCGGCTATTCGGGCGCCGAGTACGCCACCCCGAACGCCTACCAAGAGCCCGACCCGCCCGTGGACCCGCGCTCCCAGCAGCTCATGGACGCCTACCAGCAGGCGGAGACGTACCAGCACACGGCCGCCGCCGGCACCGCGCCCGACCTGCGCGTGCCGGACTACGCCGCCCAGCCCGGTCCGTACGACGACCCGTTCGGCCATCCGCAGCAGCCCCAGCAGCAGAGCGCGTACGAGCCCCAGCAGGGCGCGTACGAGCCGCGCCCCTACCAGCCGACCCACCAGGCGCCGGCCGGCACGCAGGACCAGGGGGAGTCGACGATGCGGCTCGACCCGTCGGCCTACCGGGGAGATCCCCTCGGCGGCGGCCGCCCGGGGGACGACCCCATCGACCCGACCGCCATATACACCCCCAACGAGCCACGCAGGTAACGGACCGGCAATGAACGGCTAGAGAGAAGGTGCGTCGCGGGCGGGCGTCTATCCCGCCCTGATACGGTTCGGACCGCTGACAGGTTGAACGAGTCTGACCGAAACCATTGAGCGGATGGGGTGGGCCGGGCGAGAACATCACATGGCAAGCACACCGGGGCGAGGTCTGGTCTTTCCCCGGATACCTGCATGCCGCTTGACGTCAGCTACGGCACGCGCGTGTAATTACAACCATGTTGTTACGCCTTCCGGTGGGTGGGTACTAAGGAAGGCGTCCATGGGGGGCTCCATTGCGGGCGGGCGGCAGGGAGGTGTGCAGTGACCGATCCGGTCATCGCACAGGATCAGCTTGACGCTGAAGAACTCGGCTGGCAGGAGCGCGCGTTGTGCGCGCAGACCGATCCGGAGGCGTTCTTCCCGGAGAAGGGCGGCTCTACCAGAGAGGCCAAGAAGGTCTGCCGATCGTGCGAGGTCCGTGCCGAGTGCCTTGAATACGCACTCGAGCACGATGAGCGCTTCGGCATCTGGGGTGGGTTGTCCGAGCGGGAGCGCAGACGGATCAAACGCCAGGCCGTTTAGTCATAGAGGGGGTCACGCGGCACAGCCGCGTGACCCTTTTCGCACCTCTTTGACCCGCTTTCGCCTGTAGGGTGGGCGCGCCTGATCATCCCCCCAGGAGTCGCCCGCCCATGTCCCGTCCGTACGTCACCGTGATCGTCGTCGCCCACGACGGCGCGCGCTGGCTCGGGGAGACGCTGCGCGCGCTGGCCGGCCAGAGCCGCAGACCCGACCGCGTCGCCGGCGTCGACAACGGCAGCAGGGACGGCTCGGCTGACCTGCTCGCTCAGACGCTTGGCAGCGGCAATGTCATCTCCCTGCCGCGGTCGACCGCTTTCGCCGAATCCGTCGCCGAGGCGCTCGAGAGGCTGCCCTCGCGCGGGCCCGACGAGTGGATCTGGCTGCTCCACGACGACTGCGCCCCCGACAGGCGCGCGCTGGAAGCCCTGCTCACCGCGGCCGGCCACGATCCCAAGGCGGCCGTGCTCGGCCCGAAGCTGCGTGACTGGCTCGACCAGAGGCGCCTGCTCGAAGTCGGCGTGACGGTGGGACGTACCGGGCGGAGGGACACGGGGCTGGAGCCGCGCGAGTTCGACCAGGGGCAGCATGACGGCACGCGCGACGTGCTGTCGGTGTCCACGGCCGGGATGCTGATCCGCCGCGACGTGTGGGAGGAGGCCGGCGGGCTGGACCCGTTCTTCCCGCTGTTCCGTGACGACCTCGACCTGTGCTGGCGGGTACGCAACGCCGGGCACAAGGTCCTGGTCGTGACCTCGGCCGTGGCCTGGCACGCCGAGGCGGCGGCGCGCCGGCGACGGCGCATCACGGTCAGCGGCGACCATCCGCGCCGGCTCGACAGGCGAAACGCGATCTTCGTGGTCATGGCGAACCTGCCGTTTCGCCCCATGTTGTGGGCACTGCTGCGGAGCGTGCTCGGCTCGGCCTTCCGCACGCTGTTGTTCCTCGTCAGCAAGCAGCCCGCGAACGCGCTGGACGAGATGGTGGCCATGGGGTCGGTCCTGGTGCACCCGTTCCGGCTGCTCAGGGCGCGGCGCGCCCGCCGCCACGGCCGCAAGAAGGGATATGTCCGCATCAAGCGGCTGATGACCCCTCCGGGTGCGGGCTACCGGCGGCTGATCGACATGGTGCAGAGTTTCCTCGACGGCCAGGCACCCGTCGACTCGGCCGGCCGCCACCACCATCACGTGTCGGCGGAGGAGGACGAAGTACTGCCTCCGCCGGACACCGGCGCGGTCAAACGTTTCCTGTCCCGCCCAGGCGTAGTCCTCATGCTCGCGCTGACCGCGATCTCGCTGGTCGCCGAGCGGTCATTGCTCGGCGGCGAACGGCTCGGCGGGGGCGCGCTGGTTCCCGTGATCGGCGGTGCCGGCGACCTCTGGGCGTTCTACACCGAGGGATTCCACGACATCGGGCTCGGCGCGGACGCCTGGGCGCCGCCGTACGTCGCGGTCGTGGCCGCTCTGTCCACGCTCGCGTTCGGCAAGACGTGGCTGGCCGTGTCGGTGCTGCTGCTCGGCTCGGTGCCGCTGGCAGGCGCCACCACGTACCTGGCCACCCGGCACTTCATCCCTTCGGTGCCCGCGCGGGCGTGGGCGGCGGGGACGTACGCGCTGCTGCCTGTCGCGACCGGCGCGATCGCGGCGGGACGGCTGGGCACGGCGGTGGTGTTCGTGCTGCTGCCGGTCTACGCCTCGCTCGGCACGACCCTCCTGTCCGCAGAACGCCGCCCCGCCCGCCGCGCCGCCTGGGCGCTCGGGCTGCTGCTGGGGGTGGGGACGGCGTTCGTGCCGCTGGTGTACCCGATGGTGGCGGTGCTGGGCGCACTGTCCTTGGCGGCAGGACGGCGGCGGAGCGCGACGCGGCGGAGCCGCACGGGCCGGCGGGCCGGCGCGGACAAGCGGGATGGCGTGGGCCGGCGGGATGGCCGCGTGCCCAGCCTGGGCCGGCGGGATGGCGTCTTGGTGTCCATGGCCATCGCGTTGCTCGTCCCGGTGGCGCTGCTGTTCCCATGGCTCGCGACGCTGGTGAGCGATCCCGGGCGGCTCCTGCTGGAGGCCGGGCTGCACGATCCCGCGCTGGTGGACGCCGCACCGGCTGCCGAGTCGTTGCTGGCGTTGGCCCCTGGAGGGCCGGGGCTGCCGCCGTTCTGGGTGACGGCGGGGCTGCTGGCGACGGCGTTGGCCGCGCTCCTCATGCGCCGCCAGCGCATGATCGTCGCCGTCGGCTGGGGCGTCGCCCTGTACGGGATGCTCGCCGCGATCCTGGTCAGCCGGATCTCCGTCGACGGCACGCGGGCCTGGCCGGGCGTGCCGCTGGCGTTCGCGGGGATGGGGCTGGTGGTCCTCGTGGGCCTGACCGCACACCGCCTGGCCGAGTTGCGCGCCGGCGGCGGGCTGCGGCGGCTGGGGGTGACGGCGCTGGTGGGGGTGGCGTTCAGCACGCCGCTGCTGGCCGCGGGCTATTGGGTGGTCACCGGGGTCCGGGGGCCGCTCGTCGGGGACGCGCCCGATGTGCTGCCTGCCCTGGCGGCCTCGCGTACCGCCCAAGGGGAACGAACATTGGTGATCAAGGGGTCGGAGTTCACCGTGCTGCACGGGCGTACCCCGCTGATCGGCGAATCGGAGCTGCCCATCGCGTCCGAGGCCCGCACCCGCGTCGCCACCGCCGCGCAAGGGCTGGCCGGCGGGCGCGGCGGCGATGCGGCCACGCTGGCGCGGCACGGCATCGCGATGGTCGCCGTGGCGCCGCCGGTCGCGCCGCAGCTGACCAGGACGCTCGACTCCCAGCCGGGGCTGCAGCGCATGAGCCTGTCGGAGGCCGGCGGCCTGTGGCGCGTCGTCGAACCGGTCACCCGCGTGCCGGCCCAGCCCGAAAGCGCCCTGCACAAGCCGTGGTTGTGGGCGCAGGGCGCGATGGTGCTGGTGTGCGCCGTGCTGGCCGCGCCGGGGCGGCGCGAGAGCCCGCAGGAGGCCGTGGAGCCGTCGCCCAGTGCGGTTCTGGCGGGGGCGTCATGAAGTCCTTCGTCGAGAACCGATTCGGCCTGCTGGTGCTGGTGGTCGTGGCGTTGGCAGCCCTGTACGGCACCGCGTACGTCACCAGACCGGCCGCCCCCGCCGCCCCGCAGCAGGCCGCACCCCGGAAAGTGGCGGTCACGTCGGTCACCGCCGTATGCCCTGGGGCGAAGGGGGAGAAGGTCGGCGTGTACCTGCCCGGCGGCCTGTCCCACGAGACGATGGCGGACGGCAAGCCGTACGTGACGAAGGGCCCTGCCGCGCTGGAGGCCGGCTACACCACCCGCGCCACCCGGGGTGCCGAACGCGGCCTGGCCGGCGTGCGCTGCACCGAGCCCGCCCCCGTGACCTGGCTGCTCGGCCCCGGACCGGCGAACGCCGGCGTGATCCTGCACCTCACGAATGCGGACAAGGCGCCGGCGCTGGCCGACGTACAGGTCCACGCCGCCGAGGGCCCGGTCTCCGGCGACAAGGGGATCGGTCTGGAGATCGCGCCCGGCGAGCACCGCGAGATCGACATGAAGACGCTCGCCCCGTCGGCCGACATCATGGCCGTGAGCGTTACCACCATCTTCGGCCGCGTCGCCGTCGCCGCCCGCACCACGCTCGAGACCGGAGGCATCGACTGGCTCCCTGCCGCGGCGCCACCCGCGACGCGCGTCGTCGTCCCAGGGATCCCGGGCGGCGGCGGCCGCCGCGAGCTGCTCGTCGCCGCCCCAGGCGAGACCGACGCGCTGGTGAAGGTGAGGGCGGTGAGCGAGGACGCCGAGTACGCCATGCGGGGCCGTGAGACGGTGGACGTACTGGCAGGAAGCGTCGTCTCGGTGGACGTGACCACCGGCGTGGGCGGCTCGTCGGCGGCCCTCGTCCTCACCTCGGAGACCCCGATCGTGGCCGGCCTGGTGATGACCGGCACCGGAGGCCGCTCGGACATCGCCTTCACCGCCGGCACGCCCTCCCTTGACCTGGGCAGTGCGCTGGCCCGCAACGGCACCGGCTCCCGTCTGATCCTCACCGCACTGGGCGGACAGCCAGGCAAGGTGCGCGTACAGATCGTCCCAGCAAAGAGTGCGGCCGAGCAGCCGTTCGACGTGGAGGTGCCGGCGGGACGGACGCGGAACGTCCGGCTGAAGGCGAAGGGCGACTTCGCGGTCGTGGTCACACCCGTTTCTGGGGAGGTGTACGGCGGGCGAGTGGTGGAGGAACGCCTCAAAACCGGTCTGCTGATCACAGCCCAGCCCCTGGCACCGGCCCGCATGTGGACCCTGCTCCCTCCCCTCACCGACACGCCTCACGTGGTCCAGCCGTAGAAAGCCCAGACCTCATGATCGCCGACATCGCCTTCGGTCGAGGGTTGCCGCTCTACACCCGCAACACCGACGACTTCGTCGGACTCGAAAGCCTGGTCACCGTCGTTCCCGTGTGAACGTGAGTCCTGCGTGATGCTCCACCAGCAGTGTTCCCTTTACGGAAACAGCAGGCCCCAGTAAAGAGCCCACGGGATGAGCGCTGCTCCTCCAGCGAGCAGCAGGCCGAGCCGTACCTTCTCGCCGCGGGCCGTGGCGAAGCGGGCGCGGTGCCAGGAGAGTGCCGTGAGGGCCGTGGCGACCACGCAGGCCACCGCCAGGCACTGCAGCGCGAGCCAGATCACCGGACGCCCCGCCACGACCGGCCCGGGAAACGCTGACTCGCCCCCGGTCATCAGCAGATACATCACATACACCAACGAGCTGGGCACCACCACGAGACCCCCGGCGCTGAGCAGCCGCGCGGCTTTCGTCACCGGAGCGTGGGAGCGACCGCGAACGCGCCGCACCAGCGCGACCAAGGGGTAGGCGCCGAACGCGACCGCGAACAGCGCCAGCGCCGCAAGCTGGACCGCCGCCGACTCCCACCAGGCCGAACGATGGACCGGTATGGTCAGCGAATCCTGTACGGGTGCCGGCCCCGACGTCTGCGCGACGGGCGCACTCCCCGCCGTCACGTCGCCCACCCAGGAGCCGACCAGGTCAGCGTAGCCGGGAGCGAGCTCGTCCAGCTGGGTGACGCCGCCATCACGGGTTTGGAAGGCGGCGTGCTCGGCATTGCCGAAGAAGCGGATCGTGTAGTGCCTGTTGCCGCCCTTCTCCAAGGCGGAGACGAACCCTGGCGGGCTCTCCACGGGTGGGGTCAGCAGGTCCTGGGTGCCCCAGATGGCGAGCACCGGCTGGCGCACGGCGGCTATGGTCGGGCGAGGGTCGTAATGGGCCTCCGGGAATATCCCGAGGCTGTCGATCATCCGATACATGTTGAGCTCAGCGCGGTCGACGAGCGAGCCTCTGACCCCGGCCCTGAGCAGCCCCGCCTTCACCGCCCACGTCGCCTGCCGCAGCGGCGGCAGGCTGTTCGCGCCGACGAGCACGACGAAGGCGACGTCCTTCGAGCGGGACGCCGCGATGGGAACCACCCAGCCTCCCTCACTCAGCCCCCATAAACCGACCTTCGCCGGGTCGATCCCGGGCTGTGAACGCAACGCGGCCACGGCGCCGAGCGCGTCGTCGGCGAGCTGCGAGTAGGACCTGTGGAAGAGCGAATACCCCACGGATCGTTTGTCGTAGATCAGCACAGACATGCCCCTGCGGGCGAACTCGACGGCCTCCGTCAGGTGCCGCGTGCGGGGTGAGCCCGTGCCCGCCCCGGTCACCAGCACGAGCCCAGGGCGGCGGCTCGGCTCGGCCGTGGCGGGTGAGATGACCGTGCCGTGCATCGTGAGGCCTCCGCTGCCGGGGAAGCTCACCTGCGCCGCTTCGAGATCGGGTGGTACCGCGATCGGCGGCGAAGGCTCGGGAGCGGGGGACACGTTCGCGGGGATGGCGGCTACGGGGACGTCGATTACAGGGGCTGCGCTTGCGGGGGCGGCGGTGGGCAGGCCGATGACGAGGCCGCAGAGGGCGATGCCGACTGCCCGAAGAATTCGTGTCATATGGCCGAGCTTAATCTGCAGAGAGCTCTCGGCAGACAGTTCTCTGCAGATATCGTTCTGCAGGAGTAGGATGATCCTCATGACGGATGAGGAGCGGTTCGTCCTCGATGACCCCGCCAAGCTCAAGGCGCTGGCCCACCCGATGCGACAGCTGATGCTGCGCCACCTCAGCATCCATGGCCCCGCCACGTCGACCACGCTGGGCGAGCTGCTCGGCGCGAAGACCGGCACGACCAGCTATCACCTACGCCAGCTCGAGAAGTACGGCTTCATCGAGGAGATCCCCGAGCGATCCACCGGCCGGGAGCGTTGGTGGCGTCACGCCAGAGAACCCCGCGACATGCGCCTGCCGACCCCGGACCAGCTCGCCTCTGAGGACCGTCCCGTGCTGGCCGAGTTCCACCGGATCAGCATGGAGGAAGACCGGCAGCTGTTCGAGAGCTTCCCCGAGGCCTACTGGCGCGAGCCGGAGTGGGCCAAGGCGTCACGCGGACTCGCCCGCATGACGAAGGCGGAGTTCGAGGAGTTCTTCGATGCCTACATCGCCCTGCTGATGAGATACAACCGCACAGCGGAGGAGGCCCCGCCAGACGCACGGCCCATGCACGTCCGGCTCTTCGCCCTTCCCGCCGACGATGACTGAGCCGAGTTCAGTGACCGACGCTCTGGTAGTGGTCGAGCTGACGCCGCCAGATGAGGTAGGCCAGCGCGATCAGGACCACGCCGATCAGCGGGGCGGCCAAGGCCCAGGGATTGTCGAGCTTGTTCAGTATGACGCTCGAGGGCACGTAGGCCACGAAGGCGACCGGCAGCACGAAGGTGAGCAGCCACTCGATCGCGCCACCGAAGATCTTCATCGGATACGAGCCGAACTTGCTGAAGACGTCGTCGACGAAGACGCGCAGGGCGAAAGTGTCGACCATGCGCAGCGACAGGGAGCAGAGCGCGAGGAAGAAGGCGGCCTCGATGAGGGCGCCGCCGACGATCGCCACGAGGCAGAAGACGATCAGCCACGCGGTCCACTGAACATGTGCGCTCTGGCCGGCGACGACGAGCAGCGTTACACCCACGAGCAGATCGCCGAATTGAGCGATGCCCATTCTGTTGCCCATGAGCTGCACGAGGGGGTTGAGCGGACGGAGCAGGAAGCGGTCGAACTCCCCGTTGCGCACCACCCATTGGATGTCGTTCACGCTCATCAGGGGGATCATCGCCAGGGCATGGGCGGTCAGACGCAGGCCGTACAGGAAGGCGATCTCCGCAAGTCCCCAGCCCGCCAGCGACGGGAAGCTGTGCATCACCACCCAGATGAAGGCGAACCCGGTGCCCTGCCAGATCGCGCCACTGAGGATGCCGATCACGGTGTTGAGGCGGTACTGCATGGCGCCGCGGGCGGAGGCGCGCTGGAGCAGTACGTACAGGCGTAGGGTGCGGAGGACCTCAGCCACCCTGGATCACCACCCTTCGATGGGCGCGGGACCAGGTCAGGGCGAGCGCGCCCCACAGCGCCATGATCCAGGCGAGCTCAACCACAACGGGACCAGAAATATCGGAAATGTGGCCGACGTAGACCGCCGCGGGCACGTACCCCATGTACTTGAAGGGCAGGACCTCGGCCACCACGCCCAGGACGCCAGGGAAGAAGGCGAGTGGCACCATCGTCCCGGCGAAGAACTGGCTGACGAGCCGGTAGAGCAGCGAGATCGCCCCGGTCTCCATCGTCCAGAAGCCGATCAGGCTGATCAGCAGTGCCAGCTGCACGGCGATCACGTATCCGAGCACCAGTGTGATCACATAGCCCGGACCGTTGACCGGCATGGTGATCGAGCCGACCAGCAGGACCACCGGGATGATCGGGGCCAGCAGCAGCAGCCCGCCCAGGGTGTTTCCGAACTGGAAGGCGGCCATCTGCCGCAGGTAGCCGATCGGCCGGGCCAGGTCGAAGAAGACCATGCCGGTACGAATGCGGTGGTGGATGGTGCTGGGGACGATGGTATGGGTGGCGAAGGCTTGTAAGTTGGCCAGGGTCAGGTAAGCCAGCAGCGCCTCCAGTGTGAGCCCGGCGGCCGCGGGGCGCGAGCCGTACACCGAAGTCCAGATCATGCGCAACAGGAACACCTGGGCGACCAATGCCACGCAGGTCATGATGATGTTGCTGCGGTAGGCCAGGGCGAGGCGGAAGCCGATGCGCGTCATCGCGTGTAGATGCCCTTGATCACGCTCTCCAGGTCAGGTTCTTCGATCGACATGTCGCGGATGGTCTGCTCGGCGGCGATCGAGGCGATCAGGCCTGGCAGGTCGTCGTGGATCTCGAAGACGTAGCGGCCGTCGGCGTCCCGGGACACGCCGCGTACCTCCTCCGGCTCGGACTCCAGCAGGACCACCAGCCGCCTGGGCTGGTTCACCAGCGCGTCGATGGTGCCGTCGAAGAGCACCCGGCCGTGGTCGATGAGGATGATCCGCTTGCACAGCGCCTCGACGTCGGCCAGATCATGCGTGGTCAAGATGACGGTGGTCCGCCCGACGCGGTTGGTCTCGACGATGAAGTCGCGGACCGCCTCCTTGGCCACCACGTCCAGCCCGACCGTCGGCTCGTCGAGATAGAGGAGCGGAGGTTCGTACAGCACGGCCGCCGCCAGGTCGCCGCGCATCCGCTGGCCGAGGCTGAGCTGACGCACCGGAGTGTCGAGGAAGTCGTCCAGCCCCAGCACGTCGCGCAGCTTCCTCAGCGACGTCTCGAAGCGCGGAGCGGGAACGTCATAGAGCGAGCCCACCAGCCGTAACGACTCGATCAGCGGCAGGTCCCACCACAGTTGGCTCCGCTGGCCGAAGACGACGCCGACGTTGCGCGCATTGGCCGAGCGGTGACGCCACGGCACCAGGCCGTTGACCTCCACGGTGCCGCTCGTCGGGGTGAGGATCCCGGTGAGGATCTTGATGGTGGTGGACTTGCCGGCGCCGTTCGGCCCGAGGTAGCCGATGACCTCGCCCTCTTCGATCTCGAAGCTGACATCGTCGACAGCTGTGGTCTCGTCGTACTGGCGGGTGACGAGCGTGCGAAAGACTCCGAAGGGTCCGGAGAAGGTGCGTGGCCGGCGGAAGATCTTGGTTAACCCCTCGACCCTGATCATGCAGAGATCTTTTCTCTGCCGTGCGCGCGCTGCAAGTTGTTTTCATGGGGGCCTGCACGCGGTGCGGATCCTCAGCGACCTGGCCATCCGGCAGCGCGAGCACGGTGGGCATGGCCAGTACCGCCGCAACGTGTGAGGCTCAGCAGGTCCGGGCGCCGTCGAAGGAGAACGAGCACCGGGGAACGACCTCGTGCGGAGATCGCTATTTGATCCGTTCCTCCAGATGAACGGTTACGGTATCGCCGACTTCCTTCCCGAGGAGCTTGCGGAGATCGTTCTTCACGGGCAGCTTGTGCGTGCCGTCCCCAAGAGCCATGAATGAGCTGCGGAACGGGTGCCCGTCGATCGTCCCTCGGACCTTGACCAGCCCACGCGTCCCGAAGAACTCGGCCGAGCCAGGCATCACGACGTACGTCCAGCCCCCCTTGCTCGGGCTCTTCAGCAGTGTCGCGGTGAATTCCTTGTCGAGATTGCTCGCCATTGCAGAAGCCCCTTTCGCTATTCGACGATCACGAGACCGTTGCCGTCCGGGTCGCGGAAGGTGAACATCGGCGGGATGCCTTCCCAGAGCAGCAGCTCGTCCACGTCGACCCCGCGCTCCACAAGGTCCTTGTGCAGGGACGCAGCGTCCGCGGTCGTGAGGCGGATGCCGGTCTCGACGCTGGTCGGGGCGTCCGAGGACGCGGGTACGAGCGCTATCGAGGTTGTCGATCCCGGAGGTTCCACCTCGATCCACCGTCCGCCGAGCTGCTCGATCGGGGCGTCCAGGCGCTTTTCCAGGCCCAGGGTGCTCACGTAGAACTCGACGGCGCGGTCCTGCTCGGTGACGGGGATGGCTACAGTCCTGATGCCGATGATCGCGGTGCTGACTCGCTCGCCCATGTTGGGCCTCCTGTCGTTCGGCTCGCAGGGTTGGACTTGTCGAGCCGGCAGAACTCATCGCCGTGCGCGCACTCCTGTCCGTAAACGCTTGCCTCGCTACGACGGGGTGCGCGGTTCACACGCTCCCCGGCCCTCGGTGATCGCTATGAAGGCCCTCGGCCAGATGGTCTTGTGAAGCGATCTACGCTACGTCTGTTGCGTTTATTGCGCCGGCTCCGCCTTCTCATGAACGCCGCTGTTCGCGACTGCCTCGTCGAGGGGTACGAGCCGCTGATCGAGGGACTGAAGCCGCCTGACCCGGATGACCGGCATGTGCTCGACGGACGGGTCGTTTGGGCATGCATACAGCAGATCGCGGACTCACGTGTTAGCCCGCCTGAGACGGTTGACGATGTGCTTGATGCTCTGAGACCGCAGGCCTCGTCGATCGGTCGCTGCTCTTCGGGCTGACGCCGGCTCTGGCGATCCCCGGTCAGGGGCGGTCGTCGTACCCCGGGTCGACGGTTTCGGGGGAGAGGCCGAGCAGGATGGCCACCTGTTCCACCACCGTGTCGTGGACCATGGCGCCCAGCGTGTCGCGGTCCCTCGCCCGGGCCTCCAAAGGCCGCCTGTAGACCACCACCGATGCCGGGTTCTGGCCGGTGGCCGCGTCGGCGCGGCCGAACGGGATCGGGTCCGAGCTCAGGCGCGGCCCGTCGTCCAGCTCGCTCAGCGGCGGCACCTCCTCCACCGCGAACTCCACGGCCGACAGTTGCCGCTCCCAGCGCGGGCGGAGGCGGTCGACCGCGTCGAGGACGAGGTCGTCGAAGCGTTCGCTGCGGGACTTGGCCATGGGGACGTGGGAGGGGGCGAGCGGGCCGCGGAGGCCGCGACCGTGGCGATCGCGCCGTCTGGGACCGCGCTTCGGAGTCACAGGGGCAAGTCTAAGGGGATGTCTCCTGAGTTCCGAGAGTGGCGGCGCCAGTTCGGTGAGTGATCGTCATCTGATCGTTGCGCTGGTTCCGCGGGCGGTCGCCAGCCGGGTCCGAGGGTTGTTGTCGCCTGATCGTCGCGTCCGGCAGCCGGGCGGGTCGGTCTGTTGGTGTCAGGGTGACCGATAAGTGATCCTTTCGTGGGGGACAGGTTTGGGTGCTTTGGGGATATGGCCAGGTTGTGGGCGGTGGTTCCATCGGGGCATGTAGGTGGAAAGGCTGCGACAGGTGTCCGAATTGTGGCGACACGCTCGTTAAGAGCGCTCAGGTAGTGGCGCCTCGCACTCTTACCAGATACGGTCCCTCCGTGAGCCCCGTCCGCCGCTGTTCCCGCACCGCCTGCAGCCAGCCTGCCGTCTTCACGCTCACGTACGTATACGCCGACTCGACCGCTGTTCTCGGCCCCCTGGCGACGTACGCGGAGCCACACTGTTACGACCTGTGCGCCGAACACGCTGAGCGACTGACCGCCCCCCGTGGCTGGGAGGTGGTGCGGCTGCCGACGGACGGTGCCTCCCCCAGCTCCGACGATCTCGAGGCGCTGGCCAACGCGGTGAGGGAGGCCGCCCGGCCCACGTCGTCCGGCGGCGGTGAGCCGGTCGGGCAGGGCGTCGAGGTCGGCCGCCGTGGGCATCTGCGCGTTCTGAGGTCGGCCCAGCAGCACCGCGACCGGTAGGCTCCCCTTACAAGGAGGAAACGACCTAAGGGCGGAGCTGAAGAGTGGGCGACCTCGCCAAGATCTTCAAAGCGTACGACGTTCGCGGGGTGGTGCCCGACGAGCTCGACGAGCCGACCGCCGAGGCCGTGGGTGCGGCCTTCGTCGAGATGACAGGGGCCGAGTCGGTCGTGGTCGCGCATGATATGCGGGAGTCGTCCCGGCCGCTTGCCGATGCCTTTATCCGGGGAGCCCGTTCGCGTCGCGCGGATGTCGTGGACGCGGGGCTGGGTTCGACCGATCTGCTTTACTACGCCAGCGGCAGCCTCGGGCTGCCCGGCGTGATGTTCACCGCCAGCCACAACCCCGCCCGCTACAACGGCATGAAGATGTGCAGGTCCGGCGCGGTGCCGATCGGGGGCGACACGGGCCTCACCGAGATCCGCGACCGGGCGGCCGAGCTGGTCGGGGTGACCGCCACGCCCACCGGATCGCTGATCGAGAAGGACCTGCTGAGCGGTTACGCGCACCACCTGCGCACGCTCGTCGACCTCGCCGTCATCCGGCCGTTGAAGGTCGTGGTGGACGCGGGCAACGGCATGGGGGGACACACCGTGCCGCCCGTGTTCGAGGGCCTGCCGATCGACTTGGTGCCTCTCTACTTCGAGCTGGACGGCAACTTCCCCAACCACGAGGCCAATCCGCTGGAGCCGCAGAACCTGGTGGATCTGCAGCGGGCCGTGGTGGAGAGCGGGGCGGACATCGGTCTGGCATTCGACGGGGACGCCGATCGGTGCTGGGTGATCGACGAGCGAGGGGAGTCGGTCTCGCCGTCCGCCGTCACGGCGCTGGTCGCCGCGCGCGAGCTGGCCAAATACCCGGGGGCGACGATCATCCACAATCTGATCACGTCGCTCGGGGTGCCTGAAGTCGTTCGCGAGCACGGGGGCGTCCCGGTGCGGACCCGGGTCGGGCACTCGTTCATCAAGGCCGAGATGGCCCACACGGGCGCGGTCTTCGGCGGTGAGCACTCGGCTCACTACTACTTCCGCGACTTCTGGTTCGCCGACTCCGGCATGCTGGCGGCCATGCACGTGCTCGCCGCGCTGGGCGGGCAGGACCGGCCGCTGTCGGAGGTCGTGGAGGTCTACTCGCGTTACCACGCCTCCGGGGAGATCAACAGCGCCGTCTCCGACCAGGGCGAGGCGCTGCGGCTGGTACGGGAGGCGTTCGCGGGACGGGGCGAGTTCGACGAGCTCGACGGGCTGACCGTGTCCGGGCCGGGATGGTGGTTCAACCTGCGGGCGTCCAACACCGAGCCGCTGCTCAGGCTAAACGCCGAGGCGGCCGACGAGAGCAAGATGACGGCGATCAAGGATGAGGTCCTCGCCATCGTGGGAAGGGTATCAGTGTGAAGATCGACGACTGGCTGCTGGAGATCCTGGCATGTCCGGCGTGCAAGGCGCCTCTGCGTGCCGACAGCGAGGCCGAGGAGCTGGCCTGCACGGGCTGCGGCCTGATCTATCCGGTCCGGGATGACATCCCCGTCCTGCTCGTCGACGAGGCCAGGAAGCCGTGACCTGGGAGCCGGGGCGGCTCGACGACCAGGCTCACCTCAGCGAAGGCGACCCTGGCGGGATGTTGCCCGCGGTCGCCGCGTCCGCGGCTCACGTACGCACCGGCTACCGCACGGCCGTCGAGGCCCAAGTCGATCGCCTGGGCGCCCACGGGCGGCCGCGTGCCATCGTGGTCGCGGGCATGGGCGGTTCCGGCATCGCCGGCGACATCCTGGCGGCGGTGGTCGGCAGCGGCGCGCCGCTCCCGATCGTGACCCTGCGCTCCTACCAGCTCCCCGGCTGGGTCGGCGCCACGGACCTGGTCATCGCCGTCTCCGGCTCGGGCGATACCGAGGAGACGCTGGCCGTCGCCACCCAGGCCGTGCGGCGCGGCTGCACGCTGCTCGGCGTCGGACCGACGGGCTCCCAGTTGCAGGCCATCGCCACCCAGGCGTCGGCAATCTACGTGGCGGTCCCGGTCAGCGGGCAGTCGAGGGCGAACCTCTGGCTCCTGGCCATCCCCCTGATCGTGGCCGCCGCCGCCATGCGCCTCGTGCCGGCCGACGCTGACCTGTTCGAGCGGGTGGCCAAGGCGCTGGAGGACATGGCGCACCGGTGCCGGCCGTCCAGCGACTCGTTCATCAATCCCGGCAAGTCGCTCGCCATGGACCTGGCCGAGAGCGTGCCGATGATCTGGGGGTCGTCGCCGGTGGCGGCCGTGGCGGCGTACCGGCTGGCCTGCCAGCTCAACACAAACGCGAAATATCCCGCTGTTTACGGAGAGCTGCCCGAGGTCGGACACAACCAGGTGGCCTCTCTCGACGGGCCGCTGGCCGAGTACGACATCTTCGCCGACACGACCGGCCGTACGGTCCGGCTCGTCGTCATGCGTGACGTCGAGGAGCACCCCCAGGTGATGCGGCGGCGCGAGGCGGCGCTGCGGGCGGCGCGTGAACGCGACGTCAGAGTCACCGAGGTCACGGCCGAGGGCGTGCATCCGCTGGAGCGGATCGCCTCGCTGATCGCCCTCGGCGACTACGCCAGCACGTACCTGGCGCTGGGATATGACGTGGATCCGACCCCTGTGTCAGCGATCACTGAGCTGAAGGCCAGAATTTCGCAATAGGATCCCTTTCCAGGCCTTAATACGTGATCTTTATGAGTGGAGAAGACCCGTGAGCGCGAGCGGCGGAACTAAAGCGATCGTGGCGGCATTGGCCGCCAACTTGGCCATCGCCGTGGGGAAATTCGTGGCTGCGGCCTTCACCGGTTCCTCGTCGATGCTGGCGGAGGGCATTCACTCTGTGGCCGACTCGGGCAACCAGGTGCTGCTGCTGATCGGCGGCAAGCGGGCGCAGCGGGCCAGCACCAGGGAGCACCCGTTCGGCTACGGGCGCGAGCGCTACTTCTACGCCTTCGTGGTGGCCGTCGTGCTGTTCACGATCGGCGCGGCGTTCTCGCTCTACGAGGGCTATGAGAAGCTCACTCATCCGCATCCCCTGACGTCGCCGGCCTGGGCGTTCGGCGTGCTGATCTTCGCGATCGGCGCGGAAACGCTCTCGTTCCGCACGGCGATCAAGGAGTCGAACGCCGTGCGCGGCAACCAGTCGTGGTGGGCGTTCATCCGCCGGTCCAAGTCGCCCGAGCTGCCGGTCATCCTGCTGGAGGACCTTGGCGCGCTGTTCGGCCTGGTCTTCGCGTTGTTCGGCGTGACGATGGCCGTCGTCACGGGTAACCCCGTCTGGGACGCCATCGGCACCCTGATGATCGGCGTGCTGCTCGCGATCATCGCGATCGTGCTGGCCATCGAGACCAAGTCGCTGCTGGTCGGCGAGGGCGCCTCGCCGGAGGTGGAGGACCAGATCCGCCACGCGCTGGAGAGCACGCCCGACGTGGACAGGATCATCCACATGCGGACGCTGCACCTCGGGCCGGAGGAACTCCTCGTGGGCGCCAAGATCGCTGTGTCCCACGACGAGACGGCCTCGGACGTAGCGCGCGGCATCGACGAGGCCGAGCGCCGCATCCGCGAGGCGGTGCCGATCGCCCGGGTCATCTATCTGGAGCCGGACCTGGACCGCCAGCGCACCACGGCCGCCGAGCCCTCATAAGCGGCCGCCGCGACCTCGTAAGCGTTCACCGCCTGAGGAGCCGCAGGGCCTTCTCCTTTTCGAAGTCGAGGGCCCTGCGGGGCACCTGGATGCGCCCGATCCGGACCCCCAGGTCGCGTACGGCGGCCGCCACCGCCGGCTCGCTCAGCACTCGCAGCGCGAACGCCAGCTCGGCCGGCGACACGTCAAACCGCTTCTCCAGCTCCACCCCCTGAGCCACGGCGGCCAGCTCCTCGGGGCCGAACCGCCGATGCGCCCCTTGCTCCCGCACGGGTGGCAGCAGCCCGAGAGCTTCCCGGTATCGAAGCATTCGTGGGGACATGCCGAGCCGCTTTGCCGCTTCCGTGATGCGCATCCTTACATTCTTACGTCAGTTTCACCGTGCTGAGCATGCGATCGCCGCCATGCGGGGCCTAGACTCGTCCCCGAGAATCACGAAAATCAGCTTTCAGCGCGAGGGGACACCCGATGGACTTCAAGGTCGCCGACCTTTCACTTGCCGAGTTCGGCCGCAAGGAGATCCGGCTCGCCGAGCACGAGATGCCCGGCCTCATGTCGGTCCGCAAGGAATACGCGGCCTCCCAGCCTCTTCGCGGTGCGAAGATCATGGGCTCCCTGCACATGACGATCCAGACGGCCGTCCTCATCGAGACGCTGGTGGCGCTGGGCGCCGAGGTCCGCTGGGTCAGCTGCAACATCTTCTCCACGCAGGACCACGCCGCCGCCGCGGTGGTCGTCGGACCCAACGGCACCGTGGATGACCCGCAGGGTGTGCCGGTGTTCGCCTGGAAGGGCGAGACGCTGGAGGAATACTGGTGGTGCACCGAGCAGGCGCTCGCCTGGCCGAACGGCGACGCCCCCAACATGATCCTGGACGACGGCGGCGACGCCACGCTCCTCGTGCACAAGGGCGCCGAATACGAGAAGGCCGGCGCCGTGCCGCCCGCCACCGCCGACGACCCGGAGGAGTGGCACGTCATCATCGACCTGCTCACGCGCACGGTCGGCACGGACAAGACGTGGACCCGGATCGCCGAGAGCATCAAGGGCGTCACCGAGGAGACCACGACCGGCGTGCACCGGCTCTACGAGATGCACAAGAACGGCCAGCTGCTGTTCCCGGCGATCAACGTCAACGACTCGGTCACCAAGTCGAAGTTCGACAACAAGTACGGCTGCCGCCACTCGGTCATCGATGGGCTGAACCGGGCGACCGACGTGCTCATCGGCGGCAAGGTGGCCGTGGTCTGCGGCTACGGCGACGTCGGCAAGGGCTGCGCCGACGCGCTGCGCGGCCAGGGCGCCCGCGTCATCGTCACCGAGATCGACCCGATCTGCGCGCTCCAGGCGGCCATGGACGGCTTCCAGGTGACGACGCTGGACGAGGTCGTCGGCATCGCCGACATCTTCGTCACCGCCACCGGCAACTTCAACATCATCACCGCCGAGCACATGGCGAAGATGAAGCACCAGGCGATCGTGTCCAACATCGGCCACTTCGACAACGAGATCGACATGGCGGGTCTCGCCAAGCTGCCCGGCATCGTCAAGAACAACATCAAGCCCCAGGTCGACGAGTGGGTCTTCGCTGACGGGCACTCGATCATCGTGCTCGCCGAGGGGCGGCTCATGAACCTGGGCTGCGCGACCGGGCACCCGAGCTTCGTCATGTCCAACTCGTTCACCAACCAGGTGATCGCGCAGATCGAGCTGTTCACGAAGACCTCCGAATACCCGATCGGGGTCTACACGCTGCCCAAGCACCTGGATGAGAAGGTCGCCCGTCTGCACCTCGATGCTCTCGGCGTCAAGCTGACCGAGCTCACGAAGGAGCAGGCCTCGTACATCGGCGTCCACGTCGAGGGCCCCTACAAGTCCGACCACTACCGGTACTGAATCTTCTCTCGGAGAAGCTTCAGTAGCTCCGGGAGGGGTTCTCTCCTCCCGGAGCTCCTTTGGAGCTCCACAACCACCATCTTTTACGGCAAGCCAAGTTGCGCGCACGCGCCGACGTTGCTCTCCGTCTGTCATGGCCGGTCGTGAAGGCGATAAGATCTCTATCTTTTACGGCAAGCCATGTTGCGCGCACGCGCCGTAACCCCTTGCCGTCTGTCATGGCCGGTCGTGAAGGCGATAGGATCTCCATCTTTTACGGCAAGCCAAGTTGCCCGCACGCGCCGACGTTGCTCTCCGTCTGTCATGGCCGGTCGTGAAGGCTCACGGGGTGCTCGCCGTGACGAGCGTATTCTTGGCCGTCTTCTTCGGTTAGCAGGCACCCATGGACGTCAGTGAAAGCGGTGAGCGGCAGATCTTGTGGGCCGCTCGTTCGATGCCGGTGTTGACCGCGATCGGTGAGCGGTTCGCGCTTTCACGGCCGCTCGACGGGCTGAGGATCGCCGCGTGCCTGCACGTCACCGCTGAGACGGCCGTGCTCATGGGGGCCTTGAAGGCAGGCGGTGCGGAGATTGCGTTGGCCGCCTCCAATCCTCTCTCCACGCAGGACGACGTCGCCGAGGCCTTGCGGACATACGGCATCGGTGTGCATGCGCGGGCCGGGGTGGATCGGGCCACCTATTACCGGCATATTCATCAGGCGCTTGATCTTGGGCCGGATCTTGTGCTGGATGATGGGTGTGATCTTGTCAATATTCTGCATACCGAGCGGACTGATCTGCTCGAGCGGGTGAGTGGCGGGTGTGAGGAGACCACGACCGGGATCATCCGGTTGCGGCAGATGGCGGCTGAGGGGGCGTTGCGGTTTCCCGTCGTGGCGGTGAACGACACGCGGACCAAGCGCATGTTCGACAACCGGTATGGCACCGGGCAGTCGACGTTGGACGGCATCATGCGGGCGACCAACACCCTGCTCGCAGGGCGGACCGTGGTCGTGGCCGGGTTCGGGTACTGCGGGCGCGGGGTGGCAGAGCGGGCCAAGGGGTTCGGGGCGCGGGTGATCGTGACCGAGATCGATGCGGTCAAGGCGCTCGACGCCACCCTGCAGGGTTACGAGGTGCGGCCGATGGCGCAGGCCGCCATGGTCGGCGATCTGTTCGTCACCGTGACCGGCAACCGGGACGTGATCAGGGGCGAGCACCTGTCGGTCATGAAAGACGGGGCGATCCTGGCCAACGCGGGGCACTTCGATGTGGAGATCGACGTGCGGGCGCTGGACGAACTCGCCCATGAGGTGCACCGGGGTGTGCGGCCCAACACCGACGAGTACGTGATGCCCGACGGGCGGCGGCTGCTGCTGCTGGCCGAGGGGCGGCTGGTCAACCTCGCCGCCGCCGAGGGGCATCCGGCGGCCGTCATGGACATGTCGTTCTCCGCGCAGGCCCTCGCCGTGGCGTGGCTGGTGGGCGCGCGGGCGGAGCTGGAGCCAGGAGTGTACGACGTGCCAGGCGAGATCGACCACGAGGTCGCCAGACTCAAGCTGGCCGCCACCGGCATCGGCATCGACACGCTCACCCCAGAGCAGGAGGATTATCTGCATTCGTGGCGGGTGGGGTCCTGAAGGGCCGCCGGCAGCAGTGGCGGGGCGGGATCTGAAGGGCCGCCGGCATCCGTCGCGGGGCGGGGTCTAGCGGGCCGTCTGCATTTCCTGCATGCGGCGGATCTCGGCCGCCTGGGTGACGCTGACGTCGCTGGCCAGTTCCTCGATCCTGATGTGGGAGCCGCTGGTCAGCACCTGCTCGGACATCTTGATCGCGCCGAGGTGGTGGTTGATCATGAGCTCTAGGAACATCCGGTCGAAGTCCTTGCCCGTGGCCGCCTTCAGTGCCTCTAGTTGCTCGGGCGTGGCCATTCCCGGCATGCCGTCGTGCGCGGCGTGATGATCGGGCACCTTCTGGTCCAGGTCGCGTAGCCAGCTCGTCATGAACTGGATCTCCGGCCCCTGAGCCGCCTTGATCCGGTCGGCCAGGCTCTTGAGCTTGGCCGAGTCCGCCCGGTTGGGCGCGAGCAACGCCATGTCGAGGGCCTGCCGGTGATGGACGATCATGTCCTGCACGTATGTGACGTCGGCGGCGTTCGCGGTGGGCGCGGGCACGGCGGTGGCGGCCTCGCCAGGGGAGAGCGTCTTGGCCTGCTCGCCGGGGCGGCCGGGGGCGATCACCGGCGCGGTCGAGTCGGCCCGCGGGGCTTGCGGCGGCGTACTGGAGGTGCAGCCGGAGAGAGCGATGACCGTGCCTGCGATGACCGTGCTTGCAATGAACCCGAGCGCGGCGCGCACTCAGCCCTCCCTGACTGACTTGGTGGAGAATGCGCACTCTAGGTGAAAAACGACTGGATTGAAAGAGGGCGAACCGGAACAAAAATTGACAGGTTGGACACTGGCCCGCTGGAGCCGGAGACGCGAAGATTACGTAGATTTATGCCCCCTTTATTGGAGGTTGACCAGTGTTAACCCCGCGCAGGGCCCTCATCCTCGTGGCGGCGGCCGTGGCGCTGGCGGGCAGCACTCTGCCCGTCCAGGCCGCTGACATCCCTGCTCCCGGCCAAATCGTCATGAGCCCCAACATCCAGCACGTCACCAACGTGCCCAAGCCCGAAGCGCTGGCCGACATCCACACGGACATGGCTTTCCAGGGCGACTATGCCTACGTCGGCAACTACTACGGCTTCTCCATCTACGACATCAAGCACCCGAAGCAGACCTCGCTCGTCAGCTCCGTGGTCTGCCCGGGCGGCCAGATGGACATGTCCGTCTACGGCAACCTGGTGTTCGGCTCCGTCGACTCCTCGCGCAACAACGACTCGTGCAACAGCGCGTCCCAGAGTGCGACGATCAAGGAGTCGTGGGAGGGCGTACGGATCTTCGACGTCTCCGACAAGGCCAACCCGAAGTACATCAAGTCGGTCGAGACGAACTGCGGCTCGCACACGCACACGCTGGTGCCCGACCGCTCGCGCCAGAACGTCTACATCTACGTCTCGTCCTACAACCCGAACGACACGTACCCGGACTGCAAGACGCCGCACGACCTGATCTCGATCATCAAGGTGCCGCTGAACAACCCGACGGCCGCGACCGTGATCGCCACGCCGAACCTGTTCCCGCAGGGCGGCTACGGCGGCGTCCCGCTGCCCTACCCCAACGGGAAGTCGGCCACGACCGGCTGCCACGACATCACGGCTTACCCGGAGAAGGGCATCGCCGCAGGCGCCTGCATGGGTGACGGCATCCTGCTCGACATCCGCAACCCCGAGCAGCCCCGGGTCACCGCGACCGTGCGCGACGAGGCGAACTTCGCGTTCTGGCACTCGGCGACCTTCAACAACACCGGCACGAAGGTGATCTTCACCGATGAGCTCGGCGGCGGCACCAGGGCCACCTGTAACGAGGCCATCGGGCCGAACAAGGGCGCCAACGCGTACTACGACATCGTGAACGGGCAGCTCCAGTTCAGGAGCTACTTCAAGATCGCACGGCACCAGGCCGACACGGAGAACTGCGTGGCCCATAACGGCTCGCTGATCCCGGTCAAGGGCCGCGACGTCATGGTGCAGGCGTGGTACCAGGGCGGCATCTCGGTGGTCGACTTCACCGACTCCGCGCATCCGCAGGAGATCGCCTACTTCGAGCGCGGACCGGACAACACCGCGCCGGCTCTCAGCGGCGGCTTCTGGTCGGCGTACTACTACAACGGCTACATCTACGGCTCCGACTTCAACCTGGGCCTGGACGTGCTGAAGATCGACGATCCGCGGACCAACCAGGCGAATTCGGTCAAGATGCGTTCGCTGAACGCGCAGACACAGGCTTCGTATCCCGAACACGGCCACTGACCGTTCTCATCGGCTGACGAGGGCCCCGACCGGGGTCCTCGTCAGCGTTGCTCCATCGGGACATAAGTGATCAAGGAGGCTCCCGAGTGTCCACTCCGCGACGTACCCTCGTAGCGGCCGCGGCGGCTTTCGCGTTAGCGCTGACCGGAATGCCCGCGCTGGCCGCCGACATCCCACCCCCCGACACGGTGGTCACCAGTCCCAACGTGACCCACGTGCTCAACATCCCCAAGCCCGCCGCCATCGCCAACACGATCAACACCGACGTCGCCTTCCAGGACGGCTACGCCTACGTCGGCAACTACGGCGGCTTCTCGATCTACGACATCAGGAACCCCAAGAAGGCCACGGTCGTCAGCTCGATGGTCTGCCCGGGCGCCCAGATGGACGTCAGCGTGTACGGCAACCTGCTGTTCGGCGCCGTCGACAGCTCGCGTAGCAACGACTCGTGCCAGAGCACCGGTCTGACGGCCGACCACAAGGAGGCCTGGGAAGGCGTTCGGATCTTCGACATCTCCGACAAGGCCAGCCCGAAGTACATCAAGTCGGTCGAGACCAACTGCGGCTCCCACACCCTGACGCTGGTGCCGGGCAAGGGGCGCGACAGACACAGGAACGTCTACGTCTACGTGTCGTCGTACCTGCCGGCCGCGAACTTCCCCGACTGCATGCCGCCGCATGACAAGATCTCGATCATCAAGGTGCCGCTGAACGACCCGACCGCGGCGGCCGTCGCGGCCACCCCGGTCGTCTTCCCTGACGGCGGCAACGAGACCCAGCCCGGCCTGCTGCTGCCGACCAGCGGCTGCCACGACATCACCGTCTACGCCGAGAAGGACATCGCGGCAGGCGCGTGCATGGGCGACGGCGTGCTGTTCGACATCTCCGACCGGCTCAACCCGAAGATCACCGCCAGGACCACGGACCCGAACTTCGCCTTCTGGCACTCGGCCACCTTCAGCAACGACGCCAGGAAGGTCGTCTTCACCGACGAGCTCGGCGGCGGCGGCGGGGCCACCTGCAACGAGGCGACGGGCCCGAACAGGGGCGCGGACGCGATCTACGAGATCGTGAACGGGCAGCTCGTCTTCAAGAGCTACTTCAAGATCCCGCGCTACCAGGCGGACTCGGAGAACTGCGTGGCCCACAACGGCTCGCTGATCCCGGTCAAGGGCCGCGACATCATGGTCCAAGCCTGGTACATGGGCGGGGTGTCGATCTGGGACTTCACCGACGCCGCCAACCCGAAGGAGATCGGCTACTTCGAGCGCGGTCCCCGTGCGGCCGGCGGTGGAGGCGGCATCTGGTCGGCCTACTACTACAACGGCTACATCTACGGGGCCGACTTCCACAACGGCTTCGACATCGTCAAGATCAACGATCCGCTGACGGACAGCGCCAAGTACGTTCGTACCGACCGGTTGAACGTGCAGACCCAGGAGTCGTACCGGGGCGGATGGCACTGATCGTCGCTGGTCACGTCGCTGGTCGCGATTCGTGGGGACTTCGTCGCCATGGTTGCTGTTGGTGACCGACGTTTGCTGTTGGTGACCAACGTTTATTGCGGTGGTGTGAACCCGCCCGGAGTCGTCTTCGGCGGCTCCGGTGCGGGCGCCGGCGGCCTGGGCCGCGCATAAGGCCCAGGCTGTTCGTACGGGCCGGGCTGTCCATAGGGCCCAGGCTGTTCGTACGGGCCGGGCTGTCCATAGGGGCTGGGCTGCGGGTACGCGGCCGGTTGGGTTCCCTGGTACGGGCCCGGTCGAGGCGTCTGGTACGGGCCCGGCTGTGGCAAGCCGTTGGCGGTGGCGCCGGCGCGTCGCGCGAGGCGCGTCTCCTCTCGCCGGCGACGCTCGGCCAGGACAGCACTCAGGTAGGCGTGCGGCGGCACTCCCGGCGGCGCCGCGGGCGAGACGAACGCCGCCATCTGGGTCGCGATCCGTACCCCCATCTCATGCTGCACCTGCGGCGACAGGTCGTGCCATCGTGACAGGTACTGCCGGGCGGCCTGGACCACCTCGTCAGGCAGCTGGGACAACTCCAGCCTTGCCGCCCAGCCCGCCAGCTGCGGCGGCATCACGATCATCTGCGCCCTGTCGCGCGGTGCCCGCTCAGAGATCACGATCGTGCCCGCGAAGATGTCGCCGAGCCGCTTGCCCCGCTGCGACACCAGCGAGGAGATCAGCGCAGGCGCGCCGTACAGCAGCCAGAACTCCACCACCCCGGCCAGCCCGCGGAACAACGCCTGCCTGAACCGCTCAGGGCTGCCGTCGTCACTGACCACGCGCAGTCCGAGCGCCAGCTTGCCGAGGCTGCGCCCCCTGCTGAGCGACTCGAACAGCACGGGATAACCCACCATCACCAGCACCATCAGCGTGATCATGACGGCGGTGAGCATGGCCGAGTCGGAGATGACGGCGAACGCTCCTAAGAGCGCGTACGCGCCCACCAGCACGGTCACCTGTACGGCCAGGTCGATGATGATCGCCACCGCGCGGGAGGGCATCTGCGCGACCCGCACCTCCACGACGACGGCGTCGCCGGTCACAACCTCTGACATATGTGGAGCCTAACGGCTATGTATGGGTGATCGAGCGGCCAGAATGTTCAGGTGGACATCGACGCGTTCATCGCAGCACACCGCCAGGCCTGGGACAGGCTCGACCACCTGGTCAAGAACCGTTCGTCGCTGAGCGGCGCCGAGGTGGACGAGTTGGTCGACCTCTACCAGCGGGTGGCGACGCACCTGTCCATCGTCCGCTCGTCCGCCGGCGACCCGATGCTGACCGGCCGGCTGTCGGCGCTGGTGGCCCGGGCGAGGTCGGCGGTGACGGGCGCGCACACGCCCGCGTGGCGGGAGCTGGTGAGGTTCTTCACGGTGTCGTTCCCCGTGGTGGCCTACCGGGCGCGGTGGTGGTGGCTGGCGAGCGCGCTGGCGTTCGTGGCGGTCTCCTGGGTGTTGGGCGCGTGGGTGGCGGGCAATCCCGACGTCCAGGCGTCGATCTACACCGAGGACGAGATCACTCAGCTCGTCGAGCACGACTTCGCCGACTACTACTCGGAGAACCCGGCCGCGTCCTTCGCCAGCGCCGTGTGGGTCAACAACGCGTGGGTCTCCGCATTGATGATCATCTACTCCGTGCTGCTGGGGTTGCCGATCCCGTACGCGCTCTATGCGAACGCCGAGAACGTCGGCGTCGCCGGCGGCCTCATGGCTTCCAGGGACAAGCTGGACATCTTCTTCGGGCTGATCATGCCGCATGGGCTGCTGGAGCTGACCGCCGTCTTCCTGGCGGCGGCCGTGGGCATGCGCCTGGGCTGGACGGTGATCGACCCGGGGCCGCGCCGGCGGGTCGACGCGCTGGCCGAACAGGGCCGGGCGGTGATGAGCGTGGCGCTCGGGCTGGTCGTGGTGCTGTTCGTGTCGGGGCTGATCGAGGCGTTCGTGACCCCGTCGGGGCTGCCTACGTGGGCGCGGGTCGGCATCGGGGTGCTCGCCGAGGCGGTCTTCCTGGCGTACGTGATCGTCTTCGGCCGCCGAGCCCTGCAGGGGAACGAGACCGGCGACCTCGAACGCGCCCCCGACGTCGCCCCCACCGCCTGACGCCTCCCACCGTGACCGTCCCCGCCTGCCCGTGCGGTCCGGCCCTCAGGCCCGTCGCGATGAGTTCCCAAAGGGGCGGTCGCCGAGTGCGGTGGGAGTTCCCGTGATTCACGGGGCCGGAGTAGGGCCTACAGCCGTCCCGCGGCCTTCAGCGCCAGGTACGCGTCCGCGAGGGCGGGCGCGATGTCCTCCGGCGGCGCGTCCACGACCTCCACCCCGTGCCGCCGCAGCCGGGCCGTGATGCGCCGGCGTTCGAGCTGGGCGTGCTCGGCCGCCGCCGCGTCGTACACGTCCTCGGCCGATCCCCGGCGCGCCGCCATCGCCGCCACACGCGGATCGGACACGCCGGCCACCAGCACCAGATGGCGCGACGACAACTGCGGCAGCACCGGCATCAGCCCCTCGTCCAGGGCCGCCGAGTTCAGGTCCGTCAGCAGCACCACCAGGCAGCGCCGCTTGGCCCGCGACAGAATGGCCGCCACCATGCCCTGGGAGTCGGCCTCGATCAGCTCGGCCTCGATCGGCGCCATCACGTTGACCAGCGACGACAGCAGCTCGGTCCGGGACGCCCCGGCCACCCAGGCGCGTACGGCCCGGTCGTAGGCCAGGAAGTCCACCTGGTCGCCGGCCCGGGCGGCGAGCGCGGCCAGCAGCAGCGCGGCATCCATCGACCAGTCCAGCCGCGGCCAGCCTGGCCGAGCGCCGGCGGGCCGCGGATCCGGCCTGACCAGCAGCCCGCCGCCGCCCGCCGCCGCACCGGCCATGGGGATCGGCGCGTCGCCCACCCGGCCCGCAGAGGTACGGCCGGTGTCGAGCACGATCAGCACGCGGCGGTCGCGTTCCGGGCGCCAGGTGCGTACGACGACGTCGTGGCGGCGCGCGGTGGCCCGCCAGTCGATGGAGCGTACGTCGTCACCGACCACGTACTCGCGCAGCGAGTCGAACTCGGTGCCCTGCCCGCGCACCAAGGCCGGGTGCTGGCCTTCCAGCTCGCGCAGCCTGGCCAGCCGCGACGGCAGATGCTTGCGCGACAGGAACGGCGGCAGCACCCGCACCGTCCACGGCGACCGATGACTGCCCTGGCGGGCGGCCAGGCCGAGTGGGCCGAGCGAGCGTACCGTGACCGCCACCGACGACCGGTCGCCGCGCCTGGTCGGGTCGAGTGTCACGACGATTTTGCGGCGCTCGCCCTTGGGCACGTCCAATGTGGCGACCCGCGGGGTGGCGTTCGCGGAAGGCGGCCAGGCGTCCCTCAGCACGCCGCGTACCCGCCTGCTGCCCGGGTTCTCCACGATCAGCTCGACCGTGGCCCGCTGGCCCAGGCGTACGAGCGTGTCGCCGGAGCGGTGGAACCGCAACGGCCGCACGGCCCCCGCGAACACCAGGTCCACGACGATCGCGGCGGCCAGCAGCAGGCACACGCCCGCGAGCGCGGGACCGGGCTGGGGCGCGAGCAACACCACGACGATCCCGAGCGCCGCGACCAGTCCGGCACGTCCCGTCAGAGCCATCGGCTCACCACCATGCCGGTTTCCGTCGAGGCCGACATCAGCGCGGGACCGGGACCGAGGCCAGGATGCCGTCGAGCAGGCCGTCCGCGGTCGCGCCCTCCAGCTCGGCCTCCGGCCTGAGCTGCACGCGGTGCCGCAGCGCGGGCCTGGCCAGCGCCTTCACGTCGTCGGGCGTGACGTACGGGCGGCCGGACAACCACGCCCAAGCCCGCGCGGCGGCCAGCAGCGCCGTCGCCCCACGGGGGGAGACGCCCAGCTGCAGCGACGGGGAGTTCCTGGTGGCGCGGGCCACGTCCACGATGTAACCGAGCACCGCGGGCGCCACGTGCACCTTCGCGGCAGCCTCACGCCCCGCCGCCAGGTCCTCGGCCGACGCGACCGCCTTGACGCCCGACAGGTCACGGGGATCGAAACCGCCGGCGTGCCGCTCCAGCACCATGATCTCCTGCTCGCGCGGCGGCAGCGGCACGGTCAGCTTGAGCAGGAACCGGTCGAGCTGGGCCTCGGGAAGCTGGTACGTGCCCTCGTACTCGACCGGGTTTTGGGTCGCGCACACCACGAACGGGTCGGGCAGGAGCCTGGCCGAGCCCTCCACGCTGACCTGCCGCTCCTCCATCGCCTCCAGCAGCGCCGCCTGCGTCTTCGGCGGGGTGCGGTTGATCTCGTCGGCCAGCAGCAGATTCGTGAACACCGGTCCCTCGCGGAACTCGAACTCCGCGGTCTTCGCGTCGTAGATCAACGACCCGGTCACGTCGCCCGGCATCAGGTCGGGCGTGAACTGCACCCGCTTGAAGTCCAAGGACAACGCCGCCGACAGCGTACGCACCATCAACGTCTTGGCCACGCCGGGCACGCCTTCGAGCAGCACGTGCCCCTTGCACAGCAACGCGATGACCAGCCCTGTCACCACCGCGTCCTGCCCCACCACGGCCTTGGACACCTCGGCCCGCAGCGCGGCGAGCGCGTCCCTGGCGGCGTCGGCCGACGTCGTCACGCGGAAAGTCTCCTCAGAGTTCACTGACCTGCCTTTCGATGAAGTCCAAGTATCCGGCCAGGGCGACGAGGGCGGCGTCGTCAGCCGGGGGTGGTCCGTACAGTGCCGCGCCGACCTGGTGGGAGTCCTGCCGGGCACGGGTGGCGAGCGCCGCGACGACCTCCTGCGGGCCCGCGCCGGAGGTGAGGCCCAGCCTGGGGGTCAGGCGGTCGATCGTGCCCGCGCGCAGCGAGTCGGCGGCGCGTTGCCTGGCGCGTCTGGCCCGGTAGAGGCGGCCACGGCCCTCGACCGTCTCGGCCGCCCGTACGATGACCGGCAGCCGCTCGGCCACCACCGGGCCCAGGCGCCTGCCCCGCCAGAGCGCGGTGACGGCCACGGCGATGATCACCATGTAGATGGTCCAGCGGATGTTGTCGGGCATCAGGTCGTACATCGACTGGCCGAGCTCGCCGGGCAGCTCCATCGACGGTGGGCGCTCCGGGCGGATCAGCCAGGTGACGGGGCGGCCGGTGCCGATCAGGTTGAGGGCGAGCGCCGCGTTGCCGTCCTCGGCCAGCCGCAGGTTCGTCATGAACGAGCCGTCGCCGACGACCGTCGTGACGCCGCCCGCGTTCGGGTAGCTGACCAGCGTGTGTCCGCCGCCGGACGCCGGGTAGCAGCCGGTGCCGCCGGGCGGGGCGTTGAACAACACGCCGCCCATGTACGCGCTGCCCGCCAGCTTGGCCGCGGGCAGCTGGCACTGGGGCTCGCGGGAGCGGGTGCGGGCCGCTTCCGGGCGGGTGCGGACACCGGGGGCGAGGGACTGGAGCCCGAAGACGTCGCCGACGATCAGGCGGTCGCCCGGGATCCTGGACAGGGCGGATTCGTCGAAGTACGTCGTGTCCGTGATCAGGAGCAGGCGGTTGCCGCCCCTTGCCGTCATGTCGGCCGCCGCCTGCACGGAGTCCACCCTGTCCACCTGGACGCCGCGGGAGCGCAGGAGCTCGGCCAGCGCCTTGGAACCGGCCACGGAGGTGTCCGCGGGGTCGAGGCGGCGGGACGGGCCCTGGGACGGGGTGATCAGGACCCCTATCACCGCTGCCAGGACGAGAAGGGCGCCGAGCAGCACGATCATGCGGCCGGCGGTCCAGATGGAGCGGGCGGTGGGGGAGGTGGGCTCTGACCCGCCGGGCGCGGCGCCGGTCTGCGGGCCACCGGGCGCCGACGTCGGATGCATGATCACGCTCACGACCGCCCTCCACCGGACTCGGGCGCCCGCCCTTCCCCGGCCTCGCCGGAGGGCCACTCGCCGGTCCGGCCGGATGCGTCCTTCAGCCGCCCACCCGGTGGCTCTTCTGGCGACTCCACGGGCGGACCGCCATCCGGGCCTTCAACCGGCCCTGCGGCCGGGCTCGCCGGTGGCGCGCTGTCCTGACCACCGGTGGGGCGTCCCGGCTGGCCCCCGATCGGCGCTGCGGGGCCGGGGCCCGGGGCCAGGCCGGGGGGAACGCCGACGCCGGGCGGAGTGCCCGTGCCGGCGGCAGCACCGACGCCGGCCGGAACGCGTGCCTCGGCCGTGGCGGTCAGCGGGGCGGGGCGGGCCTGGCGGAGGTGGTCGTCGAGGAGAGCCATGGACGCGTAGGCCCCGCGGGTCCCGGGCACGCCGCCGTACGTGACGTCGTCGAACGAGCGGGCCGCCGCCGCCAGCTGCGTCGCGAACCCCGGCAGCGCCGCCGCCGCCTCCGCGGCCAGCTCGTCGGCCGTGCGTCCCGGCATGCCGTCCACCAGCGCCCGTTCCTCCAGGTCGCGGGCGATGGCCCGGAGGCGTTCCTGGATGGCCTCGCCCCAGCGCCCTTCGCCGGCGAGCCGTTCGGCGGCCTGCCGGTGCTCGGCCGCGGTCATCGCCCGATCCCCGAAGAGCCCGCCACCGGTGAGCGCGTTCTTGCGCGCGGTCTTGCGGAGCCGCCAGGAGATCAACACGATCAGGCCCACGATGATGAGGACGATCATCATGGCCGCGATGATCCCGCCCACCGGCCCGCCGCCCGTGGCCGCGTCGACCAGGTCGCCCAGGAACTGGGTGAAGCGCCGGTAGAGCAGGTCGACCAAGGATTCTTTTTCGTAGTCAGGCTTGAGGAGCTCCGCCGCGGCCCGGCGCGCGGCCTCCTCCCTGTCGATCGGGCTCACGGCCTGGCGGAGTTGGACGGATGCCAGAGCTCGTCGGCCGAACCATGCACCCAACCCTGCCGCTGCTGCTCGATGGCCGCCGTCTGCAGCACCAGGTCGAACGCCTCGCTGCGCATGCGCCGGTCGGCGTAGAGCAGGCCCGCCACCCCTGCCTCGAAGGGATAGGTGAACATCGCGCTGAGCGTGGCGCCGACCGCGATCAGCACGGCGGACACGACGGCGTTGGCCGCCGAGCCGGTGCCGAGCATGCCGAACAACGTGCCCGCGAGCGTGAAGGGCACCGACACGACCAACGCCACGAGGCCGACGAGCAGGGAGGTGAGCAGCAGGATGCCCAACACCCGCCAGAAGTCGCCGGTGACCAGGCGCCACGAGCGGCGCATGGCCTCGATCGGGCCCTTGCCCTCCAGGACCACGATCGGCGAGGCGAACGCGAAGCGGGTCCTGATGAAGATGTAGCAGGCGAAGTACGCGATGACGAACAGGACGGTCAGCCCGAGCGCCAAGCCGATGACCTGGCCGCTGGAGGCGTTCCCCTCGATCGCCATCATGAGCAGCACGAAGAGCAGCACGAAGAGCACCAGCGGCACCAACATGATGAGGGCCATCAGCCCCACGACGCCGAACAACGCCGGGATCCGGCCCTTGACGAGCTGCCATGCCTGGCCGGCCGTGAGGTTGCCGCCGAAGACGGCCCGGCCGAGTATGCGGGTCAGCACACCGGTCAGCAGGGTGACCACGACGAATTGGACGGCGTACGAGATCAGCGAGCCGCCATATTGGGCGGCGACGCCGTAAACGCTGGTGAGCTCGTCGGGTGAAGTCGTGGGGTCGGCCAGCGCGCTGCCCATGGTGTTGAGCACGAACGCCTGGCCGATGGCCAGGGGCACGGCGACGAGCAGGGCGGCGATGGCCGAGAGGCCGAGCACCGACTTCGGGTTGGACCGGATGAACTTGATCGTGCCGTCGAGGATGTCGCCGAGGCCGAGCGGGCGCAGGGGGATGATGCCCGGCCGCAGCGCCGGCGGGGGCGGCATGTAGCCGTGCCCGGGTTGCGGCTGGGGCGGATATGGTGTTTGGGGCCCAGGTCCGTAAGTGGGTTGCTCTCCGTACGGCTGCCCGTATTGAACCTGCTGCGGTGCCCCCGGGGCGGTCCACGGGGAGGCCGGCGGGGCGCTGTACGGCGGGGGCTGTTCGGCCGACCAGCCTGATGGCGTCTCGGGCGTGGGACCGTGACCGTCTGACATATCCCAATCCTGGCACGCTGAACGGGGCATTGGTGTCACGGAAGCGATTCGCCGCCTCATCTTGCCCGCATTCTCGGGCGAATCGGGGCAAGGTTCACGTCCAGGGATGGCCGAAAGTTGCTCGGTTACCGCAGACTGAGATTGCGGTCGCGGGGCGGGCCTAAAATTCGCCTTTTGTGGGTCTCAGGTCACACTCATAGGCCGACCAAGGGTAACCTTCAGCGATCGTGCGGGTATGTCCCACAATGCGTAGAACGAATGAGGGGCCATGAAAGGTCGCGTGCTGGTCGTCGACGACGACGCCGCTCTCGCCGAGATGCTGGGGATCGTGCTGCGGGGAGAGGGCTTCGAACCATCCTTTGTCTCAGACGGCGACAAGGCCCTCGACGCGTTCCGGGATACACGCCCGGACCTGGTCCTGCTTGACCTGATGCTGCCCGGAGCGGACGGCATCGACGTCGCGCGCAGGATCAGGGCTGAGTCGGGGGTTCCGATCGTCATGCTCACGGCGAAGAGCGACACGATCGACGTCGTGCTGGGCCTGGAGTCCGGCGCCGACGACTACATCGTCAAGCCGTTCAAGCCGAAGGAACTGGTCGCGCGGGTGCGGGCGAGGCTTCGCCGCACCGACGAGCCGACCCCCGAGATCCTGCAGATCGGCGACATCACCATCGACGTGGCCGGTCACTCGGTCAAGCGGAGCGAGGAGACCATCAACCTCACGCCGCTCGAGTTCGACCTGCTCGTCGCGCTGGCCCGCAAGCCGCGCCAGGTGTTCACCCGCGAGGTCCTGCTCGAGCAGGTCTGGGGCTACCGGCACGCGGCCGACACGCGGCTGGTCAACGTGCACGTCCAGCGGCTTCGGGCCAAGATCGAGAAGGACCCCGAGCACCCCGAAATCGTGGTCACGGTCCGCGGCGTGGGCTACAAAGCCGGCCCCGCCTGACCTTCGCCGCCCCCTGCCATGCCCCCGACGAAGCAGAAGAGGTCCCGCCGACGGACACTCCGCCAGATTCTCGGCGGAGTGCGCCGGCGGGTGCGCCGTGCGGCCGGCAGGGCGCGCCGCGTCTGGCGGCGCTCGCTCCAGCTTCAGGTGGTCACCAGCACGCTGGTGATCTCCGTGGTCGTGGTGGTCGTGCTGGGTGTGTTCCTGTCCACTCAGATCAACAAGTCGGTCATCGACAGCAGGACCCAGTCCTCCGTCAGCGAGGCGATCGCCGACCGCCTGCAGATCGCCGACGCGCTTGCCCCTGAGCTGGACGACCAGGCGGCCAAGGCGGCCGACGGCGGCAAGACGTCGGCCAACCCGCTCGACGACGTCATGGACACCGTGACCGGTTCCGGCGACGACAGCTCCAAGAAGCGCTACGACGTGCTGATACTCAACGAGGCCAGCCCGGGCAAGTCCCGCGCCTCGGGCACCGTCGTGCCCGCCAACGTGCCGCGCAGCCTCAGCGCCGGCTTGCGGCGCAACGTGGAGAAGCTGGAGTACGGCAAGACCGTCGGCTCCATCGAGCGGATCCTCTTCAACGGCCAGACCCAGCCCAGGCTGACGTACGTGGTCGGCGGCGTCGTGCACTCCTACACCGGCGACAACTACGAGGTCTACCACTTCTTCCCGCTCGACGAGGAAGAGGAACTGCTGTCCAACGTCCGGCTGGCCATCGTCGTGGTGGGCCTCGGGCTCGTGCTGCTGCTGGCCGCCATCGCCTACCTGGTCGCCCGTCAGGTCGTCACCCCGGTACGGCTCGCCCGGCAGGCCGCAGAACGCCTGGCCTCCGGCAAACTCGACGAGCGGCTCAAGGTGCGCGGCGAGGACGACCTCGCCCGGCTGGCGAACTCGTTCAACGAGATGGCCGCCAACCTGGCGCTCAAGATCCACCAGTTGGAGGAGCTGTCGCAGGTCCAGCGGCAGTTCGTCTCGGACGTCTCGCACGAGCTGCGCACCCCGCTGACGACCGTCCGCATGGCCGCCGACCTGCTGTACGACGCCCGCGAGGACTTCGACCCGATGGCCGCCCGCTCGGCCGAGCTCATGCAGGCGCAGCTGGAGCGGTTCGAGTCGATGCTGGCCGACCTGCTGGAGATCAGCCGCTACGACGCCGGCGCCGCCACGCTCGACCTCGACTCCGTGGACGTGCGCCAGGTGGTGCTGCGCGCGATCGAGGACTCCGAGGCGCTGGCCGAGCGCCACGGCACCCGCTTCGACCTACGGCTGCCCGCCGAGCCCTGCATGGCGGAGATCGACAACCGCAGGGTCGAGCGGATCCTGCGCAACCTGCTGTTCAACGCCATCGAGCACGGCGAGGGCAGGGAGATCGTGGTCACCGTGGGCGCCGACCGGGACGCCGTGGCCGTCGCCGTACGCGACCACGGGATCGGGCTGAAGCCGGGCGAGGACACCATGGTCTTCGACCGGTTCTGGCGGGCCGATCCGTCGCGGGCGCGGACCATCGGCGGCACCGGCCTCGGGCTGGCAATCTCCCGCGAGGACGCCACCCTGCACGGCGGCTGGCTGCAGGCTTGGGGGCAGCCGGGCGAGGGCTCGCAGTTCAGGCTGACGCTGCCCAGGATGGCCGGGGCCGGGCTGAAGGGCTCGCCGCTGTCGCTGGTTCCGCCGGAGATCGAGATGCGGCGCACCTGGCGCGGGGCCATGACGCCCGTGCTGCTGCCTGCTTCGGGAGACGCCCATGACGAGGATTAGGCGGCTCTCGGTGGTCGTGATGCTCGCGGCCGCCGTGGCCTGCGCGGGCTCCGGCTGCACCGTGATCCCGGTGAGCGGCCCGTACACCATGAACGAGGCGGCCGGCGCCGACCCGCTGACCAAGCCGTTCCAGCGCATGATCGCCACCTCGCCGCAGCCCGGCTGGGGTCTCGAGCAGACCGTCAGGGGCCTGCAGGCCGCCATGGCCGCCTACGCCGACGACCCGACGGTCCTGCCCCAATACCTGACCGCCGGAGCACTGAAAGGCTGGACCCCCTCGGGGGCGGTGACGGTGCTCGACGACCAGTTGCTGTTCGACCTGCCCGAGCAGGACGACGCCGCGTCCGTGCAGCGGGTCACGCTCAAGGCCAAGCAGGTGGCTCTTATCGAAGAGGACGACACCTACGTGCCGCAGGCCGGGAACTGGGAGAGGCCCTTGGATCTGGTCGAGGTCGAGGGAGGCGGCTACCGGGTCAGTAGCCTGCCCGACGGGCTCATCCTCACCAGGTCGGACGTGGAACGCGCGTACCGGCCGACCAAGCTCTACTACCTCAACGGCAGCACGCAGGACAGGCTCGTCGTGGACAACGTGCGCCTGCGGCTCAAGCCGGCGGAGACGTACGCGAAGGTCATACTCGAGCGCCTGCTGAAGCAGCCGAGCGGACCCCTGGCAGGCGCGGCGACCACGGCCTTCCCGCTCGGCGCCAAGGTCCAGTCGGTGAGGTCGGCCGAGGACGAGAGCGTGGTTATCAACCTGTCAGGCCCGCTGGACCTCCTGGACCTGAGTGGCGAGGACGCCCTCATGGCGCAGATCAGGTACAGCCTCAACAACAACGACATCGCCAAGGGCCGCAGCATTTCGGTGCTGGTGGACGGGGAGCCGTACACGAGCTACCACCCCAACACCGACGACCAGCGCTGGCTGGACAACACCGGCGACAGCGCCTACTACGTCAGCAAGGGTGCCGTCCACTACATGACGAAGGACGGGCCGGGCGGCGCCGTGGCGGGTCCGGGCGGCCAGCAGCGCCAGGGCTACTCCGACTTCGCCATATCCAAGAAGGGCGCGTACGTCGCCGCCACGACCTCCACCGGCATCTCCGTGGCCCCTCTCGCGCAGGAGGGGCAGTGGCAGGAGGTCATCCAGGGCACCGACCTGACCCCGCCGTCGTGGCACCGGGACGGGTCGTTGTGGACATTCGACCGCAAGAACAGGGCCGCGCTGCGGTACGACCCTGCCGGCAAGAGTGGGCCCGAGACGGTGTCCGCGCCCGGGGTGGAGAAACTGGACGTCACCCGCCTGCGCATCGCCAGGGACGGGGTGCGGGTGGTGGTGACGACCGGCAAGAACACCGTCTGGATCGGCGCGTTGACGGTCATGGGCGGGCTCAAGCTGGACAACTTCCGGTCTCTGACGACGACCGAGGCGGGAGACGAGATCCGGGATATCGCGTGGCGGGACGACGAGCACCTGCTCGTGCTGTTCAAGACCAAGGCCGGGCAGATACTGAACGAGATCGACATCGGCGAAGGGGACATCGTCGAGATTCCGCTGAAGGATCCGCTCCAGGCGTTGGCGGCGCGGAACGAGCGGGTTCTGGCGGAGTCCGAGCCGGAGAAGGGGCAGGGGTCCAAGCTCCTGGAGCTCAACGAGGACCAGAGCTGGACCTCGAAGATCGACTCCGACGTCGAGACCCCGCTGTTCCCCTTGGGCTGAGGCCAGAGCCCTTGGCGGGCGTCCCTGGCCGGTGGCCACGCGGTGGTTGATGGTGACGGGGACGGTGGGCGGGAATCGTCGGTGGTGGACGGCATGCTGGGCCGCGTGCTGAGCGTCGTACTCGATCTGATCCTTCCGCAGACCTGCGCCGGCTGCGGTGCCAAGGGAGCGCGTTGTTGCGGCCGCTGCCTGGCCGAGCTGACCGCCCGACCGGCACGGCGCCTGCCCAGGCCGCGGCTGCCCGGCACGCCGGACTGCTGGTCGGCGAGCCCATACGAGGGGGCGGTGCGCAAGGCGATCGTGGCGTACAAGGAGCGGGGCGCGGTGGCGCTGGCGGGTGTGCTGGCGGAGGCCCTGGCCTTCACCGCCCTCACGGCCATCGGCCGCACCGGTGGGCCGTGGGCGGAAGGGGGGTTCGCCGTCGTGCCGGTGCCCAGCGGACGGGCGAGCCTCAGCGCCAGAGGGCACGACCCGGTTGGCCGGCTGGCAGAGCTGGCGGTGCGCAGGCTGCGGGCGTTCGGCCTCCCGGCGGTGCCGTGGGCGGCGCTGAGCCAGGCGCGGCGGGTGGTGGACCAGGCGCGCCTGAGCTCGCCGGAGAGGGCCGCCAACCTCGCCGGGTCGCTTCGGGTCACTCCCACCGCGAAAGGGCCTCCAGCGGCCTGTGTGCTGCTCGTGGACGACATTGTCACGACCGGCGCCACGCTCGTGGAGGCCGCAAGAGCCCTGCGGTCGGCTGGTGTGAGTGTGCCCCTGGCCGTGACTGTCGCCGCGACACGCCGAAGATCTTGAAAAGCATTACCGTTACGGTCAGTAAAGAAAGATCCAAATCAAGACTCTTACCGGGAAGTCACATGTCACTTCCTCCGGGGATGTGGCGGGGCAGCTCGGCGGGAGGGAGGCCCGTCCTCATAAGGGTTGCCGATCGGTTCAATGGGGTATCAAACAGGACTCGCGGAGCCCGCGAAAATCACGGAAAGTGATCCTTTGGCAGATCCTCCGGCTGACATTCGCCCTGGATGCGGATAGCGTTCTGACATGGCACCCGTTCGGGTCCGTGGTTGCGCAGGGTCGGGGCTCCCGGCTCTGCTAGCCGATGCCAGCCGCAGGCAAAACGGTCCACGTAAGGCGACTCTTTGTCGACCGATCACGGTGCGGCTTAGGGGTAAGTCCTGCCTTCCCGAGGGGTCAGATACCCCTCGCCAGAAGAGAAGGGCAGTAGTGGCAATAGAGCTGCGAAATCCTCAGCAGGCGGATGTGGGGTCGAAGACCAGGTCGGCCGGACGGGTGCCGCCCGAGTTCCCGGTGACCGTGCGTCGGAAGAGGGTAACGGTGACAGAAAGGCAGACAGCAGACCCCGCCCGGCAGGCACCTAGTCGGGCGCTCTTGCTCAGTCGTTAGACCGAAAGGGGGGCTGTTGCATGGACATCATCGTCAAGGGCCGGCACACCGGAGTGAGTGATCGGTTCCGCGACCACGTGACGACCAAGCTGGCCAGGATCGAACGTCTGGACAACAAACTCATCCGAGTCGATGTGGAGGTGTCGAAAGAACGCAATCCGCGCCTTGCCGATCAGCGCGAGCGCGTCGAGCTCACCATTCACTCCCGAGGACCGGCCATTCGCGCCGAGGCCTCGGCCGACGACCGATTCGTAGCCCTCGACATCGCCCTCGACAAGCTGGAAGGCCGCCTCAGGCGGCTGGCCGACCGGCGCAAGGTCCATCACGGCAGCCACTGCCCGCCTTCTGTGGCGGAGATCACCGCGACGCTCCCCGAGGCCGCAGGCCTGGCACCGCGGAAGGAGGCCATCGTCCCCGGGCAGGCCGAGCCCAGCGAGGACGAGCTGCAGGAGCGCAGCGACAAGCTCTACGACGACATCGTCCCGATCGAGATGGACGGCGAGGGGCCTCTCGTCGTGCGGGAGAAGTTCCACAAAGCGGAGCCCATGACCATCGATCAGGCTCTGCTCGAGATGGAGCTCGTCGGGCACGACTTCTACCTGTTCCGCGACAAGGAGAGCGGCCAGCCGAGCGTCGTCTACAACAGACGCGGGTACAACTACGGCGTGTTGCGGCTCATAGAGCCCTGATCGCGCGCTAAAAGATCTTCTCGACCACCCGAGAACCGCTGGTTACATGCCATCATGGCGGTTCAACGGCTCTGGCCCCCCGACGAGGAGGAGACGTGAGCGAGCCCAGTCAGGTTCGGACGAGCGAGCGAAGTGCAGGTGCGAGGCGGATCAAGGAGGCCTCGTGACTGAGTCAGGCGAGGCTCGCACGTCAGCGAGCGAGCCGATCCGCGTGCTGATCGTTGACGATCACGAGCTGATCAGGCGAAGCCTGGCGCTGGCGCTAGCCGCTGAACCCGACATCGAGGTGGTCGGTGAGGCGAGCGACGGGCAGGAGGCGGTCGAACTCGCCGATCGCCTCATGCCTGATGTCGCGCTCATGGACGTGCGCATGCCACGGCAGGACGGGATCGAGGCGGCGAAGGGCATCAAAGCCTCCGTCCCGAGCACCCGCATCATCATGCTGACGGTGAGCGACGAGGAAGAAGACCTCTTCGAGGCCATCAAGGCAGGAGCGACCGGCTACCTGCTCAAGGACGTCCAGATCAACGACGTCCCCGCCGCGGTGCGCGGCGTGCACGAGGGCCAGTCGTTAATCAACCCGGCGATGGCGGCCAAGCTCATCAGCGAGTTCCAGAACATGAGCCGCAAGGAGTCCGAGCGCCCGCCCCAGCTGCCCGTTCCCCGGCTGACGGACCGAGAGATGGAGGTCCTGCGGCTGGTGGCCAAGGGCATGAACAACCGTGAGATCGCCAAGCAGCTGTTCATCTCCGAGAACACCGTGAAGAACCACGTGCGCAACATTCTCGACAAGCTGCAGCTGCACTCGCGCATGGAGGCCGTGGTGTACGCCGTGCGGGAGCGCATGCTGGAGATCACTTAGCGAGGTCGTAACCCGCTGGATCGTCCAGCGGGTTATGGGCGCAGCGCTTTCGATCTCGGGACAGTGCCCACTTCACCGTGCTGGTCGTTCCAGCATCGGCACGAGCTCTGGCGGGTCGGCGCGTTCGACGCGGATCGCGTCGCAGCCCACCCACTCGGCCGCTGACCATAGGGCGTCGGCTAACGCGTCGGCCCACTTGGCGGGGGACAGACCGGGCTCAAGGCTGATATTCCTGGCCACCAGGGTGGTGCCTTCGCGGGCTGGGTCGACGCGGCCGATCAGGCGGCCGCCCGCCAGCACCGGCATCGTGAAGTAGCCGTGGACCCTCTTGTGCTTGGGGACATAGAGCTCCAGCGTGTACGCGAAGCCGAAGACCCGCTCGGTGCGTCCCCGGTGCCAGATGAGCGAGTCGAAGGGCGACACCAGCGTCGTGCGGTGGCGGCCACGCGGCTCGGACTCCAGGGCCGCGGCATCCGCCCACGCATTGGCCTGGCCCTTCTTGCCTGGCCAGCCCGCGACGGTCACCGGCGTCAGGCCCGCCGCGCCGCTGAGCAGCACGTCGTCGAGTATCGCCGCGTAGCGGCCCTTGAGCCGCAGGAAGTCGATCAGGTCGGTCCTGTTGGCCACGCCCAGCGAGCGGCCGGCGACGGCGGCAAGGCGCACGATGCACTCCTCGTCCGTCAGGTCCTCGGCGAGGAGGTCGGCGGGGACCACGCGCTCGGCCAGGTCGTAGACGCGGCGCCAGCCGACGCGGCGGCTGCAGACCAGCTCGCCGATGTCCAGCAGCCACTCCAGGCCGATCTTGGAGTCCGACCAGTCCCACCAGGGGCCGCCGTTCTTGGCGCCGCCCACGTCGGAGGTCATCAGCGGGCCCGACTCGCGCACCTGCTCCAGGAGCTTGTCCACGGTGTCGGGGACCTCGTGCCAGCGGAATTTCCTGTCGCGGTAGGCGCGGCGCCGGAACGCGTAGAGCGGCCAGTGCTCGATGGGCAGGATGCAGGCTGCGTGGCACCAGTATTCGAAGCTCTGGGCGGGGTTGTGCCAGTAGGCGCGCTCGACCTTGGTCCTGCCCACCGCACCCAGGCGGGCGTACGCGACCAGCTCGTGGGAGCGGGCCAGCACCGAGATCGTGTCGAGCTGGACGGCGCCCAGCCTGCGCAGCATGGCGTGCACCCCGCCCTTGCGCGGGTCGGCGCCGATCAGGCCTTGCGAGCGCAGGATGATCCGGCGTGCCTCGTCGGCCGTCAGGTCGGTCGGACCGGTCATGGCTGCTTTGGGGTAGGGCGATGCATGCGATGCAATCTAGCGCCGGGCACCGACAAAACGCCGAGTGTGGGTGCGGCCCCTCCCGGCCCGGGCGGGAAACGCAAAAGGCGGGCGCCCGAGGGGTCGAGTGCCCGCCTGTGAAGTGCGGTTCAGCGGTGATCTTCGGCGTGCATGCCCACACGAGGCGCGTCGATCACGACATCGGTGAAGATGTCGAAGACGAGAGCGAGGATGCCGCCCACGACGAAGACTCCGGCGCCGACCCAGATGAGCGTCCAACTGGTGGCGACCAGCCCGAAGCCGGCAACGGTGAATCCGACCAGCATGACCGTCACCGCCAGCCACGATGACGCGCGCCCGCCGTGGCTGCCGAGATTCTCCGTATGCTCCGACTTCTTCCCCTCAACCATGACAAATCCTTCCTTTGCCGGTTATGCCGCTATTGATGCGGGCCGGCGCTCAACCGGCATACCCTCTGCCTTGGCCCCATTCTCCCAGACGCGTAACGCGCCCTCGTCGGCACGGTGGCTGTGTCTGGTTGCGGAACCGCCTACGATGGCAACGGGGAAGTTTGTCTCGGCCTCTCCACCTGGCGACGCCGCCGGGGTAGACCTGCGAGGAGCTTTACATAAAGTGGCTGCCATTCTCGACAAGATCCTACGTGCCGGCGAAGGCAAGATCCTGCGCAAGCTCAAGCGGATCGCAGACCAGGTCAACTCCATCGAGGACGACTTCACGAGCCTGTCCGACGCGGAGTTGCGCGCGATGACGGACGAATTCAAGCAACGCTATGCGGATGGCGAAACGCTCGACGATCTGCTTCCCGAGGCGTTCGCGACCGTGCGCGAGGCGGCTCGCCGCGTGCTCGGCCAGCGGCCCTACGACGTGCAGATCATGGGCGGCGCCAACCTCCACATGGGCAACATCTCCGAGATGAAGACCGGTGAGGGCAAGACCCTGACCTGTACGTTGCCCTCCTATCTCAACGCGATCACCGGCAAGGGCGTCCACGTCGTCACGGTCAACGACTACCTGGCCAAGCGTGACGCCGAGACCATGGGCCGCATCCACCGCTTCCTGGGTCTCGAGGTCGGCTGCATCGTCTCCGGCCAGCAGCCCGACGATCGCCGCAAGCAATACCAGGCCGACATCACGTACGGCACGAACAACGAGTTCGGCTTCGACTACCTTCGCGACAACATGGCCTGGTCGCTCGACGAGTGCGCGCAGCGCGGCCACTTCTTCGCGATCGTCGACGAGGTGGACTCGATCCTGATCGACGAGGCCAGGACCCCGCTGATCATCTCGGGTCCCGGCGAGCAGTCCGGCAAGTGGTACCAGGAGTTCGCCAAGATCGTCCCCCGGCTCGTAAAGGGCAAGGAGGCGAAGAATCCGGGCGAGGAGAGCACCGGCGACTACATCGTCGACGAGAAGAAGCGCACGGTCGGCATCCTGGAGTCCGGCGTCGAGAAGGTCGAGGACTGGCTCGGCATCGACAACCTCTACAAGCCCGAGCACACCCACCTCGTCGGCTTCCTGAACAACGCGCTCAAGGCCAAGGAGCTGTTCAAGAAGGACAAGGACTACATCGTCGCCGACGGCGAGGTCCTGATCGTCGACGAGTTCACCGGCCGCATTCTGCACGGCCGCCGCTACAACGAGGGCATGCACCAGGCCATCGAGGCCAAAGAGGCCGTGAAGATCAAGGACGAGAACCAGACGCTCGCCACGGTCACCCTGCAAAACTACTTCCGCCTCTACGAGAAGCTGGCCGGCATGACCGGTACGGCCGCCACCGAGGCCAACGAGTTCCACCAGACCTACAAGCTGGGCGTCGTCCCCATCCCGACCAACCGGCCGATGATCCGCAAGGACCAGTCGGACGTGGTCTACAAGTCCGAGGACGCCAAGTTCAACGCGGTGGTCGAAGACATCAAGCTGCGTTACGAGGCCGGTCAGCCGGTGCTCGTGGGCACGACCTCGGTGGCGAAGTCCGAGCGGCTGTCCAAGGCGCTCAAGCGCCGCGGCGTGCCGCACGAGGTGCTCAACGCGAAGAACCACGCGCGTGAGGCGACGATCATCGCCGAGGCGGGCCGCAAGGGCGCCATCACGGTCGCCACCAACATGGCCGGTCGAGGCACCGACATCATGCTCGGCGGCAACTCCGAGTTCCGCGCCGACCTCGAGCTGCGCCAGCGCGGGCTCGACCCGGTCGAGACGCCGGAGGAGTACGAGAAGGCCTACCCGGAGGCGCTGGAGAAGGCCAGGGCCGCGGTCAAGGCCGAGCACGACGAGGTCGTCGAGCTGGGCGGCCTCTACGTCCTCGGCACCGAGCGCCACGAGTCGCGCCGCATCGACAACCAGCTGCGCGGCCGCTCCGGCCGTCAGGGCGACCCCGGCGAGTCGCGCTTCTACCTGTCGCTCGGCGACGACCTCATGCGCCTGTTCAACTCGGCCAAGGTCGAGATCATCATGACCCGGCTGCAGATCCCCGACGACCAGCCGATCGAGTCCGGCATCGTCTCCAAGGCCATCGCCTCCGCCCAGCACCAGGTCGAGCAGCAGAACTTCGAGATCCGCAAGGAAGTTCTGAAGTACGACGAGGTGATGAACCGCCAGCGCAAGGTCATCTACGCCGAGCGCCACCGCGTGCTTGAGGGCGCCGACCTGCACGAGCAGGTGCGGGGCTTCGTCGGCAACGTGATCGACGGCTACGTCCAGGGCGCCACGTCCGAGGGCTTCGCCGAGGAGTGGGACCTCGACAAGCTGTGGAAGGCCTTCGGGGAGCTCTACCCGGTCACGGTGCGGATCGACGACCTCGTCGAGGAGGCCGGCGGCCGCGAGGAGCTGACCGCCGAGCTCATCAGCGAGAAGATCAAGAAGGACGCGCTGGAGGCGTACGACCGGCGCGAGGCGGAGTTCGGCCCGGAGACCATGCGCGACATCGAGCGCCGGGTCATCCTGTCCGTCCTCGACCGCAAGTGGCGCGAGCACCTCTACGAGATGGACTACCTGCGCGAGGGCATCGGCATGCGGGCCTACGCGCAGAAGGATCCGCAGATCGAATACCAGCGCGAGGGCTACGAGATGTTCACCGCGATGCTCGAGGGCATCAAGGAGGACTCCGTGGGCTTCCTGTTCAACCTCGAGGTCGAGGTGCAGGAAAACCCGATCGTGGAGGAAGAGGACGCGGTCATCGCCGAGACCCGTTCGATCATCGCGCGCGGGCTGCGCGGGCCTGAGCGGCCGGCCGAGCTCGAATACACCGCGCCCGGCGAGCAGGGAGGGGTCGAGCACACCAAGGTGCGCACCACTCAGGCGGAGCGGGCCGCGTACGGCAACGTGGAGCGCAACGCGCCGTGCCCGTGCGGGTCCGGCAAGAAGTACAAGCGCTGCCACGGCGACCCGAAGCACGCGGCCTGATCATCCGGGCCAGTCGTCAGGACCCCCGCCTTCACCAGCCATGAAGGCGGGGGTCTTCGTTGTGCTACGCGGTCTCGAAATCGGTGCACAGCCAGTGGACGCCGCGGCGTTCCAGCCGTACGGCGAGGACGTGGTTGCGCTCGCCGCCGTGGACGAGCACGCACATCTCGACCGCGCCGTCCCTGGGTTCCTTCACGTGCATGCGCCCGGCGAACGGTGAGCGGCTCGTCTGGATCATCTGTCCTGCCTGGAGCAGCTCGCGGTAGGCCCGGGAGGTGAGCCGGTCGGCCAGAGTCTCGGGGGCACGCCGGCCCGCGAGCACCTCGGCCAGGGCCTGTCCGAAGTGGCGCAGCTTGCGCTCGTCCGGCGTGGCGCCCGGCGGTCCCCATATCAGGGGCTGGCTGTCCAGGGCCAGGGCTCCGTCGACCTGCGGGTTCTGTGGTGCTGCCGACACGCGTCCTCCAAATTCCTGGGCGGAAAGAATCGCCTATAGGAGTTTTCGGCTCGGCCGGGATATACGGGGGCCGCCAGCTTCCGTGGTTTTCGTGCCTTCCTGGTGCCCTTTTGTGCGTTCCGGCGAGGAACGTGATAGGCGAGTTGGGTCCCTTCACCGTGGTTATGGGCCGGGGTCGCCGGACGCTATGAGTCGCCCGTAACCTCGCGGCCGGGCGTGGGCAGGTTCAGCGCTCGGATGAGCACGGAAAAGATCACGTAGTAGATGATGAAGTAGGCGATCCCGAAGGCGATGATCAAGCCCAGACCGTGGGTGTTCGACTTGCTGGCGTTCAGCAGCAGGTCGATGGCGCCGCCCGAGAACGTGAAACCCAGGCGGGCGCCCAGCTCGGCCATCAGCGCCATCGACAGGCCCGTCAGTACGGCGTGCACGGCGAAGAGCACCGGCGCCACGAGGATGAAGGCGAATTCCAGCGGCTCGGTGATCCCGGTGATGAAGGCCGTCAGACCGGCCGACAACATGATGCCCCCGACCGGACGGCGGCGGTCGGGCAGGGCCGCCCGCCAGATGGCGATGGCCGCGCCCAGCAGGCCGAACATCATGACGGGGAAGAAACCGGTCATGAAGATGCCCGCGCCTTGTTCACCGGCGAAATAGCAGTTCAGGTCCCCGGCCGCGTCGCGGATCGCGCCGTTCACGCCCGCGTGGCACTCCGGGAGCGTGAACCAGACGATGGTGTTGAGGAAGTGGTGCAGACCCACGGGGATGAGCAGGCGGTTGGCGACGCCGTAGATACCGGTGCCGGCGGTGCCGTGGGCCGAGAGCCAGTCGCCTGCCGCGGTCAGCCAGTCGCCGACCGGGCGCCACAGCAGGCCGAAGAGCACGCCCAGGAGCAGGGCGGCGACGGCGGTGACGATGGGAACCGAGCGGCGGCCCCCGAAGAAGGCCAGCCACGACGGCAGTTTGACCCGGTAGAAGCGCCGCCACAGCAGGGCGGCCGTGATGCCGATGACGATGCCGCCCAGGACGCCGGTCGGGTTCTGGGCGCCCACGTTGAGCGTACGGGTGCCGTCCCGCAGGACGAGCAGCACCTTGTCGTACACGGCCCCTTCGCCCGCGTCGAGGAACAACGTCTTCGTGACGCGGTCGAAAACCAGGTAGCCGACGACGGCGGCGAGCGCGGTCGTGCCGTCGGACTTGCGAACAGCGCTTTTGGTCGAGCTTCGCCCGGTGTGCTTGGGCGGATGTCCTCGCTGCGTTGCGGATCCACCCAAGCCGATCGCCACGCCCACGGCGAACAGCAGCGGCAGATTCTCGAAGAGGGCGCCGCCGGCGGCCGCCATCACCTTCGCCACGGGAAGCAGCCAGGGGAGCACGCGGCCGAGGCCGTTCGCGCCGAGGAGGTCGTCCTGGCCGAAGCGGAAGAGCAGGCCGGCGGCGGGCAGTACGGCGATGGGCAACATGAGCGAGCGGCCGATGCGCTGCAGCACCGCAAAGGTCGCTGACCATGCTGATGACTGGGCCGAGCCCTCGCCCATCGCCGCACCCGCCCCCGCTCGATGATCCGTTCGCGGGGGACTGGTGGGTTCCTACCACCGGCGTCCGAGGGGAAAACCGTGCTATGGGGCGGCCCGGCTGGTCTCGCCCGAGTCGACGTCCGGCTCGGGCTCCCGGCCGGGGGTCATGATGTCGAGGCGGCGGATCAGGAACGTGAACACCACGTAGTAGACCGCGCCGTAGATCACGCCGAGCAGCAGGATGCCGGGCAGGTTCTCGGTGTTGGACTTGCTGGCGTTCAGCAACATGTCGAGCAGCCCGGCCGAGAACCCGAAGCCCAGTTGCCCGCCGATCAGCGTGGTCAGCGCCATGGCCAGCCCGGTCAGGACCGCGTGCACGGCGAACAGCAGCGGCGCCACGAAGATGAAGGCGAACTCGATCGGCTCGGTGATGCCCGTGACGAACGACGCCAGCGCCGCCGACAACATGATGCCGCCCACGGTGGCGCGCCGGTGCTTGGGCGCCGCTCGCCACATGGCAAGGGCGGCGGCAGGCAGGGCGAACATCATGATCGGGAAGAAACCGGCCATGAACTGGCCGGAGTGCGGCGCGCCGCCGAAGTAGCAGTTCCAGTCGCCGCCGAGTACGCGGCCGCCCACGTCGCACTGCGGGACGACGTACCAGACGACCGAGTTGACGAAGTGGTGCAGGCCGAGCGGGATGAGCAGGCGGTTGATCAGGCCGTAGATGCCGGTGCCGACGGGGCCGATCGCGGCCAGGGCCTCGCCCCCGTGCCGGATCCACTCGCCGATCACCGGCCAGAGCCAGCCGAAGAGCACGCCGATGACCAGGGCGACGATGGAGGTGATGATCGGCACGAACCGGCGCCCGCCGAAGAACGCCAGCCAGGACGGCAGCTTGATCCGGTGGAACCGCTGCCACAGAAGCGCGGCCACCAGGCCCATCACGATGCCGCCGAGCACCTTGGTGGGGTTCTGCATGCCGTAGTTGATGATCTCCACGACGCCCTGGTCCTGGACCTCCTTGATCGAGACGGTGTCCCGGATGCCGGAGCCGAAGAACATGACCTTGGTGACGCGGTCGAAGACCAGGTAGCCGACCACGGCGGCGAGCGCGGTGCTGCCGTCGGACTTGCGGGCGAAGCCGATCGCGACGCCCACGGCGAACAACAGGGGCAGGTTCTCGAACAACGCCGCGCCGGCCGCGGCCAGCACCTCGGCGACCTGGTTCATCCAGGCGAAGCCCGCGACGTCGGCCAGCCCACCCGGCTCGGCGCCGTTGGAGCCGAGCATGTCGGGCTGCCCGAAGCGCAGCAGCAGGGCGGCCGCGGGCAGGGCCGCGATGGGCAGCATCAGGGAGCGGCCCAGCCGCTGGAGCACGGTCATGACGCGCGAGAGCGGCGAGGGCCGGGCGGCGGCGGTCTCGTTCACCGGCGTTCCTCCGGGGGGTGGGAACCGGGGCGACCCCGGCAGGGTAAGGCCCTCAGCCCCGTCTTACGGGCATTTCCAGAATGGTGCGCAACTGATAGCGGTCGGCGCGATAGGTGGACACGCCCAGCTCCGCGCAGACGCCGCCGGCGAACGACCTGCGCTGCAGCAACAGCACGGCGCCGCCACGCGGCAGTTTCAGCAGGTCGGCGTCGCTCGGGTCGGCGATGCCGCCGTCGATGGTGAGCTCGCCGGCGTCCATGACCAGGCCGTAGCGGCTCTCCAGCAGCTCGTACAGCGACTTGTCCGACAGGTTGTGCTCGGCCAGGTCGGGGGCGAGTTTGACGGGGATGTGCGCCCGTTCGATGGACAGTGGCTCCCCGTCGGCCATACGGAGTCGCTCGATGAAGTGCACCTCCTCGCCCGGCTGGATCCCCAGCTCCTTGGCGAGGTGGGCGCTGGCGCGCACGATCCGCCTGTCGAGATCGCGCGATCCTGGAACCATCCCGCGGGCCCTCATGTCGTCGGTGAACGACGTCAGCTGCAGCGCCAGCTCGATCTTCGGCCGGGCCACGAACGTGCCCTTGCCCGGCACGCGGTGCAGACGGCCCTCGGACACGAGGTGGTCAACGGCCTGCCGCACGGTCATGCGCGACAGGCCGAAGCGCTGGCACAGCTCGCGCTCGGACGGGATGGCGGCGCCGATGCTCAGCTCGTCGCTGTCGATGAGGTCCAGCAGGATCTCGCGAAGCTGGAAATATTTGGGCACCGGGCTGTCCGGATCGATGTGCGCCACGGATCCTCCCCTCGTAACTTGGCCATAGGCTATGGTACGTACTGGTCTAGTCCGGACTAGACCACCATATGACATGAAAGACGGTCAAGTCCGAAGGGGAAAGAGCCCACGATGACCACGAAGATGCGCAGCGAGATCGCGGAGCAGCCGGCCGCGCTGCGGGCCACACTGGACTCGCTGCTCCCCAGGGTCGGCGAGGTGAGGGCGGTGGCCGAGCAGACTCGCCAGCTGCTGTTCATCGCGCGGGGCACCTCCGACAACGCAGCAGTGTACGGCCGCTACCTGGTCGAATCACACGCGGGCCGGTTGGCTGCGCTGGCCGCGCCGTCGATCGCGACCACGTACAAGCGCAAGCTGGACCTGGACGGCGTGCTGGCCGTGGCGATCTCGCAGTCCGGGCGGACCGAGGAGATCGTAGAGACGCTGGTCTGGGCCAAGGACTGCGGGGCCACGACGGTCGGCATCACCAACGGGGGCCCGGAGAGCCCGCTCGCGCAGGCCGCCGACGTGGCGCTGTGCACGGAGGCGGGGGAGGAGAAGGCGGTCCCCGCGACGAAGACGTACACGACGCAGCTGGCCGCGCTGGCCGTGCTCGCGCTGGGGCTAGGCGCCGATGTGGACGTGGCCGAGCTGCGGCGGGTGCCCGAGGCGGTGGAGAAGCTGATCGCCGAGCCGGGTGACGTGGCGGCCGTGGTCGAAGGGCTGCTGGACAAGCCGGGCGTGGTCGTCTCCGGGCGCGGGCTGGCGTTCTCCACGGCGCTGGAGACCGCGCTCAAGCTCAAGGAGGCCTGCTACCTGCACGCCATGGGCCTGTCGTACGCCGACCTGCTGCACGGCCCCATCGCCGTGGTCGACGCCGAGACCCCGGCGCTGCTGGTCGCCGCCGAGAACAGCCCGACGCTGTCCGGTACGGTCGCGCTGGCCGAGCGGGTGGTGGCCGCGGGGGCGGCGGCGTACACGATCGGGGGCGGGGAGGCGCTCGCCCGGGCGGGCACGGCCGCGCTCAACGGCCCCGACCTGCCCGAATGGGTGGCGCCGATGGGCCTGATCGTCCCTGGGCAGTTGCTCACCGAAGCCCTGGCCCGCCGGCTCGGCATCGACCCCGACGCGCCGCGCGGGTTGAACAAGGTCACCCAGACCGACTGATTTAGCCTGGTCACAAGAGCTAGGGAGGCCGGATGGCGGCGGATGTGAATGCGATCATCGCCGGGCTCGGTGGCGCCGACAACATCATCGACATCGAGCCCTGCATCACCCGCTTGCGTACGGAGGTCCACGACGCGTCCAAGGTCGACCAGGCCGCGCTCAAGGCGGCCGGCGCGCATGGCGTGATGGCCGCGGGGAATGTGGTCCAGGTCGTCGTCGGGCCGGAGGCGGACACGATCGCCAGCGACATCGAGGACATCATCGGCTGAGGCGAGACCATGACGACTGTTCTCGCCCCGGTTGAGGGGGCAGCTGTGGGGTTGGCCGCCGTGCCCGATCCGGTGTTCTCCGCGGGCATGGTGGGGCCGGGAACGGCGATCGATCCGCTGCGAGGGCCGGGCAAGGCCGTGGCCCCCATAGCGGGAAAAATCATGAAATTGCATCCGCATGCGTACGTCATCGTGGGGGACGACGGCAAAGGCGTGCTGGTACACCTGGGCATCGACACTGTCCAGCTCAAGGGCAAGGGGTTCCAGCTGCTGGCGGCGGAGGGTGACAGAGTGAGCGCTGGTCAGCCGGTCGTGGCGTGGGACCCGGCGGCGATCGAGGCGGGCGGTCGCTCGCCGGTGTGCCCGGTGGTCGCGCTCGACGCCCTGTCCGAGGCCGTGACCGGGGTCGCCGAGGGGGCCGTGCATGTGGGGGACGAGCTCTTCCGATGGGAATAAGTCCCGCGTTTTTCGACACAATATGCACGGCAGCATGCGCGTCCAGCTGGTCTGGACCGGCACAGAAGGAGGAGTAGATGGGTGAGCGCAAGGTCACCGTGGCGGCGGAGGTGGGGCTGCACGCCCGTCCCGCGGCGACGTTCGTGCAGCGGGCGATGAAGGCCCCGATGGACATCACGGTGGAGAAGATCAACAGCGCGAAGGCCCCCGTCAGCGGCAAGAGCATTCTGGCGATCATGGCGCTGGACGTCAGGCAGGGCGAGACCGTGGTGATCAGCGCGGAGGGCGAGGGCTCCGACGAGGTCCTCGACGAGCTGGCCGAGATCGCCGGTACGCCATGAATCTCCGGGGGGTGGGGGTCAGCCCGGGCATCGGGCACGGCCCCGCGTACGTGTTGACCGTCTCTGTGCCCGAACCCCCCGAGGGCGCCACGTACACGGGCGAGGCGGATCAGGAGAAGGAGCGTGCGATGGCCGCGCTCCGGCAGGTCGCGGGCGAGCTGGAGGCTCGCGGCAACCGGGCGGGCGGCGAGGCCGAGGAGATACTCAAGGCCCAGGCGCTGATGGCCGAGGACCCGGGTCTGGTCGTGAAGGTGCGTACCCTCATCGACCGGGGCCTGGCCGCCCCTAGGGCGGTTTTTGAGGCCTTTACCAAATATCGGGATGTGCTGGCCGGGTCCGGGGGCTACCTGGGCGAGCGGGCCGCCGATCTGAACGACATCAGGGACCGCGTGATCGCGCTGCTGTACGGGCAGGCGATGCCGGGGCTGCGGGGGGCGCCCGCCGAGCCGTACGTGCTGGTCGCCAGGGATCTTGCGCCGGCCGACACCGCGTTGCTGGCCAAGGGGCAGATCGCGGCGTTCGTCACCGAGGAAGGCGGCCCCACCAGCCACACCGCGATCCTGGCCAGGGCCATGGGCGTGCCCGCCGTCGTGGCCTGCCGGGGCGCGACGGCCATCGCGAACGGCGTCCGGGTGATGGCCGACGGCACCTCTGGCGACGTACGGGTGGAGCCGGAAGAGTCGGACGTCGCCGACGCGCTCAGCGCGGCCACGGCCAGGCGGGCGGCGTTGTCGTCGGCGCAGGGTCCTGGCAGGACCGCCGACGGGCACGCGGTTCCGCTGCTCGCGAACGTCGGCGGACCCTCCGAGCTGGAGGCGGCCGTGGCCGCGGGAGCCGAGGGGATCGGGCTCTACCGGACCGAGTTCCTCTTCCTCGACCGAGCCGAGCCGCCTTCACTGGAGGAACAGACGCGGGCCTACCGGGCGGCTGTCGAGGCGTTCCCCGGGGGAAAGGTGGTCGTGCGGACGCTGGACGGGGGTGCGGACAAGCCGCTGGCGTTCTTGCCTGCCGCGGCGTCGTCCTCGGCCTCGCTTGAGCCGAATCCGGTGCTCGGGGAGCGTGGGCTGCGTAGGCTCAGGAGATTTCCCGAGGTGATGGACGCGCAACTGGCCGCGCTGGCGGCCGTGGCGTCCGAGGATCTCCTGGTGATGGCGCCCATGGTGGCCACGGGGGAGGAGGCCGGGTGGTTCGCGCGGGCGTGCCGGGCCAGGGGGCTGGCGGGCGTCGGCGTGATGATCGAGATCCCGTCGGCCGCGCTGCGGGCCGGGGACTTGCTGGCGTCGGTGGACTTCGTCTCGATCGGCACCAACGACCTCGCCCAGTACGCCTTCGCCGCCGACCGCCAGCTCGGCGCCGTGAGCGCGCTGCACGATCCGTGGCAGCCCGCGCTGCTCGACCTGGTGGCCATGGCCGCGCATGCCGCGTCCGAGGTGGGCAAGCCGTGCGGGATCTGCGGGGAGTCGGCCGCCGATCCGGCCATGGCCTGCGTGCTGGTCGGGCTCGGTGCCTCGACGTTGTCGATGGGGGCCGGCGCGCTTGCCGCCGTACGCGCCGCGCTGGCCGCGCACACGCTCACGCAGTGCCGGCAGGCGGCCGACGCGGCGCGGACGCGTAGGACGGCGGCCGACGCCCGCGCTGCGGCCCGCGCCCACCTCCCCGCCCTCGGGCGGCTGGGGCTGTAAATCTGGATACCTTTGGAGGCATGCTTCGACGGATCGGGACGACGGGCCTGCTCGTGATCGCTCTCACCGCGTGCGCCGGCGGCGGCGGCTCGGCGGGCGCGACCCCGACGGGGGGCAAGGCCGCCCCGCCGGCCCCGACTTCGTCGGCTTCGTCGCGCCCGCAGCCCGATCCCGTCGCGCGCACGCTGGCCGGGCTCAGCGTGGAGGAGAAGGTCGGCCAGTTGTTCATGCCGGTCCTGTACGGAACCTCCGCCGACTCCTCCTCCGGCGAGAACCAGGCCAGGTACGCCGCACAGACCCCCGCCAAGGTGATCGCCAAATACCACTTGGGCGGCGTGATCCTGTTCCCGCACAACGTCAAGAGCACCGGCCAGGTGGTAGCCCTGACCAATGGCCTGCAGCGAGCCTCGAAGGAGGTCCCGCTGCTGATCGGCACCGACCAGGAGAACGGCCTGGTGTCCCGGATGTCCGCGCTCGTGACCGACTTCCCCGGTGCGTCAGTGATCGGCGCCACCAAGGACCCCGAGCTGTCGCAGGCCGTGGCGAAGGCGACCGGCGAGGAGCTGCGCGCCCTCGGCGTGAACCTCGACTTCGCGCCGGTGGCCGACGTCAACGTCAACCCGAAGAACCCGGTCATCGGCACGCGGGCCTTCGGCAACGACCCGCAGCGGGTGGCGAAGATGGTGGGGGCGGCGGTGAAAGGGTTCGCCGACGCGAGGGTGGCGGCCACCGCCAAGCACTTCCCCGGACACGGCGACACCGCCGTCGACAGCCACACCGGGCTGCCGGTGATCAAGCACACGAAGGCCGAGTGGGAGCGCATCGACGCGCCGCCGTTCAAGGCCGCGATCGACGCTGGGGTGGACGCCGTGATGAGTGCCCACATCGTCTTTCCCAAGCTTGACTCGTCGGGCGACCCGGCGACACTGTCCAAGCCCATCCTGACCGGGCTGCTCCGGGAGAAGCTCGGGTTTGACGGCGTGATCTCCACCGACGCGCTCAACATGGCCGGCGTGCGGCAGAAGTACAACGACGGCGAGATCGTCGTGCGCGCCGTGCTGGCCGGCGCCGACCTGCTGCTGATGCCCAACGACCTGCCCAAGGCCTACCAGGCGGTGCTGGCGGCGGTGAAGTCGGGCCGCATCAGCAAGGAGCGCCTCGACCAGTCGGTCACCCGGCTGCTCAAGCTCAAGCAGGCCAGGGGATTCCTGGAGAAGGCGCCCGTCGCGAGCGCGGAGGAAGCGGCCGGCGTGCTGCGCTCGCCGGAGCACCGCAAGCTGGCCGCGCGGGTGGAGAGCGCTGCCAGCTGAGCCGCGTCGGAGGCGGGGTCAGCCGACGGCGCCTGCCAACTGCTTCCTGAGGAGGGGATGGACGAAGTGGTAGGCCTGCGGAGTGGCCTCGCGGAGCAGCCCGGCCTCGACCGCGGCTCTCAGGAAGGCCGGCACATCCACGGCGCGAATGCCGGCATGCCGTAGCCTCGTCCTGATGTCGGCGTCGTCGCCGGAGAAGGTGGGATTGCGTGAGTTGCCCGTGGCGCGGGCGATCCCGTGCAGACCCCGCGTGACCGCGTCCGGTGCGAAGCCGGCGGCGGCCATCGCCTGCTCGCCGCGGGTGGCGTACCAGGGAAGGAAGTCGACCGGATCCTTGGGGAGGGCATCGACCCAGGCCAGGTCGTCGGTGAGCACCCGCAGCAGCAGGGCGGAGCTCATCAACTCGGAGGTCAGCCCCAGCAGCCGGTCCGGCTCGACCTTGTGGGCGGCGAGCACAGCTTCGAGCCGGCGGCGGGCCTCCACCGCCGACACGCCGAGCACCTCAGCCACGTCGAAGCCGGAGGGCGCCGGGTCCCGGCCGGTGATGACGACGCCACACCTGCTGTTTCGCGCCCACTTCAGGAACCCGGCGCGCTTGTCCTGCTCCAGCGTGTCCAGCCCGTCGAGGATCAGCACGAGCGAGCCCCGCACCACCACGGCATTGGCGTTGGCGGCCGAGAGCCGGTACTCGGCGACGAGGGCGTGCGTCACCCATCGCTCGTATTCGCGGAACTCCGTCTTCAGCGCGCCGAACGGCAGGAACACCGGCGTCTGCGGCGCGCGCCGCTCGGCCAGCCACCGCGCGAGCCGCGCCGCCACCACGCTCTTGCCCACCCCGGGGGCACCCGAGAGGAACACCTTCGTCGTTTCCCGGGACAGGAGGCCGTGCAGGCTCTCCATGCCCGTCCGTTCCTCGCCCTGGACACGCACCACCGGCTCCAGCAGCCTGCTGTCGTCCTCCACCAGGCGGTCCACCCGTGCGCGCACGTCCACGGCGAGGTCTTCCAGCACCGCACGCAGCTCGAGCTGGCGGCTGAGCTCGGACACGGGCTCCTGCTGATTCGGCGGCGCGCCCGCGACCAGGTCGCTCGAGGGCGGCGCCGGCGACACCCTGACCAGGTCGATGTAGGCGAGGATGTCGTTCGGGACGCCGCCCGGCGTCCCGCGCAGCTCGCGGACGATGTTCACCGCGAGTTCGCTCCACCCGTCCGGCTCGCCGTCCGCCTCCTGCGCGAGGCGCCCGAGCAGGGTCGGGTCCTCCACGAGCCGGGCATAGTCGTCCGGAGCGCCGTCCCTGAGCAGCAGGACGGCGGCCAGGACCGAGACGTCGTACGGATCGAGCTGCCGGGCCTTGGCCACGCGGTCCTGCACGATGAGCACGTTGACGAAGCGCTTGATGGCCCGCGCGTTGCGCCGCAGGCCGCATTTGAGCATGCCGCCCGCGGCGCGGATCTCGTCGGTGAGCAGACCTTTCAGGTAGCGGGCGAAGTCCTCCTCGGACAGCCGGGGCATCTCGAAGGGGAATTGAATGATCTTGTCGAGGTAGTCGCCGACCGGGTCCTTGTACTTCTCCCGCACGGCCTCGATCAGCGGGCCCTTCGCCACGCCGAGCACGAAGACGCAGTTGTCGCGATTGAAGTGCAGTTTCAGGGCCTCCAGGAGCGAGGTGATGCGGTCGGCGTCGCAACGGTCCAGGTCGTCCACGAACACGACCAGGCGTTCCTTCCGGCACGCGGCCAGCGCTTCGTTGATGAGCTCGCCTAGGTACTCGTGCAGGCGGGTGCGCTCGGAGCGGATGCGGAAGTGCTCGCTGTCGTAGTCCTGGATGGACTGCCGCACGTCCGACAAGTTGACCTTGAGCGAGGTGGACAACACCAGCGAGCCGAGCACGTCGGAGATGGTCCGCAGCGTCCGCTGGACGTTGTGCCTGCGCTCCAGCCTGAGGTCCTTGACGATGACGTGCAGCAGCGGCAGCACCGGGTTGTCGTCATACTGGTGCCGCCAGGGGGCGAACCAGACGTGCGCGCACTCGGGGGCCTTGCTCAGCCGGTCGCGTACCTGCATGAGCATGGAGGTCTTGCCGGTGCCCCACTCGCCGAAGACGCCGATGACCATGGGCGGTGACGCGTACCGGGCCAGCTCGGCCAGATGCCGGGCGTACTCCTCGCGCCGCAGACCGTCCACCTGCGCGGGCTCGTCGCTGTGGGTGAACCCTTTGGAGTCCTGCTGGACGGGACCGCGTGGCGGAGGTCCGGCGCTCACCGGTTCCTGGCGCCGCCGTGGGCGCCGGCGCCAGAACACGGTGCCGGCGATCGCCGCGAGCACCAGGACGCCGGCGACGATCGGCACGAAGGGATAGCGCTGCAGGAAGGGGGCGGGCGGCGTCACCGCGACCCGTAGCCGGTCGACGCCCGCCGAGGAGATCAGGACGAGCTGGCCCGTCCCGGCATGCGGGCGCTTGCCCGCGACCAGGGTGACGGTGCCCGTCCCTCCGGGGCCGACGCGCACGTGGCCGCCGTCCTTGAGCGCGAGCGCGTCCGAGACGGAGCCGGCGACGCGTATCTCCACGTCCGCGGCAGGTCCGGGATTGATGACCGTGATCTGCCACGTCCCCGTCGCCAGGCGTTCCAGGGGGATCGAGAGTTGGTCCTGCTCCAGGAACTCCGGTCCGGCGGCGGCATGGGCCCGCAGGGACGGCCAGAGGAGCGCGAGAAGCGCGGCCACGACGAGGCAAAAGGGCAACAGCGTGCGCCGTCCACTCGGCATGCCTAAATTGCAACTCATAGTGGTATGGAATGCACTACTCGTAATAGATCGGTTATGAGGCTGCCTAAGGCGCGAGGGCGGCTCTCTGGTTGGCCGAGGTCAGGCTGTTCCTGAGGGCGGGCACGGTGGTCATGAGCGCGGCGAGTGCGACCACGGGGGCGCACAGGATGAGCAGCGCGAAGAAGGAGTCGACCCATTCGACGAACAGGCTCGCCAGAAGCGGCCCGATGGCGACGGCGCTGTAGCTGCCCAGCCGGGAGACGCCCACGACCCGGGCCACGCGATCGGGCGGTACGCGGCTGAGCGCGGTGCGCATGGTGACGTTGCTCAGCCCGCCCGTCACCCCGATGGCGAGCAACGAGACCGCGAACGTCAGCGACAGCTGGGCGAACAGCAGCGGGAGTAGGAGCGCGGCGACACACGTCCACAGGTGAACCAGCATCATGGACCGGCCCTGCTGCGACGAGCCCAGCCTGCTGACCAGGCGGGTGATCCAGCGCCGCCGGGAGGCCTTCTCCTCGATCTTCTGCCAGATGTGCTGCCGTCTGGGGGAGATGAGCGCGCCTATGACGCCCCCGACTCCTGATGTCGCCAGGATCACGCCCGCCAGCGCAGTCGGCAGTCCCTCGTTGGTCGCCTCCGAGAGGAAAACCACGATCAGGCCCTGCACCATGAGGTTGATGAAAGCGGTGATCAGGGTCGCGGATCTGAGGAATTTGTGCCTCCACAGCTCCTCCAGACCAGCGCGCATTTCACGGAGGAGCTTTCCTCGCGGCTTTTTGGCAGTTATGTCGGGATTCAGCCGATGCAGCACGGCGGCGGAGGAAAAGAACATGACCGCGTTCGCCGCGAAGGAGAAGATCGGCCCAATGCCGAAGAGCAGCCCGCTGAGCGGCCGGCCGGCAAGCACCATTCCGTGCACCGAGCCTTCGTGGATGGCCAGTGCCGTCTCGACGTTGTCCGGTTTCACGGTGGCTGGGATCAGGGCGGTCTCCGCGACGGACGAGCTCACCGACAGTGCACCCTCGATCAAGGCGATGGCCACGAGATGGTGGATCTCCAGCCCGTCGAAGGCCAAAAGGACGCAGAGCACGGCGACGAGCGCGCCGCGGACGAGCTCGCTGTACTTCATGACCAGCCGGGGGCCGAACCGATCGGTGATCGCTCCAGCCGGGATGTACGCGAGCAGGGCCGGTACGGTGGAGGCGACCATCACCCACCCGATCCAAGCGGCCGACTCCGTGAGCATGTAGGCAACCAGCGGATACGTGACGCCGATCGTTCGGCTGCCGAGCATGGAAACGGTCGATCCCACCCAGGACCACCGAAACTGCGGGTAATCGGTGAGAAGTTCTTTGAAGCACCGAATCTGCCGCACGCTCGTCACCACGGCTCGCGAATTTCGGACGTTGTGCACCATAGCGACTATTCGGTGCACCGACCGGAGCCGAGGCACGCTCAGAGAATAGAGCACCGCCGGCTCTCACAATGCCATTCGCACCTCGGGCCGATCATATTGACAAATTCATTGCTAGGGCGCCATCAGACGATCGGCCTCGGCGGTCAGCTGCGGAGGCAGAGGGCGGCGGCCCCGGCTCTGGCGGGCGTGCAACGCCAGCCGCGCCGCCTCCGAGTCGCGACCCGCGGCCTTCATCACGCGGGCGGCACGCAGCAGGGTGGCGGGGTCGCTGTCCATGTCCAGCGGCGGCACGGCTTCCACGGCGCCGCGCACGTCGCCCTGACGTGCCAGCGCCAGCGCGTAGGCCGCCTGCGTGGAGGCCAGCTCGTGCGGGCGTACCCGGTCGAGGTCGTTGAGCGCTCGCGGGTCCTCCAGGTCCGAGAGGATCTCGCCGCGGGCGCGCAGGGCTTCGGGGGTGTTACCGTCGGAGCGGAGCGCGCCGTCGAGCATGTCCACGGCTCCGCTCTCCCGCCCCAGATACCACAGGGCCCAGGCGAGCTCGGTCTGGATGACGGGCTCGGGGCTGCGCCGGACCGCCGAGCGCAGCTCCGTGACCGCGGCCTGGTAGGCGTTCTGGTCCATGAGGATCCGCCCGACGGCGGTCAGCAGGGTGGCCACGATCTGGTCCGTGCCGCGCAGCGCGTCGAACAGCCGGGTCGCCTGCCGGTAGTGGCCCAGGGCGGCGTCGAGGTCATCACGCAGGTATGCCGCGTCGCCCAGCAGCGACTCGGCGCGGGCCCGGGATCTCGGCCCGGAGGGGTCCCCGATCTCCTCGTGCGCGAGCTTCTCGGTGAGGTCGAACCAGCCCCTGTGCAAGGCGGCCCCGGCGGCCGCGAGCCGGTCGCCCACGGCGGATTCGGTGTCGGCGGACGGGGCGGCCGCGGCGCGGAGGAACGGGCCGATGAGGCGGATCGGCATCTCGTAGCGCCGCTTCTCGCCGAACCGGAGCAGGTGGCGCGCCGCCAGCGCCACAGCGATCTGCTGCGGCGGTTCCTCGCCGTCCCCGGCCTCCGTGTCCACCAGCGGCCGTACGAGCGTCAGCAGGCGCTCCAGGTCGCCTTGAAGGTGGTCGTGGGCCACGTCCCCCAGGACGCGGTGGCAGAAGCGGGTGAGGACCTCGTCGACGTCGACCAGGTCGCCGGAGCTGATCGGCCCCTGGCCCATGCGCACCGCCTCCCAGAGGGCGGAGCAGGCGAGCTGGAGATGGACAGGCTCCACGGCCGGAGCGGACGAGGAGGCGGAGGTCCGCCGCGTGCTGCCCAGATCCTCGACGAACCGCTCCGCCGCGCCGGGCTCGAACGCCCATCCGATGCCGTCGAGCGGCCGCCGGCACGCCTCCAGCGCCTCCTGCCGGCTCAGCGGCTCCAGTTTGTACGACGCCCCCTGGGTTATGTGCGCCCGTAACCCCTCATGCCGCCGCAGGGACTCGACGTACTCGTCGCTGACCACCACGAGTAGATGGAGCGGCAGATCGCCGCCGACCGCGACGCCGAGCTGGTCGAGGATGTGTGTGTGGTCGTCGGGGTGGCGGCGGAAGGCGGTGAAGACGTCTTCGGCGTGGTCCAGCACGGCCATGATCTTCCGGCCGTACGGGCTCCAGTGGTGCCGTCGCAGGTAGGAGCGGACGGTGAGCCCGGCGAACCTGATCGGGTTCTCGTAGGGGGACCAGGAGGCGAGCAGGGCGAAGACGAGCGGATCGCTGTCCTCGGGGATGACGGCGGCGGGCACGAAGGAGGGGCGTGCGACCTCGCCCACCGGCAGCGCATCGACGCGGGACAGATCGAGGCGCGGCAGCACGCCGGCCGTCACCAGCGACGTCTTCCCCGCGCCGGACGGCCCGTGCAGAATGGTCAGGCGATTTGCCAGCCAGTGTTTTGTCAGCTCGTCGATGTCCTTCTCGCGCCCGAAGAGTCTCGCCGCGTCCTCCCGGCGGAACGGTTGCGGGCCGACGAATGGTTGTTGGCCTGCGCCGCTGGAAGTCATGCCACACTCCGCCGGTCGAGTCGGATCTCTATTCCGTCTGCGCGATGCTGGACAAAGGCTGTTCATGCAAAACAGGTGGAAGGAAAATGGAAGTACTCCCACCTTACTCGGTGCCGCCGCCCGCGCTTGTGTTGATTGGCACAGAAGACGGTGTTTCCTCGGCGGGCCGCGCCCGCCGAGGCCGACCTGCCTGTTCAGCTCAAATGACCGACTGGAAGCCGGCCACCGTGCCGCTGGTCTCCGTGACCTGCTGCAATGCCCGGAAGATGGCGGGATTCTGCAGCTGCCGCAGATCGTTCAGATCCATATCGCTGACGTCGATGAGCCCGGTGGTGTTGTCGTCGCCCACAAACCCTCCTCGTGCCCCAATTTTGGGTCGTCCGAAAACTTCCTCGCCGTGCAAGCTCCGATTCGGCTTCAATTAGATTCTCAGGCCACCTTTCATCAGAATCAATCGTAGGATCGGTAACAAGGTGGACGGGAGGGCGAGGGAGACGTGAGCGAGCGGGCAGGCACCCAGGCGGTGCCTCGTATGCCCCCTATCTGGGGCAAGAGGATTCCAGGGCGAAACAAGCATTTCACCGGGCGGGAAAACCTGCTCGATGAGTTGCGGGCGAGCCTGGAGAGCACCACGACGGCCGCCGTCGTGCCGTTGCCGCAGGCGTTGCAAGGCCTCGGCGGGGTGGGGAAGACCCAGCTCGCCATCGAGTACGCCTGGCGGTACCGCGGGTTCTACGACCTCGTCTGGTGGGTCCCCGCCGACCAGCCGATGCTGGTGCCGAGCACCCTGGCCGCGCTCACGAACGACCTGAAGCTGCCCTCGGCCAGCAGCGCCGGCATCGAGGAGGCGGCCGCCGCGGTCCGCGACGCGCTGCAGCGCGGCGACCCCATCGACCGGTGGCTGCTCATCTTCGACAACGCGGACGAGCCCGAGGAGATCAAGGACTTCATCCCGCAGGGTGGTCCTGGCCACGTGCTCATCACCTCACGCAACAGCCGGTGGAGCGGTGTGGCCGACACCGTGCCGGTCGACGTCTTCTCCACCTCGGAGAGTGTCGACTTCCTGCGCAAGCGCCTGAAGCGCGACGTCGCGCAGAAGGAGGCCGAGCGCCTGGCGGGCGAGCTGGGAGACCTTCCGCTGGCGCTGGAGCAGGCCGCGGCCCTCCAGGCCATGACCGGCATGACGACCGACGAGTACATCGAGCTGCTGACCCAGCAGACCCGGGCGCTGCTCGGCGCGAGCAAGTCCACGGAATACCCGCACACGATGACGGCGGCCTGGCAGCTGTCGGTGCTGGAGATCGAGAATAGGATGCGCGAGGCCGCCGAGGTGCTCCGCTGCCTGGCCTTCTTCGGCCCCGACCCGATCCCGCGGGACGTCTTCCGCCGCGGCAACAAGAGCGGCGCCGAGCGCATGGGGCCGATCCTGGCCAATCCGCTCACGCTCAACAAGGCCATCGCCGAGCTCAACAGGTTCGCGTTGGTCAAGGTCGAGCAGGAAGCGGGCACGGTGCAGGTGCACCGGCTCGTCCAGGCGCTCCTGCGCGACTCACTCAAGAAGCAGGAGCGCGACCAGATCCGGCACGAGGTGCACCTGCTGCTGGCCAGCGGCGCCCCGACCGACCCGGAGAACACCGCCGATTGGGAAGGCTTCGCCAACCTCCTCCCGCACGTGCGCCCGTCCGGCGTCGTCCAGTGCCCCGACGAGAACGTGCAGCGCTTCGGCATCGACATCGTCCGCTACCTGTACCGGGTGGCCAACTACAGCTCGGCCAAGTCGTTCGGCGAGGAGTTCCTCCAGCACTGGACCGAGGCCGGCGGGCCGAGCAGTCCCAACGTGCTGCGCCTGCGACGGCACCTGGGAAACGTCCTGTGGCAGACCGGGGCGTACTCGGAGTCGTACACGCTGAACGAGAAGACGCTCGACCTCATGCGCGAGGAGTTCGGCCCCGAGGACGAGGAGACGCTGTGGATGGCCCGCACCTACGCGGCCAACCTGCGTGCCCAGGGCAACTTCCACGAGGCGTTCGAGCAGGACAAGGCGTCGCTGGAGGCGCATGAGAGGGCGTTCGGCCCGTTCGCCCCGCCCACGCTGCGCGCGATCAACAACCTCGCGCTGGACCACGCCCTGCTTGCGCAGTACGACACCGCGCTCGAGCTCCAGCGGCTGGCGTTCGTGGAGCAGAGCAGCGCGCGCCAGGGAGTGAGTAAGTGGGACGTGCAGCTGGCGTGGAACGGCCTCGCGCGCGTGGTTCGCCTGTCCGGCGACCACGCCAGCGCCTGCGACGTGGGCGAGGAGGCCTATGCGCACGGCATCCGCGAACTGCAGATCGAGCACGCGCTCACGTTGATGACCGCCCGCGACCTGTCCATCGCCAAGCGGCGCCACGGCGATCTGGAGGAGGCGCTCGAGCTCATCCAGGAGACGCACGCCAGGCTCACCAAGCTCTACGGGGTTGACAACCCCGAGACGATGGCCGCCACGGTCGCGCTCAGCAACACGTTGCGCCAGGCGGGCATGCCGGAGGAGGCCATGGTGCTGGCCCGGGAGGCACTGCCGCGCTACGAGCACACGTTCGGGAAGGATCACCCGTTCACCTACGGCTGCATGATCAACGTCGGGCTGCTCTACCGGCTGCGTGGCGACGCGCAACGAGCCAGGGAGGTGGACGAGGAGGCCCGCGCCGGCCTGCTGCACAAGATCGGCCGCGACCACTCCTATACCTTCAGCAGCACCATCAACCTCGCCAGCGACCTCGCCGCGCTGGGCGACGTCCGTGGGGGAAGCGAGCTGGGCGCGGAGGTCCTGGACCAGATCCGCAACTTCTACGGCCCGCAGAATCTGCTGTCCCTCGCCGCCTCCGTGAACCTCTCGATCGACATGCGGGCCGCGGGCGAGGTCGAGAAGGGCAACGCCCTGTACGAGAGCACGATGGCCCAGTACGAGCAGCTGCTCCCGGCAAGCCACCCCGAGAGGGTGGTCGCGGCCAGCGGCGAGCGGTTCAACTGGGACTTCGACCCCTTCAGCCTGTGACGGGCCCGTTGCGCGCCACCCAGGCGGCGCGGTGCGCCTCGGCCTCCTGACGCGCGGCGCGCAGCGCCTCGTCCGGCACCGGCTCGGTCAGCCAGGCCGAGAGCGTGCGCCGCATGCCGGTGACGAAACGCTCGCCCGTGGCGGTGAGCCGGCCGCTGTCCAGCAGCGTGCCGGTCGCCGCGTGCGCGGACTCCCGCCAGTGGGCGAACTCGATGTGGGCCCGCAGGTCCGGCTCGAACGCCCGCTGCCTCCGCCAGAAGCCGCTGACGCCCAGGTACGCGTACGCGCCCTGGATCAGGCCGGACAGCGGCCGCGGATCCGGCCGCCACGGCGCGTAGTAACGGCCCTCGTCGGGCTCCAACAGTCGCACGACGTCCAGGATCGCGCAGAGCTTGGCGTGCTGGACCTCGTGGGCGAAGGTGGAGGCCAGCCACCGGCCGTCGGGCGGGGTGGACATGGCGACCGCACCGAACCTGTCGCCCGCCGACGCGCTGTTCATGCCGTGGTCCGGGCCCTGGATGGGTGTCAGGACGGAGACGATCTCGCGGGTCTCCTCCGCGATCGTCCAGTGGTGCTGGCGGAGCATGGCCCAGGCCGCCTCCAGACCTGCGCGCCAGGCGTTCAGCTCGTCGTCCGGCAGGCGCCCTTCGATGACGTTCTCGCCGGGCCACCGGAAGGGATCCAGATCGTCCACCAGCAGGGTGAAGTCACCCTGCGCCGCGGCCACCCGGCGGAGCGGGCGCCATCCGGGTCGCTCCGGCTCGTCCGGTCGCAGGTGCACGCCGTCGGCTGTCACCTGCCCGCCGGCATGCACCCGCAGGTCCACCAGATCGGCCCTCTCAGCGTCGGTGCGGAGCACGATCTGGCCAAGCGAGGGAAGCATGATCGTCCCGTCCGGAGCGGGCATCTCGGTGCGGCAGGGTAGGCCGGCCCTGACCGCGGCCACGGCCGCGACCGCAGCGAGCTGGGCGGGACCGGGCCGGGCGGGTTCCCCTCGCCGCAGGGCCTGTACGGTGTCCTTGAGCCAGGCGCCGACCGCCGGATGGCCGATCACGCCGCGCACCGCTCCGGGCTGTTTCTTCCCGGCCTCGGCGAGGATCCCGTACGCGTGCTCGACGGCCGCGGCGTGCCGGTGACCGGCGTCGGCGCTCAGCCGCATCATGAGCATCATCAGCAGCCGGTGTTTGCTCTGCTCGGCCGCGACGAGATGGCGCACGGCCGCGGCACCGCCACCGCCCGCGGCGAGCCGCTGCAGAGCGTCGTCGGGTATCCGGTGGTCCCGTGGGCGCATGGGGATCCTTTCAGCGAGCGGCCCGGCGAAGATCGCCGACGAGGCGGGAGCGGATGTGCCCGATCAGGTGGTAGAGGTCGGGACAGTAGACCGAGGGGTTGAGGAAGCCTGTGCCCGGCCGGTAGCGGTGTGGGTAGAGGCCGGCGCCGCAGACCCGGGCGAATCGGCAAGCCTTGCAGGTGTCGCTCAACGCGTCCCAGCCGAGCTGCCTGGCCACCATGCCGGGGTGCCGCAGCGCGGTGTCAAAGGGATGGTCGACGACGTTCAGGCCGGTCGCCGGAGCGCCTTGCCGGACGACCTTGAGTGAGTCGGTCTGCTCGATGGTGCCGTCGGTCTCCACAACCACCAGGGAGGACGGCGTGAGGCCGACCGCCTCGCTGGCCGAGGCCCCGCCCATCAGCAGATTGACGATCTCCTGGAAGAGCCGCACGACCGTGCGCCCGCTGTCGGCGTACCAGCGATCGAACACGGTGACGAGCCAGTCGCCGTAGGGCGTTCCGCTGTCGGGGAAGCGGCCGGGCGGCGGGGACTCCCAGGTTCCGTGCGGGATCAGGAAGTCGATTGCCGGAGGGTCGAAGCGCAGAAGCGACTCGTAGGTCTCCAGGGGGTCGTTGGCCAGGTCCACCGTGCACAGGAGCCCGCTGTAGAGGTGTTGGAACGGCGGGCTCCGCAGCAGGTCGAGTCCGGTGGCGACGGAGTCGTAGCTGCTGCGCCCGTCCGCGAAGCGGCGATTGCGGTCGTTGGCCCGCCTGCTGCCGTCGAGGCTCACGCCCACGCTGACGTCGAGGTCCCGGAAGGACCGCAACGTATCCTCGTTCAGGAGTACGGCGTTGGTCTGGACGGCGGCGTCCACCCGGATGCGCGGGCCTGCGGCCGCCCGGACGGTGTCCACGATCTTGCGAAGGTACGGGTGCCCGGCGAGCAAGGGTTCGCCGCCGTGCAGGATCAGCATGATTGAGCGCAGCCCGTGCGCGGCGGCGTGCTCGGCGATGCGTTCTGCGGCGGCGGTGACGAGTTCGGGCGCCATGATTTTGGGCCGGGACCGCCAGCTCTGATCGGCGAGATTGTAGACGTAGCAGTAGTCGCATGCGAGATTGCAACGACTGTGAACTTTTAGCAGGAATTGTCGGAAGGGGTATGGGTGCCAACCGTTGTCCAGCAATTTGGTCACGTCGAGAGTGGCGGGCCACTCTCGCGCTGGGTCATCCCCCTGGTAGGTCAACCTGGAAACACCCCGCACCGCCGGAATTATCCGAGTGGTTCACGATGTTAGCCGAGTCGCGGCCAATTGTGGAGGACTAATGTGGCGTGGCAGGTCACTTGATGGCATATGGGCAGTGACCGCCCCGATAGACATTTATCGCCTTTTCGGATGACCGGTCGGCCGCCTGATGTGTCAAGGCGGCCGACCGCCTTACGTGAATACGTTTCTCCGAGCGTGGTTAGTGTGCGCCGCGTAGTCCGCTGGCCACGAACATGCCGGCGAGCATAGCGAACAGGAACGCCTGCAGGAACTGGATCAGCAGCTCGAATGCGGTCATCAGCACGCCGAGTACCCCGAGCCCCGCGCCCAGCGGTGTGAGCCGTTCGAACAGGAACCAGAAGCCGACAGAGCTGGGGGAAAGGCGATGTGCGCGGCACGTCCGAATTGTCCAGTCCTTATGGGCGGTTTTCGGTCAGGCGTCACGCCGCCGCAGCAGCGCCCAGCCGGTCAGCAACGCCGCCGCCGCCCACGCGGCGAGCACTCCAAGCCCCGCCCACGGGCCGAGGGGCAGGACGGCGGCGTCTGTGGTGGCCTGGACGGCCAGTCCGGCATTTGTGGGCGAGATGCTCCAGAGGAAACGCTGCGTCTCCTCGTCGGCGATCATGCGGATGGCGATCGGGAACAGGTAGAGCAGGCTGAGCACGACGCCGGTGGCCGCCGCGGAGTCGCGTACGGCGATGGCGACGCCCACGCTGAGCAGGGCGATCAGCCCGAGATAGAGCACTGAGCCGACCGCGGCGCGCAGTGTCGGCCCGTCGGCCAGGGACAGCGGCGCGTAGCCGTGTGCGGCGGTGAAGCCGCTCCCCGGCAGGAGCAGGCGACCGGCCAGCACGGACCCGAGCACCGCGACCGTCCCGGCGACCAGCGTCAGACCGGCGAGCACGCTCGCCTTGGCGGCCAGCACGGTGGTCCTGCGCGGCATCGCGGTGAGGCTGGTGCGGATCAGACCGGTGCTGTATTCGCCGCAGACCGCAAGAACGGCCAGCAGGGCGACCATGGCCTGACCCAGCTGCACGCCCATGAGGCCGAGCCTGGTGGCGTCGTGTCCGCAGTCCGCGGACCCACAGGTCACGGTCCCTGTGGCCACGGCGCTCAGTGCCACGGTCAGCATCACCATCCCGGTCAGCAGCCGGCCGGGTCCCGCCACGGTACGCAGCTTCGTCCACTCGGCGTGGATCTCCCGCCTCACACGTCGCTCCGGCGCAGCCGGTGCACGGCCAAGGCGAGCGCCAGCGCCGCATATCCGCACGTCACGGCGAAACCGGCCCACGGCGCCAGCGGGTAGTAGCCGGCCACCGGCGCGTAGTGGGAGATCACCTGCGGGTACTCGGGGACACTCTGCTGGATCGCGAATCCGGCGGCAGGCGTGATCCGCAGCAGCCAGTTCGACACGCTCTCAGGCAGGAGGGATGCGGTCGCCAGAAGGTACGGGACCAGGATCGCCGCGATGGCCACGATGACCGCCATGGCGCTGCGCCGGAACAACGCGCCCAGGGCGAGGGAGAAAACGGCGATCACGGCGAGCAGCGCCGCGACGCCGGCGACCACGCGCAACTCGGTGAGGGTGGACACCGGGAGCGTGAAGATGTTGTTGTCCCGCAGTATTCGCCGGCCGATCGGGAGCGCGACGGCGGCGGCGGCCAGCCCTACGACGAAGGTCACCGCGCCGATCACCACGGCCTTGGCGACCAGCACCCGGCTGCGCCGCGGGCTGGCGAGCAGTGTCGTCCGGATCAGCTGCCGCCGGTACTCGTTGGTCACGAACAGCACCGCCACCACGATCACCGCGATCAGTCCGGCCATGGCGCCGGTCAGCGTGCGTTCGATGGTGGCATCGCCCGTGAGCGGCCCGATGTCCCCGACTCCGGTGACGGTGAACGTGCCGCCGGACTGCTCCAGCCTGCCCGGGTGATGCGGCGTCACACCGTCGAGCCCCGTCGTGACACCGATGTCGTCGATCTTCCAGGTGGCGCCGGTTCCCTTCCCCCGCATGCTGACCTGGTCCATGACGGCGGTGGCTTCCGCGAACCGGGACGCGGCGATGGACCCGCCGATGGTGTTCTGCGTCACGGTCAGGTCGCCCGGAGAGGCGGCGAACAACCCGATGCGGACCTGAGCGGGCAGCCCGGTCAGGCGGGCCGTGCCGACTCGGGTCCACTGATTGCCGTCGGGCGACTCCTCGCCGACGATCGTGTTGCCCGTGCGGGTCAGCCGCAGCCAGCGCGGGGACTCCGCCGAGACACCGCCAGGGCGGCCCGCCACGTCCTCGGTGAAGTTGTGCTGCATCCGCACGCCGTGGCTGCCGGTGACCATCATGGCCGCGTAGGGAGCGCCCTGCTTGGTGCTCTCCTTGATCATGACGCCGGCTTTCGCCCAGGGCACGATGCCGGTGACGGTGTGCCTGACCCCGGGCGTGACATCGGGCTTACGGATCTCGCCGGTCATGGAGTTCACGCGTACGGTGATGGTGCCGTCCCCGTCCAGCGGCTGGTGCACGAAGTAGAACCTGTCCGTCACGGCCTCGCCGCCAGGACCCAGAATGGGAGCGGGACACGGCTCCTCGACCGGACCTTTCATGCATGAGGAGTGGCTGCCCGTGGCGAACAGCAGCCCGAGCCCTACGATGAGCAGCGCCGCCACGATCATGCCGGCCAGCCAGCCGCGGACGGTGCGGAATTTGGTCCACTCCGCGCGTAGCAGCTGCGCGAAGCCGTCGCGCCCGGCCTGCGTGCTCGAGCGGTAGGGGGTGACGGTGGTCATCGGGCCGCTCCACGGAACTCGACTGCGTCCCTAGTGAGGTCCAGGTACGCCTCCTCCAGCGTCGCGCGGTGCGCGCTCACCTCGGAGAACGGAATCGACTGGGCGCCCAGCAGGCGCACGATGTGCTCGGCCGCCAGCCCGGACACGGTGAGGGTGTCGCGGTCGGTGACCGTCACCGTGCCGCCGGCCTGGGCGAGAATCTGCATCGCCGCAGGACGTTCCGGTGTACGCAGCATCACCCGGCCGTCGGACGCGGCCGCGATCAGGTCGGCCACGCTGGTGTCCGCGACCACCTGGCCCCGGCCCACCACCACGAGATGGCCGGCGGTGTCCTGGAGCTCGCTCATCAGGTGACTGGACACCAGCACGGCACGTCCCTCGCCGGCCAGCGACCGCAGGAAGCCGCGCATCCACACGATGCCCTCGGGGTCGAGGCCGTTGAACGGCTCGTCCAGCATGAGCACCGGCGGGTCGCCGAGCAGCGCCGCGGCGATCCCGAGCCGCTGGCGCATGCCGAGCGAGAACCCGCCTGCCTTGCGCTTGGCCGCCGACCCCAGCCCGACCTGTGTCACCACCTCGTCCACCCGGCCCGTGCCCAGTCCTTGGGAGTGGGCCAGCCAGAGCAGGTGGTTGCGCGCGGTGCGGCTCGGCTGCAGCGCGCCGGCGTCCAGCAACGCGCCGACGTGGCGCAGGGGGGTGCGCAGGCTCGTGTACGGTCGCCCGCCGATCAGGGCGTGGCCCTCGTCGGGCGCGTCCAGGCCGAGGACGACCCGCATGGTCGTGGACTTGCCCGCACCGTTCGGCCCGACGAAACCGGTGACCTGGCCGGGCCGTACGGTGAAGGTCATCCCGTCCAGCGCCAGGGTCTGGCCGAACCGCTTGCGCAGCCCGTTGACTTCGATGGTTGCTTCCACGCCAGGCAGACTAGGCAGCGGGTGCCCCCGTGGTCGTCACGCGGCGGAGTGATCTGCGTCGTCGCTGGCGGAAGCTACGGCGGGTCCCTCGTATGAGGGATGCCAGGATGCGGACGGGGCCGTGACAATGGCTCTTGTGGAGCGAGCGCGAGACCGGGGCTGGGCCTGGCTTGGAGAAGCGGCTGCACCGCGCATGACCGTGGCCGTCGGCATGCTGCTTGGGCTGCTCGTGCTGTTCGCGCTGGCCGAGTCGATCACCGTGGGCAGCGATACGCAGCCGGTCATGGGACACACCGTGAGCGTGCCGGTGGGCGACCCGGCCGGCCGCACCGGCAGCCTGCCCTCGACCGACGCCCCCGACGCGCCGCCCACAGGTGCCGCCGTCGCGCCGCTCAACATCATGATCTTCCCGTTGCTCGCCCTCGCCACCACGCTCCCGCTGCTCCTGCTCTGGACCCAGCCACTCGCGGCCGCCGTCCTGATCTGCGCGGCGAGTGTGTTGTCGATCGCGGGGTTCCACACGCTGACCGTGGCCGGCATGATCGCGCAGCTGATGGCCGCCTACCGGTGCGGACGCCATGGGCCGCCGACCCCGGCCGTGCTCGTCACCGTGCCGTTCCCGGTGCTGGCCGTGGCGCTGGAGCTGGCCGGCGCGACAGGCGGCGATCAGGTCCGGGTCCTGACGCTGCTGGCGGCCTGCCTGGCCCCTGCGGCCGCGCTGGCCGGGATCGCCCGCCGGGCCCGCGGCAAGGCCATGGCCGACACCGCCGCGCGGCAGGTGGTCGCGGACAGCCTGCTGGAGCACACCGCCCGGGGCGAGCGTGCCCGCATTGCCCGAGAGCTGCACGACGTCGTCGCCCACCACATCTCCATGGTCGCCGTTCAGGCGGAGACCGCCCGGTTGGCCGTCCCCGGGATGCCCGCTGCCGGCGCTGAGCGGCTGCTGGCGATCGGCGACACTGCCAGGGCGGCGCTGACCGAGATGCGGCGACTGCTCGGTGTGCTGCGTGAGGACGCGCAGGCGGAGGCGACCTGGCGGCCGCAGCCAGGCCTGCGCCTGCACGAGCTCAACGAGCTGCTCGACGAGTCACGCGAGGCGTCCGGCGCCTGGACCCGCCTGATACTCCGCGGCACGCCGGTCGAGCTCGATCCGGGGGTGGAGCTGGCCGCGTACCGGATCATCCAAGAGGCGCTCACCAACGTGCGCCGCCACGCGCCCGGCGCCGCCGTGGACGTGGAGCTGCACTACACTGACGACGCCCTGCGGCTGGCGGTCCGTGACAACGGGCCCGGCCCGTCCGGTGAGGGGGTGGCCGGTCACGGCCTGGCGGGCATGCGTGAGCGCGCCGCGGCCGTTGGTGGCGATCTGCGGACCGGCCCCGCGCACGGCGGCGGCCTCCTCGTCGAGGCGCGCCTACCTGGAAAGGACGCTGACGCCCCGGCGACAGGCAACGCCGGCGGCCCTTTGACAGGTGACGCCGGTGCCTCGATGACAGGAAAGGATGCCAGCGCCTCATGATCCGCGTGGTCATCGCCGACGATCACCTGGTGGTTCGCACCGGGTTCGCCGAGCTGCTCGACACCCAGCCGGACTTCGAGGTCGCCGGCACCGCCGCCGACGGGGCCGAGGCGGTGCGGATCTGCCGGGAGCTGGTCCCCGACGTCGTGCTCATGGACGTGCGCATGCCCGGCATGGGCGGCATCGAGGCCACCAGGCAGCTCGCCGGCGCCGGTGCCGGCGGGCCGCGGGTGCTCATCCTGACGACGTTCGACCTGGACGAGTACGTTTACGACGCGCTGCGCGCCGGGGCCAGCGGCTTCCTGCTCAAGGACGTCACCGCCGAGCGGCTCTTCGACGCGGTACGCGTGATCGCCGCCGGCGAGGCGCTGCTGGCTCCAGCGGTCACCAGGCGGCTGATCAGCGAATTCGCCCGCCTAGGCCCGAGATCGGAGGCGCCCGCGCTGCCGACGCTGACGCCGCGCGAGACGCAGGTGCTCCGGCTCGTCGCCGAAGGCCTGTCCAATCCGGAGATAGCGGCCCGGCTGGTGGTCACGGAGGAGACGGTCAAGACCCACGTCAGCCGGGTCCTGAACAAGCTAGGGCTGCGCGACAGGACGCAGGCCGTCGTCGCCGCGTACGAGTCGGGCCTGGTCGTGCCGCGCAGCTGGTCATGACCTAGAAGTCGAAGTCGTCAATGTTGTCCTTGTTGAACACGGTCGGCTTGCCGAGCAGCACCTCGCCCTTGGCCCCGATCGTGTACTCGCCGAGCTTGCCGGCCTTGAACTTCTCGCCCTCGGCGCCGGTGATCTGCCCGGAGGCCAGGGCGGCGCCCGCGTACGAGGCCAGGTAGCCCAGGTCGCCCGGGTTCCACAGCTCGAACCCGTCGATCGTGCCGTCCTTGACGAACTTGCGCAGCTGGTTAGGCGTGCCGAGCCCGGTCAGCTTGACCTTACCCTTGTACGGCGAGTCCGACAGGTAGCGGGCGGCCGCCGCGATGCCCACGGTCGTGGGGGAGATGATGCCCGCCAGGTCCGGGTACGAGCGCAGGAGGCCCTGGGTCTCGGTGAAGGACTTCTGGTCGTCGTCGTTGCCGTAGGCGACCTTGACCAGCTCCATGTCCTTGTACTCGGGCTTCTTGAGCTCGTCCTTCATGAACTCGATCCAGGTGTTCTGGTTGGTCGCGTTCGGCGTGGCGGACAGGATGGCGATCTTGCCCTTGTGTCCGATCTGCTCGGCCAGGAGCTGCACCTCCGTACGGCCGAGGTCCTCGGGGCTGGCCTGGTTGACGAACACGTCCCGGCCCTCGGGGGCGGTGTCGGAGTCGTAGCTGACGACCTTGATGCCGGCGGCCCTGGCCTGCTTGAGCGCGGGCACGACGGCGTTGGGGTCGTTGGCGGAGATGACGATGGCGTCCTGCTTCTGCTGGATCAGCGTGTTGATGTAGGACACCTGCGAGGAGGCGCTGGCCTCGGACGGGCCGACCTCCTTGCCCTCGCCGCCGAACTCCTTGGCGGCCTCGATGCCGCCGTTGTCGGCGATCGTGAAGTACGGGTTGTTCACCTGCTTCGGCAGGAAGGCGATCTTCAATCCCTGCTTGAGCGGGGCGTTCGGGTTGGCCGCGGCCGACGACGCAGCGGTTGCCGGGGCGGAGGACTGCTGCTGTTGCACGTCGCTCCTCGTGGTGCCGCCGCATGCGGCCGTCACCAGGACGAGCCCGGCCAGGAGTGCTGTATGACGCATTCCCATTTTCATCATGGGGACTTCCCTTCCATTTGTGGTGATGTGCGCCGTCGCCAGACCGCCCCCAAGTTAGGCGCCAGCACGGACGCGACGAGCAGCAGGCCCGTCACGAAGTTGAGCACCTCGTTGGCCACGTCCGCCAGGATCAGGGCGTTGCGGACGACGCCGAGGAGCAGGACCGCCATGAGGACGCCGGGCAGTGAGCCGCGGCCGCCGAAGATCGACACTCCGCCCAGCAGCACGGCGGCCACGACGGCCAGCTCCAGGCCGACGCCGTTGTCGGCGCGCGCGCTGGCGTACCGGAATGTGTAGACCAGCGAGGCGAGCGAGGCCATGACCCCGGAGGCCACGAACAACCAGAACTTGATGCGCTTGACCCGAATGCCGGAGAAGTACGCCGCCTCCTCGTTGGAGCCCAGCGCGAAGATCGACCGGCCGAGGCCTGTCGCGTGCAGCACCACGGCCGCCACCGCCGCCAGCAGCGCCACCAGCACCGTCATCAGAGGCACCGGGCCGATCGAGGCCGTCGCCAGGCTCGTGTAGGCCGGCGGCAGGTCAGCCACCGCCTGGTCGCCCAGCATCACGTACGCCAGGCCGCGGAAGAGGGCGAACGTCCCGATCGTCACCGCCAGGGAGGGGAGGCCGAGGCGGGTGACCAGCAGGCCGTTGAACGCGCCGCACAGGGCGCCGACCAGCAGGCAGATCGGCATGATCGCCTCGATCGGCAGCCCGGCGTTCCAGAGCCAGCCGAGCACGGCGCAGGACAGGCCGAGCGTGGAGGCCACGGACAGGTCGATCTCGGCGGCCACGATGACCAGGGTCATGGTCAGGGCCATGAGGGCGATCTCGGTGGTGTCCAGCAGCAGGAACGAGACGTTGGAGCCGTTGGCGAACCCGTCCACGCCCAGCGACGCCCAGACGACGACGCCGACGAGCAGCGCGAGAATGAGCGTCTCCCACCGGCGGAGCAGGTCAGTGGTCCACGACTGGCGAAGCTGGTCAGTGGTCACCGACTGGCGGAGCTGGTCAGTGGTCATCGTGGAACCTCCGGCGGCGGAGTGCGGCGGCCACCCGCAGGGCGAGCAGCCTGTCGAGGACGATGGCGGCGATCAGCAGGGCGCCGTTGATGGCGGTCTGGGCGAGCGCGTCCACGCGGAGCACGGCCAGCGCGCTCGTGATGCTCGCCAGCAGCAACGCCCCTAGGGCGGCCCCGTAGACCGTGCCGCTGCCGCCGAAGATCGCCACGCCGCCCACCACGACGGCCGCGATCACGTCGAGCTCCTTGCCGGTGGCCACGGTGGCGTCCACGGTGCCGAACCGGGCCGCCCACATGACGCCGGCGAGTCCCGCCAGCGCCCCGTTGGCGACGAACGCCGCCATGATCCGCCGCTGTACCCGGATCCCGGCCAGCACCGCGGCCTCGGGGTTGGAGCCGATGGCGTACAGCTCGCGGCCGGCGCGCAGGTTGCGCAGCATCCAGCCGACGACCAGCAGGACGACCAGGGCGACCAGCGCGAGCAGCGGCATCCCGAGCACCGAGCGCGAGCCCAGGGACAGGAAGCCGTCAGGCATGTCGGCCGCGTTGACCTGCCGTCCGCCCGCCCAGGCGTAGTCGATGCCGCGGAAGGCGTACAGGGTGCCGAGCGTGGCCACCAGGGCGGGCACCTTGGCCACCCCGACGAGCAGCCCGTTGATCGCACCGCAGGCCGCGCCGAGCACCACGCAGCCGGTGATCACGACGGGGATCGGCACGCCGGGGTTGTCGGCGAGGACCAGCGCGCCCCCGAACGCTGACAGCCCGACCACCGAGCTGACCGACAGGTCCACGTTCCGGGTGATCACGACGAGTGTCTGGCCGACGGCGAGCATGGCCACGATGGCGGAATTGAGCAGGATGTCGCGCAGGCTGCCGTAGGTCAGGAAGCTCGGGTTCACCGCCCCCGTGACGCCGAACAGAACGGCGAGCGCGACCAGGATGCCCAGCTCCCGCACTCGCGCGACCATGTCGACGAGCCGCCGGCCGCCGTTGCGCGTGGCGTTCTCGGGCCGGGTCGCGGTGGCGGTCATGCGACATCCCTCCTTTCAGTGGCGGTCATGCCGCGCTCCTTCCGGTCGCAGCGGCCATCACGTTCTCCTCGGTGGCCTGCGCGCGGTCGATCTCGGCGACCAGCCGTCCTTCGTGCATGACCAGCACCCGGTCCGCCATGCCCAGCACCTCGGGCAGCTCCGACGAGATCATCAGCACCGCCACCCCGGTCCCGGCCAGCTCCGACAGCAGGCGGTGCACCTCGGCCTTGGTGCCCACGTCGATGCCCCGGGTGGGCTCGTCCACGATGATCACCGACGGTTTGCGTGCCAGCCACTTGGCCAGCACGACCTTCTGCTGGTTGCCGCCGGACAGCACGTTCACCGGGTCCGTCAGCCGGGCGAACTTCAGTTGCAGGCGTACCGCCCAGTCCTTGGCCCGCTGCCGCTCGGCGAGCCGAGAGATCAGCGGCCCCCGGTGCAGGGCGGCCAGCCCGGCCAGGCCGATGTTGCGTTCGATCGACAGGTCCATGACCAGCCCCTGCTGGCGCCGGTCCTCGGGGACCAGAGCCAGGCCGGCGGCCATCGCCGCCGTGGGGCTGGCCGGTCGCAGCCGCTTGCCGTCCACCTCGACGCCGCCGGCGTCCCACCGGTCGATGCCGAACACGGCCCTGGCGACCTCGCTGCGCCCGGCTCCCACGAGCCCGGCCAGCGCCACGATCTCGCCCCGCCGCACCTCGAACGACACGTCGGTGAAGACGCCCTCGCGGGTGAGCCTGCGCACGCTCAGCGCCACCTCGCCGACGGTCGTCTCCTGCTTGGGGAACAGGGCGTCCAGTTCCCTGCCCACCATGCGGCGCACCAGGTCGTCGGGCGTGATGTCGGCGATCAGGTCACTAGCGACGAAGCCGCCGTCCCGCAGGGTCGTGACCCGCTGGCACAGCTCGAACATCTCCTCCAACCGGTGCGAGATGAACAGTAGCGCGCACCCCTGCTCGCGCAGCGCCTTGGCCACGCCGAACAGCCGGGCGACCTCCTTGCCGGACAGCGCGGCGGTCGGCTCGTCCATGATGAGCACCCGGGCCTGCCGCGACAGCGCCTTGGCGATCTCCACGAGCTGCTGGTCGGCGATCGACAGGCCGCGGGCCGGCTGGTCGGGGTCGAGCTGCACGCCCAGCCTGGCGAACAACTCGGCGGCGCTGGCGCGCATGGCCCGCCGGTCGATGCCGAGGCGGCCACGGGGCTGACGCCCCATGAAGATGTTCTCGGTGACCGACAGGTCGGGGAACAGGGTCGGCTCCTGGTAGATCACCGCGACCCCGGCCTGCTGCGCGTCGGCGGGGCCGGCGAACTCGACCGGCTCGCCGTCCAGCAGGATCTGCCCGGAGTCGGGCCGGTGCACGCCCGAGAGGATCTTCACGAGCGTGGACTTGCCCGCGCCGTTCTCGCCGGCGAGGGCATGGACCTCGCCTGCATACAGTTCTAGAGAGACCTCGCGTACGGCCCGCACCGCGCCGAACGCCTTGCTGACCCGTGAGAGGGACAGCACGGGAGTATTTGGCATGCCACACCCTGGCAAAATCGTTTTAATCGGTGGATGGAAAGTAAGGCAGTAACCAGCGGCGCGTCAATGCCCTGTTAAGGCGAGCTTTCCGGAAAGTTGCGATGTCTCCGGGGTTTAAGCTGATTGTTACGTTTTAACAACGTCTCTGGTGGGTGGGGCGGCAGCCGATGGCGCCGAGCAGGGGTTGCGGCGATACCTGCCGGGTGCCAGGCCGTATTCACGCTTGAACGCGTTGGCGAAGGCGAACTCCGAGCCGTAGCCGACCCGGGCGGAGATCTCGCCCAGCGGGGCGTCGGACTCCTGCAGCAGCCGGGCGGCGGTGGCCAGGCGCCACCACGTGAGATACGCCAGCGGCGGCTGTCCGACCAGCGTGGTGAAGCGGCGGGCGAACGCCGCCCGCGACAGCCCCGCCCGCCCCGCCAGCTCCGCCACCGTCCACGGGTGCGCGGGATCGCGGTGCATGGCGCCGAGCGCGGCGCTGATGCTCGGGTCGGACAGAGCCAGCGCCCAGCCGGTGAGCTCGCACTGGCCGTTGTCGGCGTCGAACCTGGCCCGCAGGATGTACAGCAGGAGCATGTCCAGGAGTGACGAGACGATCGTGTCGGCGCCGAGGCGCGGCTGCCTGATCTCCGCGCCCAGGAGATCCACCGCGGCCCGCAGTTCGGAGTGGAGCCCGAGCTGGGCCGGCAGGTGGATCAGCTCGGGCAGCTCGCGCAGGACCGGGTGCGCGCGGGCGGCATCGAGCTGGTAGCCGCCGCACAGCAGGACCGTGGCCGGGCCCGAGCCGGCCACCGAAGCGGACTCGAACAGGCCTCCCTCGGCCAGCGGGTCGCACTGCGGCTCGGCCACCGACGTGGCCGGGCTGTCGGCCAGGGCGTAGCCGTGCCCATGCGGGAAGAACAGCACGTCGCCCACGGACAACGCGACCGGCGCCCCGTCGGGCGGCAGCAGCCAGCATGACCCCTGCAGGACCACCTGGAACCCGGCCGATCCGGGAGCGGAGGGGAAGCGCTGGCCCCAGGGAGCATGCCATTCGATGCGGACCGAACGGGGCCGGCCGGTGCGCATGATGGCGAGCATGTCACTGAGCACATCCATATCGGGACTCTAGCCCCTGAGACGACGGCGTATGAATCGCAGATGCCAACGCATTGGCCATCTCGCGGCTCGCTTCTACGGTTGCTTGCGACAAGAGGAGCGCCTGATGAGTCGAGTTCTGGTCACCGGGGCGACCGGCACGGTCGGTCGTCACGTGGTGACGTTGTTGGGGGAGGCCGGGGCCGAGGCCGTGGCACTGAGCAGGAGCACCGGGGATCTGACCGATCCCGGGTCATTGCCGCTGGACGGTGTGGAGGCGGTGTTCCTGGTGTGGCCGTTCGCCACCGCCGAGGGGGCGCGGGCGGTGGTCGAGGCCGTCGCCGGTCGGGCGCGGCGCGCCGGGAGGTCGGTCGAGGCCGGTTGGTTGGGGAAGATCGTCTATCTCTCCTCCGCCGCCCAGCGTGACGGCGAGCGGGAGGTGGAGCGGTTGATCGAGGGGTCGGGCCTGGAGTGGACGTTCCTGCGCCCGCACGCCTTCGCGGCCAACGCCTTGCGATGGGCTCGGCAGGTGCGGGCGGGAGCGGTACGCGGTGCGTACGGGCAGGCCGCCGGTCCGGTGGTGCACGAGCGGGACATCGCGGCCGTGGCCGTGCGGGCGTTGCTGGACGAGGGGCACCATGGCGCGGCCTACGAGCTGACGGGCCCTGAAGTGCTCACGCAGGCTGAGCAGGTGCGGATCATTTCCGAGGTCACCGGGATACCGGCTCGCTGGGAGGAGATCCCGCTGGACCGCGCCCGCGCGGACCTCCTGGCCAGGGGCTGGCCGCCGGAGGCGGTGAACGGCGTCCTCCAGGCCCAGGGGAGCCAGGCGCAGGCATCGGTCACCTCGACGGTCGAGGAGGTCACGAAGAGGCGCGCGAGCACGTTCCGGCAGTGGGTGGTGGAGCACGCCGGCGAGTTCCGCACCCCTTCCAAGGCGGCGCCCACGATGCGGGCGGCACGCATCCACCGGTTCGGTGACGCCTCGATGATCCGCCAGGACGAGGTTCCCACGCCCCGTCCGGGACCCGGGGAGGTGCTCGTCGAGGTGGCGGCCACCTCGTTCAACCCGTCGGAGGTCGGCCTGCGCTCCGGGCTGCTTCCCGAGGTGTTCCAGGCGACGCTGCCGCACACGCTCGGCTGGGATGTCTCCGGCACGGTCGTCGAGACCGGTGCGGGCGTCACCACCCTGGCACCGGGGGACCGGGTCTTCGGCATGGTGAGCGGCGCGGCGGCCGAGTACGCGGTCGCACCCGCAGAGGTCCTGGTCATGGCCCCGGAGAGCATCCCGCTCGCGGACGCGGCCGCCATCCCCGTGGCCGGGCTCACCGCTTGGCAGGCGATCTTCGAGCACGCCCGCATCACGCCGGAGCAGCGCGTGCTGATCAACGGCGCGGGCGGCGGCGTCGGCCGGTTCGCCGTGCCGTTGGCCAAGCTGGCAGGCGCACACGTGACCGCCACGGCCGGCCCGCGCAGCGCCGACGCGGTGAGACGGACCGGTGCCGACGAAGTCGTCGACTACACCGAGGCTCCGCTGCCCGGCGGCATGGACGTGCTGCTGAACCTGATCCCGATCCCCGAGGACGCGGCCAAAGCCCTGGCCGGACTGGGCCGGGTGATCGTCACCATCGCCACCCCTATCGAGGGCGGCACACATTTCGTGATGCGTTACGACCCCGGGCAACTGGCCGCGATGGCGGCCCTGATCGACGAGGGACGGCTCGCGGTCGAGGCCGCGGAGTCACACCCCCTGTCCGAGCTGCCCGAGATCCACCGCAGGGCGGAATCGGGCGACACACACGGAAAAATCACGCTCTATCCCTAAGTGGTCCGAGGGGCCAGGCGAGCGCTGGTCATCGGGCTAGCGGGAGGGATTGGGTGGCGCCGGTTACGCGGCGGCGTACAGTGGCGCTCTGGTCGAGATCGGGGCGGAGCCGGACTCCGTGGCCGGGGGCCGTTCCCGGGCTCAGCCGACCGGCGGAGATGTCCGGCAGGCCGGTGACAAGCTGCGGATACCAGCTGGAGTAGTAGGCCCTGGTGGTCTCCTGGATGAACACGTGCGGCAGATGGACGGCCAGGTGCGCCGAGGCGGCCAGCACCACGGGACCGCTGCAGTCGTGCAGCGCGAGAGGTATTTCGGCCGCGAGCGTGCGCTCGGCCAGAGCCAGGACTTCGCTGATCCCGCCACACCAGCCGAGGTCGGCGATGAGGACGTCCACCCCGCGCCGATCGAGCAGAGGGGCCACGGCCGTGCGGCCACCCAGCGTCTCACCGGCGGCGATCGTAACCGGGCTGGTCGCGCGCAGCTCGCCGAGCTCGACGTAGCGATCCGGCCGTATCGGGTCCTCGACCCACAGGGGATCGAACTCCGCGAGCGCCGCCAGAATGACCCGCGCCGCGGCAGGCTCCCACAAGCCGTGCAGTTCCACGAGGAGGCGCATGCGATCACCGACGGCGTCGCGCACCTTGCGCAAGGGGCCGAGTCCGGCATCGAGGTCGGCCCGGCTGATCTCGCGTCCCGCCGAACGTTCGGCGTAGACGTCGAAGGGCCAGATCTTCATGGCCGACACACCCTCGGACAGGAGATCCTCGGCCAGTCGGTCGGCGTGGTGGAGGAAGCCGTAGAGGTCCTCGTGGCGTCCTTCGCCGGCCACCCCCCAGTTGGCCGACTTCTGGCCGCTGGGGTTGCGCATGTAGTGCGGGCCCGCGCAGGTGTTGTAGATCTGCACGTCGCTCCTGATCCGGCCGCCGAGCAGTTCGGTCAGCGGCAGGCCGGCCTCCTGGCCCATCGCGTCCCACAGTGCCAGGTCAATGGCCGACAGCGCGCGGACCTCGGCGCCGCTGCCCAGGTAGCCGACATAGCCCTCCAGCTCCGTCAGCAGCGCCCGCAGCTCGTCCGCGTCCCGCGGCATGGCGCGCCCGACCAGGGCGGGCGCCAGAGCCTCGTGGAGGTGCGCCTCGGCCGCGGAGGCCCCGTAGTAGGTCTCGCCCAGCCCGACGATGCCCGAATCGAGGTGCACCTGAACCAGCAGCAGGTTGGGCAGTTCCTCGACGACGAGTGTCTCGATGCCTTCGATGCTCATGCATGTCTTCTTATCGGCCAGACTGGTCTGACCGCAACTCCTAGATGATGGCCAGCATGGTTGACGAAACCTCCCGTTTACCTAGATGGTGGTCTGACCGGTAAGCCCGCAAAGGAGTCTGCGATGACGTTGACGACACGTACGATCGCCGGCCTGGCCCTCATAGCCGCCACCGTGACGGCCTGCGCCCCTGGTGCCGCACCCACCGAAGCCCCCGACGCGGGCAAGGCCGTGTCCAGTGCGCTACCGACCGAGCCGGTCACGTTGACACTGAGCCACTTCGAGGAAGGCGGCCAAGGGAAGGCGATCGAGCAGCTGGCCGCCAAGTATCAGCAGCTTCACCCCAACATCACGATCAAACCGACTTACACGGCCTTCGCCGACTACGGCAAGAACATCAAGCTGCAGATGTCCTCGGAATCGGCGCCCGACATCGCCCAGGCCGGCCAGGCGCAGACGATGCAGGGCCCGCTGGTCCAGGCGGGCCTGCTCCGGCCGCTGGATGAGTACGCAAAGCTGTACGGCTGGAGCGAGCGGTTCAAGCCTGGCCTGCTCGACCAGGCCCGGTTCTCCAAGGACGGTAAGACCTTCGGCACCGGCGAGCTGTACGGCATAGCCTTGGGCGGCAACCTGGTCGGCATCTACTACAACCGGGACAAGCTCGCCAAGCTCGGCATCACCACCCCCTTCAAGGATCTGGCCGCCTTCCAGGACGCGCTGGCCAAGGCCAAGGCGGCGGGCGAGACGCCGATCCAGCTCGGCAACCTGGAGGCCTGGCCGGGCAATCACGTGCTGTCCGACCTGATCGCTCAGTACGAGCCGCTCGAGAACGGGCTCAACTGGGTCTATGGCCGCAAGGGCGCCACCTTCGACAGTCCCGGTGTGCAGCAGGCCACCAAGACCCTCGCGGAATGGGCCCAGGCCGGCTACATCGACTCCTCCGCCAACGGCACCTCCGACAGTGACGGCGTCGGCAAGTTCATCAAGGGTGAGGGCGTCTTCATGGTCTCCGGCAGCTGGAACCGGTCGCGTATCGACGAGAACATGGACGGCAAGGCAGGATTCACCGCGATGCCGCCGGTCAAGGCCGGTGACCCGGTCCGCGCGACGGGCGCGACCACCTCGCCGTTCAGCATCTCCGCCAAGACCAAGTACCCCGACGTCGCCGCCAACTTCATCGACTTCATGACCCGGCCGGAGAACGCGGCCACGCTCTTCCAGGGCGGTTACCTGCCCGTCGCCGAGCGTGACGCGGCCAAGCCCAAGGCGGGCAGTGCCCAGGAGGGTTTGGTCGAGACCTGGCAGCAGGTTCTCGCCGACGATGGGCTGGCGCTCTACCTCGACTGGGCGACCCCGTCGATGGGCGACACCCTCTTCCCCGCGGTCCAGCAGCTGATCGCCGGTAAGACGACGCCGGACAAGCTCATCTCCACGGTCCAGGAGAACTGGGCCGACGAACGCGGCAACGGCTAGGGCGATATGAGGGCCAACTCCAGAGTCGCCTACCTGTACATCCTGCCCGGTTTCCTGGTCTTCGCGCTGTTCGTTCTGGTGCCGCTGGGGCACACCGCCTGGCTGTCGCTGTACGACTGGGACGGCATCACCCTCGGCACCTGGACCGGGCTGGACAACTACACCGAGCAGCTGGCCGATCCCGACGTCCGCACCGCTTTCAGCCACTCGATGGTGTTTCTGTTCTTCTTCGCCGCGCTGCCCGTCGGCCTGGGACTGGTGCTGGCCTCGGTACTGTCGCGGTTCCGCCTGCGCGGCCTGGGCTTCTTCCGCACCGTGATCTTCCTGCCCCAGGTGGTGACCGCGGTCGTGGTCGGCATCGCGTGGCGGTGGATGTACGCCGACGAGGGGACCATCAACCAGCTGCTGTCCGCGGTCGGCCTGGACGGGCTGGCCCGCGCCTGGCTGGGTGACTTCACCTGGGCGCTGCCCGCGCTCGGTCTGGTCGGCACCTGGGTGATGTCCGGGCTGTGCATGGTGTTGTTCCTGGCCGGCATCAGCAAGATTGACGCCAGTCTGTACGAAGCGGCCCGCGTCGACGGAGCCGGACCGGTCAGGGAGTTCTTCGCGGTGACCTTGCCAGGACTCAAGCAGGAGATGGCCGTGGGGCTCACGCTCACCACGATCGCCGCGCTGCGCTCCTTCGACCTGGTCTACGTCACCACCGGTGGCGGCCCGGGCAACGCCACCAACGTCCCCGGTTTCGAGATCTACAAGCTGGCCTTCCGCCAGGGGGCCGTGGGCGAAGCCTGTGCGGTCGCCGTGATGCTCACCGTGCTCATCTTCACCGTGGTCCTGTTGATCACCCGGTTGCTGCGGGAGAAGCTGTGAACGCCCGTTTCGAACGGCTCGGCGCCTACACCTTCCTGTGCCTGTTCGCCCTTGCCGTACTGCTCCCCCTGTTCAGCATCCTCTCGGTCGCCCTGCAGCCCCAGGGGGCGCCGGTCACCGGCCTGAGCTGGCCAGACGACCCGCAGTGGGGCAACTTCGCGCGGGCGTGGACTACCGGCTCCTTCGGCGACCTCATCACCTCGAGCGTGATCGTCGCGGTGGTGGTGGTCCCGGTCGCGACGGTGCTGTCGATCATGACCGGGTACGCCTTCGGCACCATGCGGTTCCGCGGCAGCACCCCGCTGTTCTACGTGATGCTGATCGGCATCGTCATGCCGTACGAGGCCACCGTCGTGCCGCTCTACTACGACCTGCGCCAGTTCGGTCTCACCGACAACTACCTGGGCCTGATGCTGCCCGAGATCGGGTTGTCGGTGTCGTTCGGCACGTTCTGGATGCGGGCCTTCTTCCTTTCCACGCCCCGCGCGCTGATCGAGGCGGCCCGCATGGACGGCGCCAACTCCTTCACCGTCCTGTTCCGTATCTTGCTGCCTGTCGCCCGGCCCGCCGTCACCACGCTCATGGTCCTGTTCTTCGTCTGGAGCTGGAACGAGTTCCTGCTGTCGCTGGTGCTGCTGCAGGATCCGGCCGTCCGCACCGCGCCCGCCGGCCTGGGCCTGTTCGTCGGCCAGCGCACCACCGACGTCGCCGGCCTGTCGGCCGGGGCCCTCATCGTCACCGTCCCCGTCGTCCTCGTCTACCTTTTCCTGCAACGCCATGTGATCCGCGGCATGCTGCAGGGCGCCGTCAAGGGCTGACCCTTAGAAGGAAGGCTCCGTACGTGTCCCACGCCATCGACTTCCGGTTCGCGCCCCCGTCGCGCTGGACAGCGATCTGCCTGCCCGACGACCCGCACAAGACCCTGGTCCGCGAGGACGGCGCCCTGCTCTACGGCTTCACACAGACGCACCTCGCGGCCTGGCACTTCGCCACCGTCGTGGAGTTCTCCGCCCAGACCGCCGACCGGCCCGTGTCGGTGACCCAGTGCACCGAGTCCGCCGCACGCCCCATCGTGGTCACCACCATGCGCTACCCCCGGCTGGAGCTCACGCTGACCGCCTTCGCCCACGAGCACGACGGCTTCCGCGCCGATGTCGTGATGTGGGAGCTGACGCACATCGGCGACGACGGCGAGGTGCTCACCGGACTGCACATCGACCACCACGACCGCGACGCGGTGCTGACGGGTGGCACGACACCGTTCCACGTCGCCTACTCGGTGGCGCCCGAGCAGGCTCCTGCCCAGCCGATCTGGATGGACGACACCGCCGAGCAGGACGGCACGCCGCTCGGCCCTGTCGCCCTGGTCCACCGGCCGCAACGGCTCCATCTCGCCCACCCGACCGGATTCCACCCGGCCACCGGTCTTGACGTCACCCCCGAGATCCTGCGACCAGGCGGGCGTACCGGCGGGGCGCTGGTCCTGCCGCAGCCGGCCGTGGCCGAGACGCCCGCCATCGCGGACCTGGCCTGGGCCGAGGCCGCCCTGACCCGTGCCCGCGCCTTCTGGGACGAGCTTCCTGCGCTACGGCTGCCGATCACCGTGCCCGACCCGGCCGTGCAGGACCTGCTGGTGGCCTGCGTGCGCAACCTGCTGCAGGCGCGGGAGATCCGCGACGGGCTGCCGGTGCCGCAGGTGGGCGCCACGGTCTACCGCGGCTTGTGGATCGTCGACGGCCATTTCATCCTGGAGACGGCCCGCTACCTCGGCTTCGCCGCCGCCGCCGACGCCGGTGTGCGAGTGCTCCTGCGCCGGGTCAGACCCGACGGCTCCATCACCGGGTTGGAGCTGGCACCGCACATCAAGGAGACCGCGATCGCGATCGCGACGCTGGTGCGGCAGTCGGAGCTCAGCACCGACCCGCGCGGCGCGCTCAGCTCGCACTGGCCGGTGGTGCTGCGCGCCATCGACCACATCGCCGACCTGCGCCGCCAGGCCGACGCGTTGCCCATCGGCCACCCGCTGCACGGCCTGATGCCGCCGGCGTTCGCCGACGGAGGAGTGGCAGGCGTACGGGCGGAGTACACCACCACGCTGTGGACGCTCGCGGGGCTGCGCGCCGCGGTCAGGGGAGCGACGATGCTCGGCCGCGCATCCGATCGCGACGCGATTCACGCGCAGTACCTCCAGTTGCGCGCCAACTTCGACAAGGCGGCCCGCCGACACCGCGAGGAAGGACTCGCGTACCTGCCCATGATCCACCCGGAGAGCGGCTCACATCACTACCACGCGGGTCCCGTCGAGGCCGACGTGGCCGCATGGCATCGGATCCGACCCGGCAGCGCCACGTGGGCGCTGTGCCAGGCCATCTGGCCGGGCGAGGTGTTCGAGCCCGGCGACCATGTGGTCACCGACCTGCTGGCGCTGTTCGACGCGCTCGATGACGAGCAGGGGATTCCTGCCGAGACCGGCTGGTTGCCCTACCGCGCCGTCTGGCCCTACGCCGCCTCGTTCGCCGCGCACGCGTGGCTCTACGCCGGCCGTGCCGACAAGGCGGTCGACTACCTCTATGCCTTCGCCAACCATGCCGCGCCCACCCGCGTATGGCGGGAGGAGCAGTCGCTGACCGCCACCGGCAACGGGCAGCTGTGGGGAGATATGCCGCACAACTGGGCCTCGGCCGAATTCGTGCGGCTGGTCAGGCATCTGCTGCTGTTCGAGCGGGACGACACACTCGAACTGCTGCCTGCCGTACCGGCTGGGTGGTTCGGGGCCGGTCAGACCATCGAGCTGGAGCGCAGCGCCACCCGCTTCGGGCCGGTCAGCCTGCACGTCACGACCGAGCACACGGACGTGGTCACGGTCACCGTCCGCTACACCCGCCAGGGCGACAGCCACCCGGCACCGGACCGGCTCTCCCTGAGCCTGCCCCTTCCCGAGGGGGCCGCGGAGCGGCCCACCGAGATCACCGTCGACGGCCGCGCGGTGCCGCCCGCCGACGGGCGGATCCCGCTGGCCGCGGTCGACGACGTCACCGTCCGCATTACATACCGTCGGCTATCGTGATCAGGGACGTTTGCCCCCGGCGGGGGCGGGAAATAGCATCCGGTCTGACCGCGCGGGGTGCTGTCGGGAGGATCACCGGTGACGATTGACGCCGTTCCGCGTGACATGCTGTCCGCCTATCTCGAGGAAGCCCTGCTCACCGGGAAAATCAGCCCGGGCAGCCGGCTTCCCTCCGAGCGGCTGCTTGCCCAGCGTTTCGGGCTCAGCCGCCCCTCCGTGCGTGAAGTCATCAAGGAACTACAGGAGCGTGGGCTGGTCCGGGTCATTCCCGGGCGCGGCACGTTCGTCCGCGAGCCGAGCAGCGTCGACAGCATCCGCCCGCTGGAGGCCTATTACCGCCGGCGCAACGCCACCCCGCGCGAGGTGACCGACGCGCGGATCATGCTGGAGACCCACGCCGCCGTGCTGGCCGCGCGAAACGCGACCGAGGACGATCTGACCGCGCTGCGCAAGATGCTGAGCGCTTTCGAGAAGGCCGGCAACGTCGTCGAGAAGGCCCGCGCCGACATCGCCTTCCACATCCTCATCGCGCGGGCCGCCCGCAACTCCGTGCTGGAGGTGATGTTCCTGTCGATCGCTGGGCTCACCTTCGAATACATGCTGCGCAGCCTCGCCGACCCCACGATCGTCCGAGAGGGCGCCCCGTACCACGACGACATCCTCGCGGCGATCGCCGACCGCGACACCGAACGGGCTCGCCGCGCCATGGAGGGCCACCTGTCAGTGGCGCACTACCACTACGGCGAAGACCTTGACCAGGGGCTCGACACGCTCGCCCGCCGCGAGCTCACCCGGCTGATGGGGCCGGGTGTGTCACTCGACGGCATCATCGAATCGGTGCTGACCGCGCTCGACGGCCCTGACGACGACCTGCTGCGACTGGAGCCCAACTCCCGTCAGCGCTAGGGTCGGTTTTCAACTTTGATCTTCAACTCCTGGTCAGTCCTGGTTGAACAGTGAGCAGCCGCCGTCGGCCAGCAGGGTCGTGCCGGTGATGTAGTCGGCGTCGGGTGAGCACAGGAACGCGGCCACCCTGGCCACCTGCTCGGCGGATTGCGGAACTCCCAGCGGAATGGCCTGGGCGGCCCGCGCGGCGTAGGCGGGCTCGTTGTCGAACTGCCACTTGGCCAGGCCCGCGGCCACGATTCCCGGCGCGAGGGCGTTGACGAGGATGCCGTGCGGTGCCAGCTCCTTGGCCATCGACCGGGCGAGCATCGCCACGCCGGCCTTCGACGCGCTGTAGGCCGCGATCTCCGGCCACGGCACCGCGCCGACCCAGGATCCAGTCAGCACGATGCGCCCGCCAGATCCTTGGGCCACCATGCGCCGTGCGGACGCCTGGGCCGTGTGGAAGCAGCCGGTGAGGTTGATCGCCAGCTGTTGTTCCCAATCCTCGACAGAGATCTCCAGGAACGGGGCGGATTTGACGACGCCGGCGTTGGCGATTGCGATATCGAGATGTCCGACCTCGTCGACGGCGGCGTCCAGGGACGGCCGATCGCGCACGTCGGCCTGCACATAGCCCACCTTGCCGTGCGCGGATGCGGTGGCGATCCACGGGCGGGCCTCGGCCGGCGACTTCACGTCCAGGAGCGTAACGCGAGCTCCCCTGCGAGTCAGCTCGGCGGCCATCGCGGCACCGATGTCTCCTGCGCCACCGGTGATCAACGCGGAGCGTCCCTCTAGTACGGGCATGATCCATTCTCCTCTGGTTTGACCGGTCAAACCAGGATCCTACGCCGGAGAGGAGTGTTCTCCCTCGAGGCCAGCCGGTGAGAGGCGCCGACTCTGCGGGGTTTGGCCGAGGAGCCGGCCAGGCGGCCGTGCATGTCCACGACGCGGGTGACGCCTCCGCCACCGGGTCACCGCGGCGGACGTGGCGTCCGCTCCGGCGGGCAGGTGAGCGGCCGCGGAAGCAAGCCGTCCCACCCGCCTGCCCGACGTGGTCAGCGTTGCGGTTGCTCGGCGAGATGGTCCAGCTCGCCGGCCACGTCCGGAATGGTCCGAACGCCGATCGGCGGGTTGTCCGCCGTCTGGTGCAGGCCGGGGCTGCCCGCCTCCACCGCGAACGACGCACGAGTCGAGATGGGCGCCCCCGGCCGCGTCACGTAGGGCACGATCCGGTAGTCGACGGTCAACGTCTCCGGAGTCGCCGTGGCGCGCACGTAGCCACGCTGAACGTTGTGGAACTTCAGGTGCGGATTGGCGGCGAGGAACGTCTGCCCGAGCCCGTCCTGGTCGGCGCCGTCCTTACCGGAGGCGATCGAGGTCCCGGCGAACTCCACGCCCATGACCGGAGAGTTGGGGTCGTCGAAGTCGGGCCTGAGCTCAGCCGCCAGGCTGCGGTGGATGTCACCGGACAGCACCACCGGATTGCGCACGTTGTGCTCCACCATCCCCGACAGCAGCCGGGCGCGGGCGGAGGCGTAGCCGTCCCACAGATCCATGCCGAAGGCCTGCACGTCGGGACTGGCGTCGTGATCGAGCGGCGCCATGAGCAGTTGCTGCGCCAGCACGTTCCACGTCGTACGCGAGCGCGCGAGGCCGCCGAGCAGCCACTCCTCCTGCCTGGCGCCCAGCATCGTCCGGTTCGGGTCCAGCCGGTCCGCGCATCCGACGTCCAATCCGTCGCCGCACGGCTGGTCGTCGCGATACTGGCGGGTGTCGAGCACGTTGAAGGTCGCCAGCCTGCCGAAGGACGCGCGCCGATAGAGCCGCATGTCAGGCCCTCCGGGCATGGAGGCGCGGCGCAGCGGCAGGTGCTCGTAGTACGCCTGAAAGGCGGCGGCCCGCCGTTGCAGGAAGACCTGCGGGTCCTGGTCGGGCTCGGTGTCGATCTGGGAGATGTCCTTGGCCCAGTTGTTCTCCACGTCGTGGTCGTCGACCGTCACCATCCAGGGGAACGCCGCGTGCGCGGCCTGCAGGTCAGGGTCGGTCCGGTAGAGGGCGTGCCGGTTGCGGTACTCCGTCAGGGTGAAGGTCTCCTTCAGGTACTGCTCGGGCAGGCTGACCCCGCGCACCCCGCCGGTGGCGCCCACGCCGTACTCGTAGATGTAGTCGCCGAGGTGGAGGACCACGTCCAGGTCCTCCTGGGCCAGGTGCCGGTAGGCGGTGTAGAAGCCCTCGTACCAGCACTGACAGGAGACGAAGGCGAAGGCCAGGGCGCTCAGGTCCGCCCCCGGCGCAGGCGCGGTCTTGGTCCGGCCGACCGGGCTGATCTCGCCGCCCGCGCGGAACCGATAGAAGTATTCCCTGCCGGGACGCAGGCCGTGCAGCTCAACGTGCACGCTGTGCCCACGCTCCGGTCTGGCCAGGCTGATCCCCTCGCGAACGACACGCCGGAACCGGTCATCGGTGGCGACCTGCCACTGCACCTGTACGGCCTGCTCTGGCATACCGCCGCGGCCGTCCACGGCAAGCGGCTCAGGAGCCAGCCTGGTCCATAACACGACCCCGTCGGGCGCCGGATCGCCCGACGCCACCCCAAGGGTGAACGGGGTGCTCGCGGCAGCCGCCGTTCCCGTCCCCGCCCAGCCCGGTATTGCGGCGGCCGAGCCCGCCACCAGCGTCGCTGTGAGGAATCCTCGACGGCTGTACCTGTTCATGCGCGAGCTCCTGTCGATCATGGGCCTACCCCACCATGACTGCAGAAGCCGAAAGTGATCAAGAGGTTGAAATATCGTTACTTTGTGCTAAATGATCCCCCGAGCTGGTCGACGGAGATTGGCATCATCATCGGCAGTGTCCGCCCAGGACGTAACGGTGTGAACGTCGCCCGCTGGGTGCACGACCTGGCCGTCACGCGCGTCGGCTACGGCGTGCGGGCGACCGAGCACCTGCCGCTCAGGTCCGCGGCCTGAAGTGCTGGAGCACCTCGGGGTTGGCCATGGCGTCGGGATTGGCGGCCTCCTCCACCGGCGTGCCGAGCAGGATCTTGCGTACCGGCACCTCCAGCTTCTTCCCCGACAGGGTGCGGGGGATGCCGGGGACCACGCGGATCTCGTTCGGCACGTGCCGGGGTGACAGCTCCTCGCGCAGGGCCGCGCAGAGCTCGCGTTCCAGCGACTCGGTGAGCTCGGCGCCCTCGGCGAGCGTCACGTACAGGAGCAGCCGCCCTTCCTGCCCGAGCTGGCCCGTGTCGATCACGAGGCTGTCGGCGATCGCCTCGAACCGCTCGACGACGCGGTAGAACTCGCTGGTGCCCATCCGGACCCCGCCCCGGTTGAGGGTCGAGTCGGAGCGGCCGTAGATCACGCAGCTGCCGTCCTCATTGATCTTGATCCAGTCGCCGTGCCGCCACACGCCCGGATAGACGTCGAAGTAGCTCTCGGCGTACCGCTCGCCGCCGGGGTCGTTCCAGAACATCACCGGCATCGACGGCATCGGCTGCGTCAGCACCAGCTCGCCCACCTCGCCGACCACCGGCTTGCCCGTGGGATCGTACGACTCCACCTTCGCGCCCAGCGACCGGCACGGGATGATCCCCGCCCTGATCGGATGCAACATGGTCGCCCCTACGAACCCGGTGCACACGTCCGTGCCGCCGGAGAACGACCCGATCGGGACCCCGGGCAGCTCGGCCGCCACCCACGCGAACCCCTCGGGCGGCAGCGGGGACCCGGTCGAGCCGACGCCACGCAGCCGCTCCAGCCCGGACGGCCGCACGGCGGCCTTCAACGAGGCCATGATGTACGGCGCTCCAACCCCGAAGTACGTCACGCCCTCCGAGCCGGCGATCCGCCACAGCGCGGCCGGCGACGGATGGGTGGCCGAGCCGTCGTACATCACGGGCGTCGCCCCCACCAGCAGGGCGCCGATGAGGTAGTTCCACATCATCCAGCCCGTGGTGGTGTACCAGAAGAACACATCGCCCTCGCCCAGGTCCTGGTGGAAGGCGAGCGACTTGAGGTGCTCCAGCACGACCCCGCCGTGGCCGTGCACGATCGGCTTGGGCAACCCGGTCGTACCGCTGGAGTAGAGGATCCACAGGGGATGGTCGAACGGCACCCGCTCGAACTCCAGCGGCCCCTCCTCGGCCCGCAGCCCCTCCCAGCCGATCACCTCGCCGTGCGGCATCTCCTGGGTGTGCGCCGGGGTGGGCTCGGCCTGCTGTGGCGCGCGGCCCTCGTCGGCCGCCGCCAGGTAAGGGATCCACACGGTGGCACGCAGCGAGGGCAACTCGGCGGCGATCTCGTTGACCGCGGCCGAGCGGTCGTAGCTCTTGCCGTTGTAGTGGTAGCCGTCGACCGCGATCAGCACCTTCGGCTCGATCTGCTTGAACCGGTCGACGATGCTCGGCACCCCGAAGTCGGGCGAGCCGGCCGACCAGATCGCGCCCAGCGACGCGGTGGCGAGGAAGGCGATCAGGGCCTGAGGGATGTTCGGCAGGTAACCGGCCACCCGGTCGCCCCGCATCACGCCGAGCCGGACCAGCCCGGCACGCACGCGGGCGACCTCAACGCGCAGCTCGGCGCAGCTCAGCTCCTGGCGGGCGCCGTCCTCGGAGACGAAGACCAGAGCCGTGCCCTCGGTACGGCGCAGCGCGTTCTCCGCGTAATTGAGCGAGCTCCCGGCGAACCACTGAGCCCCGGGCATCGTCCCGGACAACACCGGCCCGTGGCCGCGCTCCCCGATCACGTCGAAGTAGTCCCAGATCGACGTCCAGAACTCCTCGGGGTGATCGACCGACCACCGCCACGCGTCCTCGTAGGACTCCTCCCGCCGCCCCAGCCACTCCAGATAGCGGGTCAGCCGGGCCCTTCCGACCACCTCTTCGCTCGGCTCCCAGAGAAGCTCGCCCTCAGCAACCATGTGCCCCATCCTGTCGCCCGATAAGTGGAGTGACCTACCTGTACCCTCCACATAACTGACTATCTCCGTAGGTGGTCCACCGCCATACGCGCGGCCGTGCCGATGACGGCGTCGGCACGCGGCTGGTTGAGCGCGGTGCTGAAGGAGCGGGTGAAGACCGCCACCGCGTAGCGCCTGCCGTCCGGATATTCGACGACGCCCGACTCGGTGCGCAGCGTCGGCAAGGTGCCGGTCTTGCCGCTGACCGCGACGTCGTCGTACGGGAAGCCGGAGGCCAGCCGGTGCGGCCACACCTGCATGTTGAGGACGGTACGCATCCAGGCGCAGGACTCGACGGAGGCCGCCTCGTCGCGCCAGATCAGTCCGAACAGCCGGGCCATCTCGCGCGGAGTGCTGCGGTTCGCCCGCGCCGGGTCGAGCGCGCTCAGCCCGGCCACCTCGTCAGGATCCACATACGGCCATCCGTGGCCGGTGTCCCTGCGCATGCTCTCGTTGAGCTCCCAGCTGCTCTGTGACACCCGGGTCGAGCCCAGCCCGTGGCGCGCCAGCATCGCGTTGACCGCGTCCATCCCGACCCGCTTGAGCAACATGTCGGCCGAGCTGTTGTCGCTCACCGCGATCATCAGGTACGCCAGGTCGCGCAGCGAGATCGTCACGTCGTCGAGCATCGCCGAGATCCCCGTCGGCCCCGTCACCCGGTCGCCGGCCGTCACGGTCACCCTGCTCGTGGGGTCGAGCAGCCCGGCGTCGGCCTGCCGGCAGAACTCGACCAGCAGCGGCACCTTGAACATCGACGCCGTGGGCAACTGCTCGTCGGCCCCGTGCCCGACGTCACGCCCGGAGTCGATGTCGGCCGCGTACAGCCAGCCGGTGACGCCCGCCATGCGGAACAGCGTCTCGAAGTCAGGTCCGCTCATGCCAGCATCCCCGGCCTGCGGCTGATCCGCCGCGCCGGCACGGCGCCTTCGTCCGTCATCCCGGCGCTCTCCTTCAACGTCCGTACGGCCACGGCCGAGAAATCGTCCACCGCAGCCGTCGCCACCCGCCAGGCCGTGGAGACCCGGCACGCGATCGGCGAGCCTAGCAGCGGCCGCCACAGCAGCCCCGGAACCTCGACCTTCGGCCCGAACGCCACCGCCGCGCCCGCCAGCACCAGCCCGAGCCCCGCGCCCTCGTGCACCTGCGGGGGGACGTAGCCGTGGCGGCGGCACTCCGACAACGTCTCGGCGTGCATGCCGGGCTCGCCGTCCTTGGGCGGCATCAGCAGCTCACGTCCGGCCAGATCGGCCAGGTGCACCTCGCCGATACCGGTCAGCGGGTCCCCGTCGGCCAGCAGCACGCCCTGGACCTGGACGAGCGGCTCGCCGAACCGCAGTCCCGGCGCCGTCACCGGATGCCGGACGAGCCCGACGTCGATCGCACCCTCGGCCAGCGCGGTCACCTGGTCGGCGGTCCAGATCTCGGCGGGCACGAGGCGTACCTCGGGATGGCTCTCGCGGAAGTCCGCCACCAGGGCGGCGATCACGGCGGCGGCCAGGTCGGGCGGGACGCCGACCTTGAGCACTGTGTTCTCGCCGTGTCTGGCCAGCTCGTGCAGGCGGTCCACCCTGGCCACGATCTCGCGGGCCTCGCCGAGCAGCAGCCTGCCGGCTTCGGTGAGGCGTACCTGGCGGGCCGAGCGGTCGAACAGGCGGGTGCCGAGCTCCTCTTCCAGGCGTTTGATGCGCTGGCTGAGCGGCGGCTGGGCCATGCCGAGCCGGATCGCGGCGTTGCCGAAGTGCAGTTCCTCCGCCACCGCGATGAAGTAGCGAAGATGGCGGACAAGGTCCATGACCAGCAACTATATCTGGATTTATATCGACGAGGCGGCTATATCAATATTGGACACTCTTGCTGCACCTCTGGTGTTCTCTGGGGCATGGCACCACAAACGGGGACAATACGACGGCGGCGGTCGCGCAGGTGGCCGTGGATCACGGCGGGGCTCCTGGTCCCGGCCGTCGCGGCGGGAGGCGTGATCTGGGCGCTGCGCACGCAGGGCTCGCCGGAGGAGACCGCCGACAGCTACCTGGCGGCCTGGACCGCGCAGGACTACGCGGTGATGCGGGCGCTCGTCGCCGACCCGCCCGCCGACTTCGAGGCCCGGCACAGGCGCTTCCGTACCGACCTCAAGGTCACGCAGGCCGACTTCCGCCGCCCTCGCTCCGCCTCCACCGAGAACGTGGTGACCTTCCAAGCCAAGCTCATCGGCGGACACGACTGGGCCTACACAGGGCGCATCGAGCTCGTCGAACGCGACCGCACCTGGAAGGTCGCCTGGACCCCCGCCACTATGCACCCCCTCCTCGAGCAGGGCCGCTCGCTGCGCGTCGTGGCCGAGAAGGGCGAGCCGCTGCAGGTCCTGGCGGCCGACGGCACCCCGGTCAACACCCCGGACGCGCCCGGCTCGGTGCAGCAACTCGTCGAAGGCGTCAAGCAGACCTACCCCGACCGCTTCAAGGCTTCCGGTCGCTCCAGAATCGACCTTTACCAGGGGAACGAGCCCGTCAGGACCGTCGTCGAGGCGGACCGGAACCGGCCGCTCAAGACCACGCTCGACCTGGGGATCCACCGCGCCGGAGCCGAGGCGTTGGACGGCGTGCGCGAGCCGGCCTCGCTGGTGGCGCTGCGTGCGTCGACGGGGGAGATCCTGGCCGTGGTCAACAAGCCGGGCGGGTTCAACCGGGCGTTGCTCGGCAAGTATCCGCCGGGGTCGACGTTCAAGGTCGTCACTGCCGCCGCGCTGGTCGCGGGCGGGGTCTCGCCGGGGGAGCAGGTCACGTGCCCGGCCGAGCAGAACATCGGCGGCTTCCCCTTCCACAACGCCGGCTTCAAGGACTACGGGACGTTGACGTTCCAGGAGGCGTTCGCGCATTCGTGCAACACGACGTTCGGTGAGATGACCGTGACCTCGCTGAACGACGGGCGGCTGGCAGAGGTGGCCAAGAGCTTCGGCTTCGGGACGGCGATCATGCCAGGGGTGCCCGCCGTACGCGCCGAGTTCCCCGACCCCAAGGACGACACCGACCTGGCCTCCGCCTCCATCGGGCAGGGCCGGGTGCTGGCGAGCCCGCTGAACATGGCCTCGGTGGCCGCCGCCATCGCCTCCGGCGCCTGGATCCCGCCCCGCCTCGTCACCGAGGAACCGACCGGCCAGGACTCCCGGCCCCGGCCCTTGGAGCCCGGCGTGGTGTCCGCCCTGCGTAAGCTCATGCCCGCCGTCGTCACGGACGGCACCGCGCACGCCGTACGCTTCCCGTCGGGCGCGGCCGGCAAGACCGGCACCGCGGAGTACGGCTCCGGCAAGGAACCACCGGCCCATTCGTGGTTCATCGGCTACCAGGGCGACCTGGCGTTCGCGATGATCGTCGAAGGCGCCGGCGCCGGCTCCGCCGTCGCAGCCCCGGTCGCGGCCCGCTTCCTCAACGCCCTACCCTGACCCCGGTTTGCTGGTCACGTCCCTCCCGGCCTGCTGATCACGTCCCTCCGACCCCGTTCGGCCCGCCCGTGTGACCGCGCGGAGGCCACCTGGTAGGCCCGCGGGACGGTAAGCCGGCGGTCGCTGATCCCTGTCCGGGCTGGGCCAAGGGTGTGGGGCAGGCAGGTCACCCGGCGTTGCGCCGGTGGTCAGCCGGCTTTGCGGCCGGCTGGGGAAGTGAGGCCGGCGACCGCGGCCACCACCTCCGAGGCGTTGGACAGGTCGGGCAGGACCAGGTCGGCACCGGCCTCGCGGAGCTCGGTGGACATCGAGCGCCCCGAGGCGACGCCGATCACCGCGGCCCCGCCGATCTTGGCGGCCTGCACGTCCCGCGTGGAGTCCCCGATCATCACGGTGTTGGCCGCCGTGAAAGGGGTCCCCAGCCGCTGCTTGGCCCGCCCTTGGGCGACCTGCAGCAGCGTCGCCTTCGGATAGGGCTCCTCGCCGTACCCTCCGAGCTCGAAGTCGATGTACTTGTCGAGCCCGAACGCCGTCAGCTTGTGCACGGCATTGCTCTTGATCGTCCCCGTCAGCACGGTCTGCACCACGCCGTCCAGCCGGGACACCGACTTCAACGCGTCCCTCGCCCCCGGCATCATCCGCCCCTCCTTGGCCAGCCGCCCGCGCCGGTCGGCGAAGGCCGCGGCGAGCGCCGACAGGAACCGGGGCAGATGATCGTCTTCGGCCAGGATCCCGTTGACGGCGAGGGTCTCGAACACGATCTCGGAGTCCGGGCGGCCCATCGGAGGTACGAGCTTGACCAGCGGCCGGCCGGTCACGGCGCGGAACGCCTCAGCGTAGGCGTCTCTGGACACGATGGCGACGTCGACCAGGGTCAGGTCGACGTTCCACAGCACAAGGCGATTGATGGCGGCCTCCTGAGGGGGACACTGCAAAGAGTACGGGCGGCGCCCCGCCGAAGTTCGCCATCTGGACGATTTCGGTCGCGGGTTATGCGTAATCGAGAGCGTCGGCCAAGGTGTCGACCACCGGCAGCCCGGTGCTCTCCAGCTCCGCCCGCGTCGTCATGCCGCCGGTGTAGAGCACGGCCTTGGCCCCCACGTGCTTGGCTGCGAGCCCGTCGTCCACGCTGTCGCCGATCACCAGGATCTCGCCCGGGTCCACGCCTATGGCACCTATGTGCAGGGTCATGTGCGCGGCCTTCTCGCCACCCGTGGTGCCGAGCAGCCCGTCGATCCTGGTGAAGTGCCTGTTGATGCCGAACGATTCGACCTTGGGCACGAGATGCGCGTGCGGCGCCATCGAGCAGAGCGACTGGGTGCCGGTCCAGCCGGTCAGCACGAGCTCGGCGTCGGCGGCCAGCCCGCAGGCGACGCTCAACCGGTAGTAATGCTCGTGGAACCCGTCGTCGAGCAGCTCCCACTCGCCCTCGGCGAGCGGGCGGCCCAGCAGGCGCTCGTAGGCGACCCAGATGGGTCGCGTGTAGACGGCTCGGAAGCCGTCGGCGGTCAGCGCGGGCAGCGCGTACGGTTTGAAGACTTCGTTGGTGGCCCCGACCACGGCGTCGATGTCGTGGAAAAGCGTGCCGTTCCAATCCCAGATAATGTGCTTCGTCATTTCGCGTCCAGCCTAGTGGGTGGCTGTGACATTCCAGTGAACGGCGAGGGGCCGCGACCGGTCGTAGAGCATGTCATGATCTCAGCAGGTCCGGGATCTCTTGCGTCGCGTACCACATGAGCTCGTGGGCCTCCGCCCCGTCCACCGTGAACCGGGCGTCGTCGTCGCCCTCGTCGGCGGCGGGCAACGCCGCGATCGCTGCCTCGATGTCGGGCGTCGCGCCGGGGTCGTCGATGTGCACCGAGGCCACCTTGGCCACCGGAACCGGCTCGGAGAGCCGCACCCGCGCGCGTTCCTCGAGATCGACGCCCGCGGAGACCGCGCGATCCGGCACCTCGGCCGCGACCACCACCCGGCGGGGCGCGGCCGCGACGCCGTCGGCGCGGTCGGCGGCCAGCATCCGCAGCGAGGCGCGGGCCGCCTCGGTCAGTGCGACGTATTCGAGCTCTTCGGTGTCACCCGAGGCGTACCACTCGGTCAGCGCGGGGGTCACCGCGTAGCCGGTCAGCGGGGCTGGGCCCAGCTCTCCGACTTTGACGGCCGTGGCCAGGGCCGGGAGGGTGCACGGCAGATAGACGCGCATCAGGAACCTTTCGTGCTTTCTGGCCGAGCTCCGCTCGGCGCGCCGAGACGGGGGTCCTCGCTTCGCCGCGGATCCGTCTCAGGCTTTGAGGTCACTATGATGCCCGCCGCAACGTGAGGCGGAGGAGAGTCTCGAGTTCCGTGATGGTCGTGTCCGTGTCGCGGTGGTGGATCCCGGTCATGCCGAGCGTGCGGGCGGCCACGATGTTGGCCTCGATGTCGTCGATGAACACGCACTCCTCGCCCGCCAGCCCGACCTGGTCGAGCGCGTAGTGGAAGATGCGCGGCTCGGGCTTGCGCATGCCGATCTCGCCGGAGATCACCACTGCGTCGAAGAGCCCGTCCCAGTCGTCGCGGGGATATTCGTTGGACCAGGAGTTGGACACCAGGCACGTCTTGACGCCGTGCTCGCGTACGTCGCGCAGCATGTCGTACATCGCCTCCACCCGCTCGAACCCCGCGAACATGCGGGCGAGCAGCCCTTCGGCCACCGGCGGCACTCCGTCCACGGTCAGCAGCCGGGCGGCGAGATCGCGCTCGAAGGAGGGCCCGTCGAGCTCGCCCCGTTCGAGCGCGTGGATGGTGCTGTGCCCGTCGCCGTTGTAGGCGTGGTCGACCATCTCGCGCATCACGTGGCGGTAGTGCTCGCCGTCGATCCGGTCCGCTTCGATCCATTTGGCGATGGCGTCGGAGAGGCTGGTCGTGAGCACCCCACCCCAGTCGATCAGCACACCCGTGACCACAGACACCTCCTGGCTCGAATCTCGTTCTAGGGTAAGACCTCCGCGGGATCGGCTGGCCCGGCGACATGCCCCTCGACGCCGATGGCGGTCGCCTGGCGGGTCGGCCCGCTCGCGACCCATTTTCCGAAATGACGCATTTAGCGGGATTCATTAGATCGACGAGCTTTTGCTTGGCAAAACCTCTATTGGAGATGGATTCTCGGCGATCCGGGTACCCGTCGATATATGAGCATAAAAGTACGGGGAATCGCCGCTCTGGTTCTCGGCTGCGGCCTGCCTTTCTTGGTGAGCACGCCCGCCGCGGCGGACACGGAGACCGGGACGGTGGTCCTGGAGCCCGGCGATCGCGGCGAGAGCGTCACGCTGCTGCAGCAGCGGTTGCACAACCGCGGCTATTACTACGGCAAGATCAACGGCGTCTACGACGAGCAGACGTTGTTCGCGGTCTGGGCCCTGCAGAAGACCGGCCGGCTGAAGCCGAACGGCGCGGTCGGCCCGGAGGTCTGGAAGGCGCTGGAGGGGCCGAGCCACAACCGCCCCATGGTGCCCAACGGGGGTGCGAACAGGGTCGAGATCGACCTGCGCGACCAGTTGCTCACCGTCTACCGCCACGACCGGCCGGTCCTGATCTCGCACATCTCCTCCGGCGCCGAGGTGCCGTACTGCCTCAACGGGCACTGCGGGAACGCGGTCACCCCGGTCGGGGACTTCCGCGTCACGCGGCGGGCGCCCGGCTGGACGACCGGGCGGCTGGGCGCGATGTTCAATTCGCTCTACTTCGTCGGCGGCGTCGCGATGCACGGCGCGACGCGGGTGCCGCTGTGGCCCGCCTCGCACGGCTGCGTACGCCTGCCGATAGCCGTCTCCCAGCGCCTGTACGAGATCGTCGGGGTCGGCGACCGCGTGTACGTGCGCGGCAAGATCTAAAAGCCTTGAGGGAGCCGGAAGAGCCTGCCGGGGTCGTAGGTGGCCTTCACCTCGGCCAGCCGCGCCGCATTCGGCCCGTAATACGCGGTACGCCAATTTTTCAGATCAGGGTCGGTGTAATTCACGTACGCATTAATCCCGAAATATTTGGACATGTCGTCGTGTAGTGTGCGCAGCCACGACCGATCCATTCCGTCCTGGTAATACTGAACGCTGAAAAGCGCTGCCCGATGCGGGAACGCCGTGGCCGTCGGATCCACCCGGCGGATCGCGCCTCCCATGGCGTCCATCAGCACCATGTGCCGCCCGCCGCGAGCCACCCCGTTCACCAGCGCCCGGATCCCGTCCTCGGGCAGACTTCGGTACGCCATGTGCGACTTGGCGGAGAACGTCGTCCGCGGGATCCTCCGGCACTCGGCCACCGACCGCGACGAGCAGCCGCCCATGATCTTCATGGCCTCCATATGGGAGACCGTCCGCGCCGAGCGCGACGAGGGCCGGCCGATCTGCCTCACGAGCTGGGCCAGCAGCCGGTCGAGCGAGGACTTGCGGCCGAGGTACGTGCCGGCGAGCTCCACGTCCAGGCCGCTCCCCGACCGCGCCAGGTGCAGCGACGACCACAGCTCGTCGGGCGCCGACGGGGCCCACGACTGCCACGCGCGCACCGCCGCCCGCGCCCTGGACCAGGGCCAGTGCAGGAAGAACACGGTCGCGTCGCCTGTCTCGAAAGTCCGGAACGTAAAGGACACGGCCACGCCGAAGTTGCCGCCGCCACCGCCCCTGCAGGCCCAGAACAGCCCGGGATTGCGGGTGGCGTCACAGTCCAGGACCCGGCCGTCCGCCGTGACGACCCGTACCGACTCCAGGACGTCGCAGGTGAGGCCGTGCTTGCGAGACACGACCCCGAGCCCGCCGCCCAGCGTGAGTCCGCTGATCCCCACCGTGGGGCAGGTGCCCGCGGGCACGCTCACGCCGTGCCGGGAGAGGCGGTCGTAGACGTCGATCAGCTTGGCGCCCGCGCCGATCGTGGCCCGGCCGTTCGCGTAGGCGACCGAGCGCATCCTGGACAGGTCGATCACCAGCCCGGTGCCGGTGGACCAGCCCGCGTACGAGTGGCCGCCGGAGCGGGCGGTGACGGGCACGCGGTTGGCCCGCGCGAACGCCAGGCACGCCGCCACGTCGGCCGCGTTCTCGGCGTACACGACCCCGCCCGGCCTGATCCGGTCGTAGGCCGGGTTGTACAGGCGGCGGGCGGCGGCGTATCCCGCATCGCCCGGCAGCACGAGCGTCCCCGCCAGCCGCCGGCGCAACCGCGCCCAGTCGGGCGGCGGCGCGGCCAGCATCACCAGCGGGGCCAGCGCGGCGGCACGCAGGAAACCACGCCGGTCCACGGGCGTCTCCCGGCATGGCACATCCCAGCGGTCCATCAGCGCCTCCCTCGTCATCGACGTCAATCGACTGGTGAGACGCCCGGATGGTCCACCGGGTTCGGCACGACCCTTGCGTTACCCAGAGTTCATCCGGCCGTCCCTCGGGCTCTCACGCTCGGAGCGGCGCCTACCCGCGTCAGCCTTGGCACACTCGAACCTGCTTTCATCATGCCGTCCTTGACCAGCCGCAACGGCGACCCGCTCGTCTTCGGTCCCGGTCCGCCGTGCCCGTCCCCGCTGCTAGAGGACAGCCGCAGGGCCAGCGCCGGGCACATCTCGACCGCCCGCCGCGCCTCCTTGGCCATCCACCCGGGGACGCCCCTGAACGACGGGAACCCGTAGTCGTCCAGGTCCACGAACTCGGGCAGCAGGTGCGCGCACAGCCCGTGTCCCTGGCAGCGGGACCAGTCCACCTCCAGGCGGTAGGAGATCTCTTCCTCGCGCTCGGGCATCGGCAGCACGCCGCGCACCGGCCGTCCGCACGAGCCGTGCTCCATGTGGATCGCGATCTCGCTCTCGAACGAGTCCAGCGCCGACAACACGAACTTCGCCGTGCCGTCCGGGTGGAAGCACGCGCCGCGCCGCTCGACCAGGCGTACGGACCGCCGGATCGCGTCCACGGACCCCTTGCCCTCGACGAGATCGCACATGAGCCTGGCCACGTCCGGCAGGCCGAGGCGGCACGGGCCGCACTGACCCGCCGACTCGGCGGCCAGGTAGGAGGCGACCCTGGCGGCCTCGCCCAGTGAGCACGTGGACTCGCCGAGCGGGACGATGATCCCGGCCCCCAGGGTGGCCCCGGCCGCCTTCATGCCCTCACGCGAGATCACGGCCGTCTGGACGGCCTCGGCCGACAACCACGCGCCGTGGTAGCCGCCTATGAGCACGCCGTCGCCGATGTCGGCCTCGCACAGGTCGAGCACGTCGGCCAGCATGGTGCCGGTCGGCGTCTCGATGACCGCCCCGTGGGCCGCGCCGCCGCTGACGGTGAGCAGGATCGTGCCGGGCTCCTTGCTGGTGCCGATCTCGGCGTACTTCTGCGGCCCGTACTCGGCGAGCAGCGCGAGCTGCGCGTACGTCTCCGTGTTGGACAGCAGCGTCGGCAGCCCGTCCACGCCGCTCTGCGCGGCCCGCCGCTTGCGGCCGGGCGGGATGCCGTTCTCGCCGTTCACGGCATTGACGAGCGCGCCGCCCTCCCCGGAGATGAACCGTTCCTTGATGCCCACCACGCGGATCGGCACCCGGCTCTCGGCGCCCCCGGACACGTTCGCGGCCCGGCGCTCGGCCACGGCGGCGGCGACGGACGCCTCGGCGACCTCGCCCCCGGCCGTGGCGAGCACCACCTCGCGGGCGCCCAGCGCCTCGGCGGCCAGCACCGCGCCGTCGAGGACCAGGTGGGGGTTGCGGGTGAGCAGCATGGCGTCCTTGGAGCTGGCCGGCTCACCCTCGGCTCCGTTGATGAGGACGACGCACTCACCGCCCGAGCCCACCGCGTCGGCGACGGCCCGCAGCTTGCGCGCGAACGGGAAGGCGGCGCCGCCTCGCCCGCGCATGTCCACATCGTTGGCGTACGACATGAGCTCGTCCAGCGTGCGTGGCTCCACGACGCCGTGGAGCGTGCGGTGGGCGGGCAGGTCGAGGCGGCGACAGTGGTCGAGCCCGGCGGTCAGCCGGGCCGGACCCATGCGTAACACCCGTGGCACTCGAGCCGGAATCACGGTCGCTCCTTCGCGATGACGTCGGGGTTCATCCGGCCTCCCGGTATCTGCGTCGAGCCTCGGCGAGGCTCACCGGTGCGTTCGTTCTGGCGGCCCCAGCGGCGGACTCGGCGGCCGCCCTGGCGGCCTCAGCGGCGGCCGCGTTCCGCGTCGCGACCTTCTCAATCCGCTCGGCGGGCACGCCCACGGCGGCGGGTGAGGACACCGCAGGCCCTTCGACCATCTCGGGTGCGACCGGTGGCCGGCGCAGCGAGGCCAGCACGCGCACGATCAGCGCCCCGCCGACCGCCGCCAGGCTGGCCACGTAGGACCAGGCCACCCATCCGGCCGGCGGCCGGCCGGCCGTCAGCCCGTGCATGATGCCGACGGGCCAAGCCACGTAGGCGGACGAGTGCAGCACCCGCCACATCCACGGCTTGGCCCGTACGGCGAAGTGCCCCCTGAGCATTCCCGTGACCACGGCCACGATCATCAGATCGAAGGCCAGCGTCCCCAGTGCCACGTAGATCCCGGCCAACGGCACGACCGCGGCCCCCAGCGGCACGTGCCCCAGACTGATCATGAGTGAGATGTGCGTGACCAGATAGGCCAGCCCGATGAGGGCGGTGGCCCGGTGCGCGAGCTGTGCCCTGACCCGGTTGGCCGGCGACAGGAAGACGCGTTCCGTGGTGATGATGCCGAGCGCGACCGTCGCGGTCAGCAGCACCAGGGCGAACACGCCCGCGTAGTACTCGAGGAAGCTCACCCCACGGCCGAGCAGCGCGATGCCGCGTTCCGTCCTGGTCAGCGCGAAGGCCGACAGCAGGAGGGCCATGATGGACGCACTGGCTCCCAGCCGGACGCTTCGGGTGTCCAGCTTCGTCGGCGCGTGCCGGGGGTGTCGTCTGTGGAGCATCTATTTCCCTCCAAGGTCGAGTGAGGGTGCGACTCGGAAGGCGGAATTGCCCTTCAGGGCGCGTTTCAGGTCAGCAACGGCGGCCCCGGTTGATGCAATCGACGACGAAGCGCATCAGCCGATCGGGCATGACGTTGGCGAAGTCGGCGTGGTCGGTGACCGGGTTGTGCTGCTGCTCAGGGAAGGCGTCCAGCGCGAACGACTGGCCCTGCGGCACGGAGTACACGAGGGTCATGCGGAGCTGCGGAACCGCCCGGGTGCCCTGAGGACAGGCACCACTCTGGTCGGGGAAGACCACGTGAGTGCGGTGGTTGGCGCTGTCGGTGTTCTGCCCGTCCCAGCAACTGGGGAAGTCCAGAATACGAACGACCTGGCTGCCGCGCGGGCAAAGCGGATATTTGTCGGGAGTTATGCGGTTTTGGAATCCCGTGCAGGTCCACGCGGCTCGCGCGTTGGCCCCGCCGTTGGTCGCGGCCTTGGCGTCTCCGGTGATCAGCCTGAGGAACCTCGGCATGGCGACGACCCTGGAGGTCGCGTTGCCGCGGAACTGCAGCTGCACCGCGCGCGCCGTCAGCACCTGGCCGACGTTGCCGTCGGGGTCGTTGGCGTTCTGGTCCGAGTTGCGGTCTCTGAGCACGGGCCAGAAGTAGGTGGACTTGTCACCCAGCCGGCAGGTGGTGCCCGCCGCCGCCAGGCTCTCGTCGGTGGAGAATCCGTCCGTCGACAGGTTGCCCACGTAGTCGTGCAGGTGGTGCGCCCCGTTGCTCACGCCGGGGGCGACGATGAAGTTGTCGGGGTTGTTGTGGCGGTTCTCGTTGCGCCCGCACTGGGAGACGAACGTGCCGCGTGAGCCGCCCCTGCCGATCCGCGCGCCGAGCTGGCGCGGCTGGACCTGGCGGATGTCGACGAAGTCCTCGGGGAACGGGCCGAGGTTGGCGCAGGCCTCCTCCTCGCCGTTGCCGGTCCCGGTGGGCGAGGGCGACGCGGTTCCGCTCGGCTGCTCGTCGGGGTTCTCGGACTGGGTCGGGGTCGGCGTGGCGGTCCTGGTGGGCCGGCCGCGGCGGGAGAACGTCGAGGCGGACTGCTCCTCCTCGGGGGCCTGGGCCTGGTCGTCACCCTCGGGGGCCTGCGTCTGGCCGTCGCCCTCGGGAGCCTGCGTCTGACCGTCGCCCTCGGGGGTGGGAGACGCGGCCGGGTCCAGGATCGCGCGCCCGCCGCCCTGGGGGGCCTGCTGATCGGCGTCCTGCTGCTGCTGGTCGGTGCCTTGCTGGTCCTGGTCCGGCTGCTGGTTCTGGTCCTGTTGCTGGTTCTGGTCCGGCTGCTGGTTCTGGTCCTGTTGCTGGTTCTGGTCCGGCTGCTGGTTCTGGTTCCCGTTCCGCTGCGGTGCCGAGGGGCTCGGGCTCGGGGTGGACTCTCCGGGGAGGCAGTGGTCGGCGATGGCCGGGCCGACGCCGATCACGGCCGCGGACACCAGCCCGGTGGCCGCCATGGCCAGGACCGACACGGCCGCGGCCATGCGTCTGGATCTACTCATGTGTGTCTCCTTGTTTCGACCGCCAGAGCGACGGGTGGTGCAGGTGGGGGCGTCGGGGCCTCCGGCAGCTGGGTGTGGTCGACCAGGCCGGTGGACTCCAGGTACGCCATGTGGCGCATGACGAAGTTGATGCCTTCTTGGGCCAACTTCCTCACCTCGGAGTTACGGGTCCCGGACCGTACGCCCGCCACGACGGTGAAGACCTTGCCGTGCGCGGCACGCAACAGGTTCACGTAGTCCTTGTCGAATGCAGGGCCGCTCTCCGCGGCCAGCTGCGCAAGCCACCGCTGCTGGTCGGCGTTGGGCTCGTCGGGCAGGGCCACCCCGAGCTTCTTCGCCGCCTGGCGGGTCATCTGGTCCAGCCGAGCGTGTTCCTCCATGATCAGCCTGCCGACTTCCTTCACACGCGGGGACTCGGCGCGAGTCCTGGCGTAGTCGCCGGCCGGCATCTCCCAGAGGCCTGCCTGCCGCACCTTGACCAGCAGGTCGCGGTCGGCTGCCGTGAGCGGTCCCGAGGGCGTCTCAGTGAACTGAGCCGCCGCAGGGTCGATCGACGGCGGCATGACCAGCACGATCGTCACCGCAGCGGCTAGAACGAAGCCGCCGAGCATGAAGAGCTCGCCACGCAAAAGCCTGTGCATGGTCGGAGGTACGCGGGCTTCCCGGGTCAGGTTCACCTATGGCCGGAGATAGTTAGAAATGACTGGAGTTATCGGAGTGGCTACCGAACCAATAACAAAGGTGTAAAGATGTGCCCCGTGCTAGGTCACCTCGACGGCAGGTTCGAGAGTGCGGATGCCGAGGCGGAGCATCGCATTGCGGTGCTTTACCAGGAGTTCGGCGGCCCTCTGCTGCGCCACGTACGCAAATCTACAGGTAACGACCTTCAATGGGCTGAAGACGTCGTGCAGGAGACGCTCGTCCGAGCCTGGCGTAACTCGGCAAGACTGCAATGGGAACCAAGCCTTATATGGGCATGGCTACTGACAGTAGCCCGCCGCATCGTTATCGATGGGCGTCGGCGGAAGAGCGTGCGACCTCACGAGGTCGAACCGCCTGAAGTCGACATGATGGCGGTGCCCGACGGCTCGGAGCGAGCCCTTTCGGCGATCGTTGTCGCCGACGCGCTCCGCAGTCTGTCCGAAGAACACCGAGAAGTCATTGAGCAGACCTACCTTCGAGACCGTACGATAAGTGAAGCGGCGGAGATCCTGGGGATTCCGCCGGGCACGGTGAAGTCCCGGCTCTACTACGGCATCCGGGCTCTCCGCGAGCTGCTGCGGGACAAGGGGGTAGCCGGCTGATGCACGACGAGGTGGCCGCCTACGTCCTTGGTGTCCTCGATGAAGAGGAGTACGAGGCGTTCGAACGCCACCTCGACACGTGCGAGCAGTGCCAGGCGGAGCTCATCCAGCTCGCCGAGCTGCCCGATCAGCTCGACGCGCTCAAGAACACCCCGTCGGCCTCCGACGACGATCCCCCGATGTCCATGTCACGTTGACGTCTATCCCCTTTTCGGGTGGTATCGGTAAGGCGAGGCTTTTACGCCCGGCAACCGGAAACGCCGGGTGGTTCAGGGGGAGGTGTTCGGTGGGCATCCACGGTGATGCGCCCGGTCCCCCGGATCGGCAGTTCGGAGAGGAAGGCGGCCGGCTGTCGTACGGCGGCTACCTTTGCCTGCCCGCGTTGCTCGCCCAGCAGCAGCCGCAGTCGCAGGCGCCGGACGAGCTGCTCTTCATCACCATTCACCAGGTCTACGAGCTGTGGTTCAAGCTGCTGCTCCACGAGTTGGAGGCCACTCGCGCCGCCATGTTCGGCAGCGAGTTGTGGCAGGCCAGGCACCTGTTCCAGCGGGTGCACGCGGTCGAGCGGGTGCTGGTCGAGCAGGTCGAGGTCCTGGAGACGATGACGCCTCAGGACTTCCTGGAGTTCCGCGCGAAGCTGGCGCCGGCCAGCGGCTTCCAGTCGGTGCAGTTCCGCGAGCTGGAGTTCCTCTCGGGATTGAAGGACGAGCGGTACCTCAGCAGCTTCCGGCATGCCTCCGACGCCGAGCTCACCAGGCTGCGCCGCAGGCTGGACGAGCCCACGCTGTGGGATGCTTACCTGGCCGCCCTCGCCCAGCGGGGCCTGCCGGTCTCGGACGACGAGATCATGGCCTCGCTGCTGACCGTGGCCAGAGACCGCCGGTCCCACGACGACCTGTGGCAGCTGGCCGAGGACCTCCTGACCCACGACGAGACCACCGCGCTGTGGCGGATGCGTCACGTCCAGATGGTCGAGCGCCAGATCGGCGACAAGTCCGGCACTGGCGGCTCCACCGGCGCCCCCTATCTGCGCAGTAGGGCGCGCTTGCACTACTTCCCGCTGCTGTGGGAACTAAGGGCCTGGCTATGAACGCCACGGCGAACCCTCACAAAGGAGTGAGACCTACGATGCCCCTCGACGAGGCCAAGGACGAGCTGCTCCAGCGAGCCGCCGAGAGCTGTGCGGCGAGCAGCGAACACGTGACCACCGAGGAGGCGCTGTCCTTCCTCCGGTTCTACTACCGCTACGTGGCGCCCGAGGACCTGCTCGACCGTAACCCGGTCGACGTGTACGGCCCCGCGATGTCGCAACGCCAGCTGGCCGAGGTCCGCCCGCAGGGCCGGGCGGTGGTCCGCGCCTATGCGCCCACCTTGGAGGAGCATGGCTGGGACCCCGGGCACTCGGTGGTCGAAGTGGTCACCGACGACATGCCGTTCCTCGTCGATTCGGTGACGATGGAGCTCGACCGGCACGGCCTGGGCACCCACCTGGTGGTCCACCCGCAGATGCGGGTGCGCCGCGACATGACGGGCCGGATGCTCGGCCGCGGCCAGGAGGACGTCACCGGCCAGATGCTGGTGGAGTCGTGGATGCACATCGAGATCGACCGGCAGTCCGATCCCGACGTGCTCAAGGGGCTCGAGGCCGACCTCCAGCGGGTGCTCGAAGATGTGCGCCACGCGGTCGAGGACTTCAGGAAGATGCGGGCGCTGGCCGTGCAGACCGCGGAAGACCTGAGCATGAACCCGCCGCCGCTGGAGCCCGCGGAGGTCGAGGACAGCATCGACCTGCTGCGCTGGCTCGCCGACGGGCACTTCACCTTCCTCGGCTACCGGGAGTATCGGCTCGAGGACACCGACGAGGGGGAGGCGCTGCGCTCCCTGCCCGGGGCGGCGCTGGGCATCCTGCGTGACGACAGGCCCGGCTCGGCCAGCTTCTCCGTGTTGCCGCCCGAGGTGCGGGCCAAGGCACGCGAGAAGCACCTGATGATCATCACCAAGGCCAACTCGCGTGCCACCGTGCACCGGGCGACCTACCTCGACTACATCGGGGTCAAGACGTTCTCGCCCGAGGGCGAGGTGAACGGGGAGCGGCGCTTCCTCGGCCTGTTCACGCATGTCGCCTACAACGAGTCGATCTCCAGGATCCCGGTGCTCCGGCGCAAGCTGGCCGACGTGCTCGACGCGGCCGGGCTGCAGCCCGACAGCCACGACGGCAAGGACCTGATCGAGACCCTCGAGACGTTCCCGCGCGACGAGCTGTTCCAGACCTCCGTCGAGCAGCTGCTGCCCATCGCCATGGGCGTGTTGCGGCTGCGTGAGCGCAAGCAGGTCAAGCTGTTCCTGCGGCGCGACGACTACGGACGCTACATCTCCTGCCTGATCTACCTGCCGCGCGACCGCTACACCACCAAGGTGCGGATGAAGATGCAGGAGGTACTGCTCAAGGCCCTGGGCGGCAAGTCGCTGGATTACAGCGCGATGATCGGCGAGTCGGTGCTGGCCCGGCTGCACGTAGTGGTGCGGGGCGAACGGGGCAGGCAACTGCCGCCGCCGAGCGGGGACGTGGAGGAGCTGGAGGCCAGGCTGGCCGCGCTCACCCGTTCCTGGGAGGACGACCTGGCCGCCGCGCTGGGGGAGATGACCGCCGAGGAGGAGTCGCCCGCGCTCATGAGGCGGTACGCGTCTGCGTTCCCCGAAGGGTATAAGGCGGACTTCCCGCCCAAGGTGGCCGTCGTGGACCTGCGCCGCCTGGAGGAGCTCGTCGCCGCCGGCGACGACGAGGAGGTCGGGATCAACCTCTACGAGCCGTACGACGCGACCGAGGGGGAGCGGCGGCTCAAGATCTACAAGGTCGGCTCGCCCATCTCGCTGTCCCAGGCGCTGCCCCTGATCCAGAGGCTCGGCGTCGAGGTCGTCGACGAGCGGCCCTACGAGATCGACCGGGACAACGACCCCAACACCAAGAACGCCTGGATCTACGACTTCGGGCTGCGTTACACGCCCTCCGACGAGGTGGACAGGAGCGACTTCAAGCGGTTCTTCCAGGACGGGCTCACCGCGCTGTGGAAGGGGCGGGTGCAGGCCGACGACTTCAACGCGCTCATCCTGCGGGCCGGGCTGACCTGGGAGCAGGTGCAGATCCTGCGGGTCTACGCCAAATACCTGCGCCAGGCCGGGAGCACGTTCTCGCAGTCCTACATCGAGCGGGTGCTCAACGGCAACGTGCGGCTGGCGCGGCTGCTGGTGAGCCTGTTCGAGGCCAAGCTGGATCCGCGGCGGGGCGACGACGTGCGCGGCGAGCTTCTGGACGCGCTGCACGAGGAGGTCCTGGGGGCGCTGGACGAGGTGGCCTCGCTGGACGAGGACCGCATCCTGCGGGCGTACCTGGAGATGATTCAGGCGACACTGAGGACGAACTACTTCCAAACGGTTAATGGGCGGCGCAAACCGTACATTTCACTTAAGTTCGATCCGCAGGCCATCAGTGTGCTTCCGCTGCCGCGGCCGAAGTTCGAGATATTCGTTTACTCGCCGCGGGTCGAGGGCGTGCATCTGCGATTCGGGAAGGTGGCGCGCGGCGGGCTCCGGTGGTCCGATCGGATGGAGGACTTCCGGACGGAGATATTGGGCCTAGTTAAGGCGCAGATGGTGAAAAACACCGTCATTGTCCCGACTGGGTCCAAAGGTGGATTTGTCGTGAAGCGTCCCCCGGTGGGGGGAACCCGCGAGGACCTGCTCGCCGAGGGAGTGGCCTGCTACCGGGCCTTCATCTCTGGCCTGCTGGACGTCACCGACAACCTCGTGGACGGCAAGGTCGTGCCGCCGCCGGACGTGGTCAGGCACGACGGCGACGACCCCTACCTGGTCGTCGCGGCCGACAAGGGCACCGCCACCTTCTCCGACATCGCCAACGGCGTGGCCAAGGAGTACGGGTTCTGGCTGGGCGACGCGTTCGCCTCCGGCGGGTCCATCGGCTACGACCACAAGGCCATGGGCATCACCGCCCGCGGCGCGTGGGAGTCGGTCAAGTACCACTTCCGCACCATGGGCGTGAACACGCAGACCACCGACTTCACCGTGGCCGGCATCGGCGACATGTCGGGCGACGTGTTCGGCAACGGCATGCTGCTGTCCCAGCACATCCGGTTGGTGGCCGCGTTCGACCACCGGCACATCTTCGTGGACCCCTCGCCAGACGCCGCCCGCTCGTACGCCGAACGGCAGCGCCTGTTCAACCTGCCGCGCAGCTCGTGGGAGGACTACGACACCAAGATGATCTCGGCGGGCGGCGGCGTCTTCCCGCGTACCGCCAAGTCCATCCAGATCACACCGCAGATGCACGAGGCGCTCGGCATCCCCGCCAGGGTGAGCTCGCTGGCGCCGAACGACCTGATCAGCGCCATCCTGCGGGCCCCAGTGGACCTGCTGTGGAACGGCGGCATCGGCACGTACGTGAAGGCCACCTCCGAGTCCCACACCGACGTCGGCGACAAGGCCAACGACGGGCTCCGGGTCAACGCCGCCGACCTGCGCTGCAAGGTGGTCGGCGAGGGCGGCAACCTGGGCTTCACCCAGCTGGCCAGGATCGAGTTCGCGCTGAACGGCGGGCTGGCCAACACCGACTTCATCGACAACTCGGCCGGGGTGGACACCTCCGACCACGAGGTGAACATCAAGATCCTGCTCGACCAGGTCGTCCGTGACGGCGAGCTGACCGACAAGCAACGCAACCAGGTCTTCACCTCGATGACCGACGAGGTCGCGGCCCTGGTGCTGCGGGACAACTACGCGCAGAACGTGGTCCTGGCCGCGGCCCGTGCCCAGGCCGTCGAGATGCTCCACATCCACGCCCGCTACCTGCGGCGGCTGGAGCGTGAAGGGCTGGTCAACCGGGAGCTGGAGTTCCTGCCGTCGGACAAGACGCTGGCCGAGCGCCGCCAGGCCAGGCTCGGGCTGACCGCGCCGGAGTTCTCCGTCCTGCTGGCCTACACCAAGCTGGTGGCCGACGCCGAGCTGCTCGGCTCCGACCTGCCCGACGAGCAGTACCTGGAGTCGTGGCTGGTGTCGTACTTCCCGTCGGATCTGCGGGAGCGCTTCCGCACGTACATGGACGCGCACCCGCTGCGGCGGGAGATCATCACCACCTGCGTGGTCAACGACCTGGTCAACAGCATGGGCACCACGTTCATGCACCGCTTCGGCGAGGAGACCGGCGCCTCGACGCCCGACATCGCGCGGGCCTGGCTGGTGGCGCGGGAGGTCTTCGACCTGCCGTCGTTCTACCGGGCCGTGGAGTCGCTGGACAACAAGGTCAGCACCGATGTCCAGATCGCCATGTTGCTGGAGGCCCGCAAGCTCGTCGAGCGCGGTGCCCGCTGGCTGCTGATCAACCGGCGCCCGCCGCTGGACCTGTCCGCGTCCGTCAGCTTCTTCATGAAGGGCGTCAACGGGCTCGTCGCCCACATCCCGAAGATGCTCACCGGGCCCGACCTGGCCGCGTACGAGGATCGCCGGGACTCGTTCGTGGCCCGGGGCGTGCCGCTGGAGCTGGCCGAGCGGGTGGCCGGCATGGTGCCCGCGTACTCCACGCTGGACCTGGTGGAGGTCGCGTCGCTGACGGGACGGCCGGTCAACGAGGTGGGCGAGGTCTACTTCGACCTGGCCGACCGCCTCCAGCTGGCCCGCCTCAGGGAGCGGATCATCGCCCTCCCCAGGGACAACCGGTGGAACTCCATGGCCCGCTCGGCACTGCGCGACGACCTTTACGCCGCGCATGCCTCGCTGACCAGGGACGTGCTGGCCCACAGCAAGCCGGGGCTGCCGCCGGAGGAGCGGCTGGCGCGGTGGTCCGAGGGCAACTCGGCGGCCGTCTCCCGTGCCAGGCAGACGCTGTCGGAGATCTGGGAGAGCGACAACTTCGACCTGGCCACGCTCTCGGTCGCGCTGCGTGCCATCCGCACGCTGGTGGCCGCCAGCAACCTCCCGCACACGGAGGCGTAGTCGCCATCGGCGCTGCGGCGGCTCGCCTGCCGCCGCAGCGCCGTGAGCGGTCGCGGCGCTCGGCCGACGCCGCCGCAGGGCGTGTTCGCGGTGCTCAGCCGACTCGGCGCAGGGCGCGCTCGCGGCGGGCGGCCACGCTCGACCCCGACTCCCGGCGTGCCATCCTGCGCAACACCACCGGCGCCACGAGCAGCCCGAGCACCGCCCAGGCGCCCAGCACCCCGGCGGTCTCCAGGTGCCGCCAGGACTCGCCGATCTCGATGGCCGCCGCCGAGTCGGGCAGCAGGGCGGAGCGCATGCCGAGTCCCATCCAGTAGACCGGGAAGATCTGGGCGATCCACTGGAGCCACTCGGGCAGTGCGGTGATCGGGTAGAAGATGCCGGAGATCCCGATCACGCCGAGGAACGGCAGTTGGAGCAGCCCCTGGGCGCGGGCGCTGGCGAACGCCGAGCCGAGCACCGCGCCGATGGGCAGGGTCGCGACCAGGCCCAGCACCAGCACCCAGGCCAGAGTGGGCCAGGAGCCGGGGCCGATCGCCAGGCCCTTGACGATGAGCACGCCGGGCACGAGGAAGATCACTAGATCGGCGAGCAGGCCGCCGGAGACCGAGATGACCTTGCCGATGAGGTAGGCGGGCATGCCGTGCGGAGTCGCCTTGGCCCGCAGCAGCGTGCCGTCCTCGCGGTCGGCGGTCAGCTGCTGGCTCATGCTGATCATGCCGACCGCGGCGTTCATCCCGAGGATGCTCGGCAGGGCCAGGGTGCTGAGCAGGAGCCCGCTGGAGCCGAACGACAGATCCCTGATGAAGAACATTGTGGCCACCATCAGGCCGGGCCAGAGGAAATGCGAGAAAAGCTCAGGGCCGTTGCTGAACGACTGGCGCAGCTCGATCAGGCCGCGGGACCAGCCCGCGCGCAGTGCCGTCGTGGTGGGGTTCATCGGGTCGCCTCCGGGGTCGATTCGGCCTGGCGGACCAGGGTGAGGTACGTCTGCTCCAGCGAGGCCCGGTGGATCTCGAGCTCCTGGACGTCATCGCCGTACCGGGCGAACAGGTCCTGGGCGAACCGGGTCGAGTCCGCTGTCTTCTGGACGAACCGCTGCCCGTCGAGGAGCCAGCGCACCTCGTCTTCGCCGGCGATCCGCCGCGCCAGTTCGCCGGCCGTGCCGTCGGCGATGATCCGGCCGCCGTTCAGCACGACGATGCGGTCGGCCAGCTTCTCGGCCTCGTCCAGGTCGTGGGTGGTGAGCAGCACGGTGGTCTCGTGGGCGTCGACCAGGTCCCGTACGAGGTCGTGGAACTCGCTCCTGGCCTGCGGGTCGAACGACGCGGTCGGCTCGTCGAGGAACAGCAGCTCGGGCCGCCCCACGATGCCGATCGCCACGTCCAGCCTGCGCCGCTGGCCGCCCGACAAGGTTTTGATCTTCTTGCCCGCCTGCCCGGCCAGGCCGACCGCCTCGATCAGCTCGGCGCCGTCCCACGGCCGCCGGATCTCGGGGGTGGCATAGCCGGTGTAGTAGCCGCCGAGGTGGTCCAGGAGCTCGCGGACCCGCCAGTTGCCGTGGTCGCGCCAGGACTGCAGCACGACCCCGAGCCGGGCCCGCCACCGCTCGTCGCCGTGCGCGGGATCGGCGCCGAGCACCTCGACCCGGCCCGCCGAGCGGTTGCGAAAGCCCTCCAGGATCTCGATCGTGGTGGTCTTGCCCGCCCCGTTCGGCCCTAACAGGGCCAGCACCTCGCCGTGGCGGACCTGGAACGTGACATCGTGCAGGACATCGACCGAGCCGTAGCGCATACGCAGCCCGTCGACGTCGAGCACGACTGTGTCGCTCATTGTCATGAAATGGCCTCTCTCTGTGATCGAACGCCTCCGCGACGGGACGCATGCCGGCGGCACCCGTCGCGGGGCATGACGCATCACGACCCGAACCGGCCGTCCCGCATCGCTACGCGCGGGAGGTCGTGGCAAGGGCCGGGGACAACAGATGGGGATGGGGGTGAAGGCGGGCGCTCCGGCCCGGTGGATTTACCAGCTCTCGTGGGGGAGTGTCTCCCGGGCGCGTGCCATCAGGCCCGCCCGGTCGGCGCCGGCCAGAGCGAGCGCGCGGGGCACGGTGCCGATCTCGGTGTCCAGGATGCCGAGCAGCAGATGCGCGGGTCGCAGGTCCTTCTTGCCGGTGGCGGCGGCGAAGCCGCGTTCCAGTGCGAGCCTGGTCGAGGCGCCCATCTTCGGCAGCTTGGGGTCGCGGCTCGGCTTCGGAAGGTCATAGGAGGCGAGGGACACCCCCACCGTGCCGAGGCTGTGCTCGAACTCCCGGTCCAGCGCCTCTCTGATCGCCTGCCGCCCCAAGCCGGCCGCGAGCAGCACACGCTGCGCGGCGGTGCCCTCGTGGGCGGCGATCGCCAGCAGGAGATGGTGCGGTTCGATCGCCGCGGAGCCGTCCTCCAGCGCCTCCGCCCCGCCTCCCACGAGGATCGCTTGGATGTAGTGGTCGATCGCGCTCATTGTCGTCTCCTCAACGTGACGCCGGCCGCGATGAGCCGCTTGGAGTGCTTCTTGTGAACCGCCTGACGGGTGACGCCGAGCGCCTCGGCGACGTCGGGCCAGCTCCAGCCCGCCCGCATGGCCTGCTCGACGGCGGCGTCCTCCAACTGGTCGGCCAGGCGCCGCAACGCCACCACGGCCGCGAGCGCGTCCGCGGGTTCCTTGGGTACGGAAGTATCATCAGCCGGCATACAAGCAACCATAGTTGACTAATCGACGGCTAGTCAACTCAAGTTGCTTAACGAGCCTGGGTGTCAGCGAAGAAGCAGGTAAAGATGACGCTCGTCACGGCGAGCAACCCGTGAGCCTTCACGACCGGCCATGACAGACCGCAAGGGTTTACGGCGCGTGCGGGCAACGTGGCTTGCCGTAAAATATGGGGCTCTTATTGGGTTTTATTGACCCGAAGCCTTAGTAAGAGCGCCGTCATGGGCGATCACCGCCGCCGCGGATGGGCGGGACAGCGGCGGGACCGCAGTGGCATATTGATGGGTTTCGATCAGACGCAGCGTGCGGCGCAGCACCGGCGCGCTGATCGCCCATCGGGCCGACTCCGGCACCGGGATGTAGTCGTCCTCGGCCGTCTTGGTCGTCGTGGTCGTCGTGCGCGACAGCGAGTATTGGATCAGCGCCCCGCCGTCTTTGGTGCGCAGCGCGTACACAGGGAAGTTGTCGGCGCTGAAGATCGAGTCGTAGCTGTAGCCGTTGCCCTTCGCCTTGTCCCTGAGCGAGGCGATCTGCTCGGCCACCTCGGTCGTGTACGGCCCCGCCGCCAGCAGCCCCGCCGTGACCCCGGCCGTCCCGGTCTCGGCCACGCTGGCGTGCACGGGCTGCATGAACTGCGGGCTGATCGTGACGGTCTTGTCGTCGGGAGCCAGCGCCGTCGCAAAGCTCTCGGCGTCCAGCTCGATCTCCGGGAGCTGCTGTCCCGGCAGGAGCTGCGCCACGGAGCTGAGCCGCCAGCGGTCCGCCGCCTTGGCGAACGTCAGCAGCGTCGGCCGCCCGTTCCGTGTCGCCAGCGCGCTGAACCACGGCGCCTTCTCGTCCACGGCGAACCTGGGCACGTAGAGCGTGGGCGAGCCCCACTTGTAGCGGGGCGGCGCGTAGTCGGTCGACAGGAATGCCGCCACGGTCAGCAACGTCTGCCCGCCGGTCGTGAGGTCCTTGGCCTCCAGATCCAGGAGGCCCTCCAGGTGGACCTCCTGGTCGCCCGCCACCCGCAGCCTGTCGTCGGTGACGATGAAGTCGTTGAACTCCTTGGCCGCCTCGGCCCGGGTGAGCCCGACCGCGCTCGGGGAGGGCGTGGGCGTCGCGGAGGCGGCCGCGGCCTGCTTAGTGGAGGTCGGCGGGGCACTGCTCGTGCAGGCGGTCGCCGCGGCCAGCACGCCGGCGGCGAGCGCCAGCACCTTCCGCCGCCTGTATGCACGCACGTCGCCATCGTATTGCGGTTTGGGTGGGCGACGGGTCGAAGCCTTGGGCGGGTCTCGGGTTGGAGGACGGAGTTCTCCCGCGAGGCGCGTACCCTAGGGAGACGTGGCAGGCATCGATCCGGCAGAAGAGATCAACGAGCTCGCGGGCACGGTCCGCAGCATCCAGGACGTGCTCGACCTCGACGCGATGCGCAAGCAGATCGCTGAGCTGGAGCAGCAGGTTGCCGCGCCCGACCTCTGGGACGACCCTGAACAAGCCCAGAAGGTCACGAGCAAGCTCTCCCACCTCCAGGGCGAGCTCAACCGCGTCGATGGCGTCGCGCGCCGCCTCGACGACCTGGCCGTCCTCTACGAGCTGGCGGCCGAGGAGGGTGACGACGACACGCGTGTCGAGGCCGACAAGGAGCTCGAGTCGCTCAAGTCCGATATCGGCGCGCTCGAGGTGCGCACCCTGCTCTCGGGTGAATACGACGCCCGAGAGGCGCTGGTCACCATCAACTCGCAGGCCGGCGGCGTGGACGCCGCCGACTGGGCCGAGATGTTGTTGCGAATGTATCTGCGGTGGGCCGAGCGCAAGGGCTACTCCACGGAGGTCTACGACACCTCCTACGCGGAGGAGGCCGGCATCAAGTCGGCCACGTTCACCATCAAGGCGCCCTACGCGTACGGCACGCTGCGCGGCGAGCACGGCACCCACCGTCTGGTCCGCATCAGCCCGTTCGACAACCAGGGGCGCAGGCAGACGTCGTTCGCCGGGGTGGACATCGTGCCGGTCGTCGAGCAGACCGACCATATCGACATCAACGAGGACGAGCTCCGCATCGACGTCTACCGTTCTAGCGGCCCCGGCGGCCAGGGCGTCAACACGACCGACTCGGCCGTGCGGATCACGCACCTGCCGACCAACATCGTGGTCTCCTGCCAGAACGAGCGTTCGCAGCTGCAAAACCGGGCTAGCGCCATGGCCGTGCTCCAGGCCAAGCTGCTCGAGCGCAAGCGGCAGGAGGAGGCGGAGAAGATGTCGGAGCTGCGTGGCGCGACGACCACGTCGTGGGGCACGCAGATCCGCAACTACGTGCTGCACCCCTACCAGATCGTGAAGGATCTGCGCACGGGCACCGAGGCCGGCAACCCGTCGGCCGTGCTCGACGGCGACATCGACGGGTTCATCGAATCAGAGATCCGCTGGATGCGGCGGCAGGAGTCGGGGGCGGAGGCCTAGGACGGGCCCTAGAGCCCGCTGAGGTGCTTGAGCGCCAGGCTCGCGAAGAGCAGGACGACGAGCAGCAGGACGATGAGGGCGGGTGACAGCCCGGCGAAGCCGTGGTGGTGCATCCGCTCTCTGTTGGCGCGGCAGAGAGCGCAGCGGCCCTCGATCACGGGGTGGGCGCACTGCGCGCATACGAGGTGTTCACAACTCATGACAGCCCCAAGTCTAGCCGCACAATCGTTTTGTTTCCGTTATGGACGTTCCATGCCAGTCTTCCCCCTAGACTGTGCTCTGGCCAATCGGAACGTCGATCATCAGTAAAGACGAGGTCCCCGATCGGCCAGCGGCGGGAAGTGGGCATGTGCCACCCTCGCTTCCGTCCTGACCCCTAGACTGGCATGCCGTGATGCTCTCGTGATCCATTTCGATAATGTCACCAAGGTCTACGCGAACCAGAACCGGCCCGCTCTCGACCACGTATCCGTTGACGTGGACAAGGGCGAGTTCGTGTTCCTCGTCGGCCCTTCGGGGTCAGGCAAGTCCACGTTCCTGCGTCTGATTCTGAAGGAGGAGCGGCCCAATTCCGGTGCGATCCATGTCGCGGGGAAAGACCTGGCCCGCCTCTCCAACTTCAAGGTGCCGCACCTGCGCCGCCGCATCGGCTGCGTGTTCCAGGACTTCAGGCTGCTCCCGAACAAGAACGTCTACGAGAATGTGGCGTTCGCCCTCGAGGTCATCGGCAAGCCCCGGCGGTTCATCCGCAAGGTGGTGCCCGAGGTCATCGAGCTGGTCGGCCTGGAAGGCAAGGCCCACCGCATGCCCGACGAGCTGTCCGGCGGCGAGCAGCAACGCGTCGCCATGGCCCGCGCGTTCGTCAACCGGCCGATGATCCTGCTGGCCGACGAGCCCACGGGCAACATCGACCCCGCGACGAGCATCGGCATCATGAAGGTGCTCGACCGCATCAACAGGACTGGCACCACGGTCGTCATGGCCACGCACGACGCGGCCATCGTCGACTCCATGCGCAAGCGTGTCGTGGAGCTGGAGGACGGCAAGATCGTCCGTGACCAGTCGCGTGGCGTTTACGGCCAGGCGTACTGACAGGGAGCTGCAGACAGAACATGCGGGCGAATTTCATCTTCTCCGAGGTCTGGATCGGCCTCCGTCGCAACCTGACCATGACGATCGCGGTCATCATCACCGTGGCGGTCGGAATGGCGATGCTGGGCGTCGGCTTGATGATCAACGCCCAAGTCGGCTTGATGAAGGGCTATTGGGGCGACAAGGTCGAGATCTCGGTCTTCCTGTGCAACAAGGGGACCGCCATGCCGGCGTGTAACGGCAAGGCGATCACACAGACGCAGATCAAGGCGCTCGACGCGCACATCCGGGGCACCCAAGGGGTCAAGGACGTCTTCTTCGAGAACCAGGCGACGGCGTACCAGAACTTCCAAGATGCGTACGCGTCCAACCCGGCTCTGGTGAAGGCCACGCAGGTCGAGGACATGCCGCAGTCGTTCCGCATCAAGGTCGCCAACCCGGACAACTACCAGCCCATCATCCAGGCCGTCCAGGGCCAGCCGGGCGTCTCGCAGGTGACCGACCACAAGCAGCTGATCGGGCCCTTCTTCGAGATGCTCGACACGCTCGCGATTTACGCGCTGGGTGTCGCGATCATCCTGGTGCTGGCCGCGGCGCTGCTGATCGGCAACACGGTCCGGCTCTCGGCGTTCAACCGGCGCAGGGAGACGGGCATCATGCGACTGGTCGGCGCGTCCAACCTCTACATCCAGTTGCCGTTCGTCATGGAAGGCGTGATCGCGGGCCTGATCGGCGGCGTGTTCGCGGCGGTCATCCTGATCGTGACCAAGGTCATGCTGTTCGAGGAGCTCGGTAAGTTCTTCGGCGGTGCGACCGCTCAGCTGGGCTGGGACGCCGTGGCGCAGACGATCACGTACACCATGATCATCGGCGTGTTCATCTGTATTCTGGCCTCGTTCGTCACGCTCCGCCGCTACCTCCGGGTGTAGCGGTCGCGACGTACCCGAGGTGCGGAGGATCGCCGGTAAAGTCGAAGCATGCCACGTGAGACCGGGCGGAAGGTCATCGCCCAGAACAAACGTGCTCGGCACGATTACCACGTCGAAGACACCTTCGAGGCGGGTCTCGTGCTGCAGGGCACCGAGGTGAAGTCGCTCCGCGAGGGCCGCGCCTCGCTCGTCGACGGCTACGCCAGCATCGACGGCAACGAAGCGTGGCTGCTCAACGTGCACATTCCCGAATACTCACAGGGCACGTGGACCAACCACGCCGCCCGCCGCAAGCGCAAGCTGCTGCTGCACCGCAAGGAGATCGAAAAGCTCGCCGCCAAGACCAAGGAGGGCGGGCTCACGATCGTGCCTCTGTCGCTCTACTTCAAGGACGGGCGTGCCAAGGTCGAGATCGGCCTCGCCCGCGGCAAGAAGGACTGGGACAAGCGGCAGTCGCTGGCGGAGCAACAGGCCAAACGGGAGATGGCCCGGGCACTGCGCAACCGCAACCGATGAGATCGGCATGAGACGCCTGCGCCGCACGCTCTCCGCGACCGCCACTCTGGCGGTCGCGTGTACCATGCTGACCGGCTGCTTCGAGGAGCCGTCACCGCACGACGCGGTGCGCGACTTCCTCGTGGGCTGGCAGACGGAGGACTACGACCTGGCGGCGGGACGCACCGACGGCGACCAGGCGACCGTACGCAAGGCCCTGTCCGACGCCAAGCTGGAGCTGGACGCGGCCTCGTTCCGCTTCAAGATCAAGAGCTTGAGCATGAACGGCGACGAGTCCAGCGCCGCTTTCCACGCCGAGGTCGACCTGGGCGAGAACAACCCGCTCTGGCAGTACGACGGGGTGTTGCCGCTCCACTTGGTCGACGGCACGTGGAAGGTGCGCTGGTCGCCCTCGGTGCTGCATCCGGAGCTGAAGGAGGGGCAGCGGTTCGCGGTCGACATCGATCCCAAGCCGCGCCAGCCGGTGGTCGACCGGACCGGCGACGCGCTGCAGACCGACACCGTGGTCTACAGCGCCGGCGTCTACCCGGCCAAGCTGGGCGACCAGGCCGAAGACGTCGTCGCGAGGTTGTCCGAGATCACCGGATACGCCCAGGACCGGCTGCTGAGTCGCATCCGCTCCTCGCCGCCGGACAAGTTCGTGCCGCTGGTCACGTTCGGCGGCTCCCTCTACCAGAAGATGAAACCCAAGCTCGACGCCATCTCGGGGATCGAGACCCAGCCGCAGGACCAGCCCGTCAACCCCGACGCGCCCCGGCAGATCGTCGGCACCGTCAGCGCGCTCACCCCGGAGTATGAGCAGAAGCTCGGCGGCCCGCAGCGGGCCGGTGATTCGGTGGGCAAGAGCGGGCTGCAGCAGGCCTACCAGAGCTACCTGACCGGCTCCACGCAGACCAGGGTGATCACACTCGACCTCAAGACCGGCAAGGAGGTCACCCAACTGCAGGAGTGGCCGGGCCGGCAGAACGTGTCGGTGAAGACCACCATCGACCGCGGCATCCAGGCGGCGGCCGAGCAGGCGGTGGCCGACACCGACACGAGCGCGCTGGTGGCCGTGGACCGCAACACCGGCGAGATCCGGGCGGTCGCCACCAAGGGCGGCATGCACCAGGAGAAGGACGCGCTGGCCGGCAAATACCCGGCGGGCACGGCGTTCTCCATCGTGGCCGCGGACGCGTTGGTCAAGGCCAGGGTGAGCCCCAAGCAGCGGCTGGACTGCCCGCAGGAACGCACGGTCGGCGGCGCTAAGTTCGTGGCCGCCGGCCAGTCCACGGCCGGCACGTCGTCGGCCACGTTCCAGGAAAACTTCGCCAAGGGCTGCGTCACCGCCCTGGCCTCGCTCGCCCGCCGCGTCACGGCCGACGAACTGGGCAAGAGCGCCACCGCCTTCGGCGTGGGGCAGCCGTGGCGGCTGCCGCTGAAGTCGTTCAGCGGCTCGTTCCCCAAGTTGTCCAGCGACGCCGACAAGGCCAAGGCCATCGCGGGCCAGAACGTCGAGGTGAGCCCGCTGGGCATGGCGCTGGTGGCCGCCGCGGTGTCGTCGGGCACCTGGCGCCCGCCCGTGCTCGTCACCGACCCGAAGTCGCCCGACCCTGGGGTCGAGACCGTGCCGATCGTCCAGCCCCCTCCCGTGCCGGTCGATCCGCGGGTGCTCGCGGCGCTCAGGCCGATGATGCGGGCCGGCGCCTTTGGCACGCCCGCCCAGGCAGGCAAAGGCAGGGTGCACGGGGTGACGGCGACGGCCGGGGACCAGATGACCTGGTTCGTCGGCTGGCAGGGGGACGTGGCCATTGCGGTGTTGTCGAAGAACTACAACGCGTCGGCGGTCGCGGGCGGCTTTTTCGCGGCCCTGGCGAACCCGTCGTGAGCTGTTGTGAGCTCGTCGTGAAATTGTTGCGACGCTGAGCAACCATCCGGGGCCGCGACGGCGTCTTACTGAATGACTGGGCCCGCTCGGGGGGTTGCGGATCCAGTCGCCGTGATGAGATCAGGACTTCATCTCGGGGGAAGTCCTGCCGTCCGGACCGGCTCGACCCTGCCGGTCGGCCCCCGGGAGCGCGAGCTGCTGTGCCACTCTCCCGGGGGTTTCGCCATGGGGAATTAAGTTGGCGTTGAGGGCGTTGTCCCCTGTAGATTCATGTTGCTCGCCTTCCTCGGAGGGCGTGTTGACAACTGCACAGGGGGTGACTGGCTTCGACTTCGATCTTGCAAGGCAGGTGAAGCGGGCCGAGGACTGCGGACATAACCTCGTTAATCCTGTGACCGCAAACAACAAGTGCCAATTCCAAGCGCACTGTGGTAGCCCAGGGTTCCCTGGGTCTCGCTGCCTAAGTAGCGAAACCACTGTCAGCCCGGGAGTGCCTTCGGCCCGGTGTCTGGCATCGCTAGAAGGCTCAACCGATCGACCCGGCCACGGGGGAGATCGGGAAATCAAACAGTGGCTGAGCCCGTCGGCGACTCGCCTGCGTGATCGCCGGGGCTGAGAAAAGCACAGCAGGCTGCGCCCGGAGAAGCCCTGACTTGGGGTTGAAGGACGCGGGTTCGATTCCCGCCACCTCCACCAGATTAAACCGCCTCTGACCTGTCGAAACATCGACAGGCAGGGGCGGTTTTTTGTTCGTGGATCGCACTATGGACGCACGGACCATCGGACGGGGACGTAAGCCCTGGTCGTTGCCTACGTTCGCGGAACCGCCCCAGACGAAGGGACAGATGGTTCCGTGGCAAAGCGAGCCGAAGGCATCGACTACCGGAAGAAGAAAGACGGCACCCTCTCCTACCGAGTCCGCTGGCGCGAAGGTGCGCCGGTACTACCGGGTGCCTGCCTACCGGGGCGACCAGGTGATCGTTTACGGTAGGCAAGCCCCCCGTCACTTGTTCCAGGCCACCAAGAACTCCGCGAACGAGATGTGCCCGTCCACGTCCCCATCGTGCTCGTCCGAGGCCTTGAAGATTGAGTCGAGCTCGGCGGCGGTGACCTCCTCGCCGCGCGTGTTCATGGCGAGCGCGAATTCCTCGCGCGTGATGTATCCGTCCCCGTCGCGGTCGAACTCCTGGAACGTGGCGGTCGGGTCGTCAAGATTCGGCATGGGTGACCTCTCATCGTGCGATTCATGCGATCTGCGGACAAGGCAACATCGAAGCACGAGCTTGTACCCCAGGCGAGGGATAACGGGCAGAAAGACGCCGGTCGCGGCGCCCATCCCGGATCCGCATCGGCAGGAAGTCAATCGAGCCAACCGCCACCGCCTGTTCGCACAAACTTGCGCAGACCGGCTGTGCCGGGGCATCCGGGTGATCGTGTACGGGCGGCCGGGCAGGATCACGGGGTTCCGGGACGCTGGGCTGCGGGTGCGGTTCGACGACGGCCCCAGGTGGAGTCTGCCGCGCCGCAGGAGCCTGACGTGTCGGAGGAATATGACGACACGGTGGACGGCGAGAAGCCGGCCCTGAGCAAGTGGCACGCGGCCAGAGCCTGTTACGTCTGCGACTGGCACCTCTGACCCGCACGGCCGGGGAGTCCCGCATGCCAATCCGAGCAACTGTCCCGCTTCTGGACGGGGCTCAACGGCGCAGCCGCAGGGTCAGCACCTGGAACGGCCGCAAGGAGATCGGGATGCCGCCGTCGGCCTCCACGGTGACGGGGTTTCCTGGCAGGGGACGTTCCAGCAGGTCGGTGACCGTCACATCGGTGACCGGGAAGGAGGCGTGCAGCCGGGTGATGGCCCGGCCGCCGAGGGCCTCGTAGATCCGGACGATGACATCGCCGGACTGGTCGTCGGCGAGCTTGACCGCTTCGACGCAGGCGGCGGTGCCGTCGAGTGTGACCAGCGGCGGGGGCGGCGGGGCCGCACGGCCGCTCGTCACGCGGAGCGGGAGGTTCAGCGCGTAGCCTGCCGCCACGGCGTCGCTGATGGCGGCGCCGGGGACGAGCGCGTAGGTCATCCGATGGCGCCCCTGGTCGGCTTCCGGGTCGGGGCAGCGTGGCGCGCGGACCAGGCTCAGCCGCACCGTGGTCGTGGTGCCGCCGTCGGCACGCGTGGTACGGGTCACGTCGTGGCCGTAGGTGGCGTCGTTCGCCAGCCCGATGCCGTACCCCGGCTCACCGAGATGGACCCACCGGTGGCAAGAGATCTCGAACCTGGCCGAGTCCCAGCTGGTGTTGGTGTGCGTGGGCCGGAACACGTGACCGAACTGGATCTCGGCGGCCGAGCGGTCGGCATGGACGTCGAGCGGGAACGCCACCTTGAGAATCTTCTCCCGCTCGTGCCAGTCGATCTCGGTCTCGATCTCCACCCGGGGACTGCCCGCCGTGAGGCGAACCGTCTGCACGATCCTGGACGCCCCGAAGCGACGCTCGACGCGTACTGCGCCGATGAGCGGGCCCGCGTCGACGATGGTGATCGCCTCTGCCTCGTCGAGGTCGGTGCGCCGGCGGCGATAGTGCGCGTCGATGTCCCAGGCGTCCCACTGGTTGGGCAGGTCGGTGTGCAGTTGCAGCAGATTGCCGCGGGAGCCGGGGGCCAGCAGCTCTCGGTGGGCCACCACGTCGAGGACCGACGAGAGCAGGCCGGCCGCGTCCAACTCGACGCGGATCAGGCCGTTGTAGAGCACCGTCCCGGTCTTATTGGTGGTCGTGGTGACGGGGGAAGGGGAGGACGAGGCGCCGAGGCGTACCATGCCGGAGGCCGGGACCTCGACGAAGACGTCCGAGCCGTCGGGTGCGGTCACCACTTCGGCGCGCGGCCGCGGCCCCGCGTTGCAGACCCAGGTCGCCTCACCGGCGCCGGTCAGGGCGGAGACGGCCGCGGTGATGATCTCCTCCAGCTCCGCGCGCACGCGGGCGTAGGTCATCTCGGCCTCGCGATGGACCCAGGCGATCGAGCTGCCAGGCAGGATGTCGTGGAACTGGTGCAGTAGCACCGTCTTCCACAGCCGGTCCAGATCCGCGTACGGGTACGGGAAGTTCTTGTGCACCGCGGCGGTCGCCGCCCACAGCTCCGCCTCGCGCAGCAGGTGCTCGCTGCGCCGGTTGCCGGCCTTGGTCCTGGCCTGGCTGGTGTAGGTGGCGCGGTGCAGCTCCAGGTAGAGCTCGCCGGACCAGACGGCCGCGTCCGGCAGCTCCGCGTGGGCGGCGGCGAAGAACTCGTCCGGGCTTTCGACCACGACGCGGGGGGAGCCCTCCAGGTCACGCAGCCGCCGCGCCTTCTCCAGCATCTCCCGGGTGGGGCCGCCGCCCCCGTCGCCGTGCCCGAAGGGCAGCAGCGAACGGGTGCCCGCGCCCTTCTCCGCATAGTTGCGTACGGCGTGCGCCAGCTCAGCACCCTCGAACGTGCCGTTGTAGGTGTCGGCCGGCGGGAAATGGGTGAAGACGCGGGTGCCGTCGATGCCCTCCCACCAGAAGGTGTGGTGCGGGAACTTGTTGGTCTGGTTCCAAGAGATCTTCTGTGTGAGGAACCACTCCATCCCGGCAAGCCTGGCGATCTGCGGGTAGGCCGCGGTGTAGCCGAAGGAGTCGGGCAGCCACACGCCGCGGCATTCCACCCCGAACTCCTCCATGAAGAAGCGTTTGCCGTGCACGAGCTGGCGGGCCAGGGCCTCCCCGCCCGGCAGGTTGCCGTCGGCCTCCACCCACATGCCGCCGATCGGCACCCACTGACCGGCCTCGATCGCCTTGCGCATGCGCTCGAAGATCTCCGGGTGGCGCTCCTTGACCCACGCGTACTGCTGCGCCTGCGGCCCGGCGAAGACGAACTCCGGGTAGTCGTTGGCCAGGGCCGTGACGTTGGCGAAGGTGCGGGCGGTCTTGCGCTTGGTCTCGCGGATCGGCCAGAGCCAGGCGCTGTCGATGTGCGCATGGCCGGCCGCGGAGATGGTGTGGGCGCCGGCGTGGGCGGGCGAGGACAGCACGCCGGTCAGGTGGGCGCGGGCGGCCCCGGCCGTACCGGCGACGTCGTGGATGTCGAGGGCGTCCATACTGCGTTCCAGGGCGCGGAGGATCTCGTGCCGCCGGGGGTCGCCGATCGCCAGCTCGGCCATCAGCTCGCGCAGCACCTCGACGTCCAGCCGCAGGTGCCAGACCTCCTCGTCGAGTACGGCCAGATCGGCGCGGGCGAGGCGGTAGAGCGGCTCGTCGCCGGCCGTGGCCTTGTCGCCCAGAGGGGTCGGGAGGAAGCCGTTCGCGAGGATGTCGGGGTTGGCGGCCATCTCCAGCAGCAGGCCTACCCGGTCCCCGGTGATCGGGACGTACTGGTTGCGTGGTTCGATGCCCTTGATCGGTCGGCCGTTCAGGTCGTACACCAGGGCCTCGGCCTGGTTGCCCGGCCAGTCGCCGACGAAACCCAGGTCGAAGACGGCCTCCACGCGCCGTCCCGCCCACCGTTCTGGAACGGATCCGGTGGCTCGCAGCCAGGTCGTCGACCAAGGGCGCCCCCAGCGCGTGCCCACCTCGAACGGCTCGTAGCCGGCGGCCAGCGCCTCCGCGACGGGCACCGGCTCGTCGGGGACGTGCCAGGCGGCCAGCTTGAGCGGCACGGTTTCCGCGTACACGGCGGGAGCGATGCGTTCCCGGAGCACGCGGTCGATCCGCTCCTCGACGAGCCTCCTGTCGTCGTGCATCAGAGTGTCAGTTCCTTCCGCGGAGGTAGCCGAGCTGGGGGAGCTCGCGCTGATATCGGTCGAGGAGCCGGTCGGCAACCGTGACGGAGTCGACCAGCGGGTGGATGGCGAAGGCACGCAGCGCCGCCGTGCGGCAGCCCGTGGCGGCCGCCTCGATGACCGCCTGCTCCACCTCTTTGACGGCGGTCACCAGGCCGAGCGCATGACCGGGGAGCGGATCGACCGAGATGGGGCGCGCACCGTTGGCGTCCACGAAGCAGGGCACCTCCACCACGGCGTCGGGATCGAGGCCGCCGATCGCGCCCCGCCCGCGGACGTTGAGGATGAGCGTGGTCCGCTCGTCGAGCGCGATCGCGCGCATGAGGGCCAGGGCGACCTGCTCGTAGCCGCCGGACTCGAGGTCGCCGGGCGCACGCTCGCCGACGCCCGACGCTTCCCGGTTCTCCGCCATGTAGGTGGTCTCCCGCTCCAGCCGGACGCTCTCCCACGCGGCCAGCGCCGAGCCGCCGGTGTGCGTGTAGAACCGCCGTTGCTGTTCGATGAGCACGGAGCCGCGCGTCTGCCGGGCGGCGCGGGCGGCGGCCACCGCCTCTCGGGTGAAGTAGTAGTAATGCAGGTATTCGTTGGGGATGCAGCCGAGGGCGCGCAGCCACTCGACGCCGAAGAGTTTGCCCTCTTCGAAGGAGCCCAGCCCGTCGGCGTCCCGCAGAAGATCGGGGAGCAGGTCGCGGCCCTTGACGCGGAGACCGCGCAGCCAGCCGAGATGGTTGAGCCCGGCGTAATCCAGCCACACGGTCGCGGGGTCCACGCCGAGCGCTCCGGCCACCCGCCGGCCCAGCGCTATCGGCGAGTCGCAGATGCCGATGACGCGATCGCCGAGGTAGTGGGACATCGCCTCGGTGACCATGCCCGCCGGGTTGGTGAAGTTGATGACCCACGCCTCGGGCGCCGCCTCGGCGATGCGCTGTGCGAGCTCGCGGGCGACGGGGACCGTGCGGAGGCCGTACGCGATGCCGCCGGCGCCGACGGTCTCCTGTCCTGGCACGCCCTCGTCGAGGGCCACCCGCTCGTCGATGGCGCGCCCTTCGAGACCGCCGATGCGGACGGCGGAGAAGATGAAGTCGGCTCCTGAGACGGCCTCGGTGAGGTCGGTGGTGGCGTGCACCTCGGGCGCGTCGGGTACGCCGTCCGCCAGTTCGCACAGCACTCGCTGGATCGCCGAGATCCGCGAGGCGTCGAGGTCGTGGAGCGTGACGTGGGTGACTCGGCCCTTGCCGCGATCGGCGAGCAGGGCACGGTAGACGAGCGGTACGCGGAACCCGCCGCCGCCGAGAACGGTCAGCCTCATACCGTGATCACCTCGACGCCCGCCTCCCGCATGGCGGTGAGCGTTGCCTGGTCGCCCGGGGCGTTGGTGACGATGACGTCGAGATCTTCCGGACCGCACACCCGGGCCATCCCGGTGCCGGGGAACTTTCCGACGTCCGCGACCAGGACCACCTGATCGCTCGCCGCGATCATGGCACGCTTGACCGGCACCTCCACCACGGTGGTGTCCATGACGTGTCCGCCGGGGCGCACTCCGCTGGTGCCGAGGAAGAGCCGGTCGGCCTTGATCTGGCGCAGGTTGTCCTCGGTGAGGAAGCCCACCAGCGACCGGTAGTCGCGACGCACCATGCCGCCCAGCATGATGAGCTGGATGTCCTCCTCGTCCTGAAGCTCCTCGAGGACGGCGAGGCTGCTGGTGACGACGGTGAGTGGCCGGCCGCGCAGGTAGCTGGCGATGCGGTGCGCGGTCGTGCCGATGTCGAGCAGGACCGTCTCCTCATCCTTGACGATCTCTGCGCATCTTTGCGCGATCCTGTCCTTCTCGGCTCCGCGTACCGCCGCCACATCCACGAACGGATCGTCCCGCTCGTCGATCGGCATGGCGCCGCCGTACACCCGCCGGAGCAGCCCTTCATCGTGCAGCTGGACGAGATCGCGGCGGATCGTCGCAGGACTGGCGTTGAGTCGCTCGGCCAGCGCCTCGACAGTGGCGGGGCCTTCTGAGCGCAGGATGCGCACGATAACTTCGTGCCGTCGGTCCCGGAGCATGATTGGGACAGTAGCGCTCAAACACGATCATTGCCAGCGGATTTTTTGGAAATTTTCGAGCGAACTATTGCATGGTCGCTCACAAGGGTGCACGATCCTGCCTAAATTCGGTGAGGTGCCAGTGCGCCAGAAGTGGCGGAGCGATGCCAGACAACGCAGTCCAGCCGCAGCTCGATGTCTTCGTGTCCGGCCTGCTCTTCTTCGACGTGGTCTTCGCCGGCCTGGAACAGGGACCCAAGCCGGGAATGGAGATCTGGACCACCGAGATGGCCTCGGGGCCCGGCGGGATCGCCAACTTCGCGTTCACGCTGTCCCGGCTCGGCCTGCGGACCGGTCTGGCGGCGGCCTTCGGCGACGATTCCTTCGGCCGGTACTGCTGGACGGCGCTCAGCGAGGAAGAAGGCGTGGACCTCAGCCGGTCTCGTCTATTCTCCGGATGGTCCACCCCGACCACCGCCTCCCTGGCGTACGACGGTGATCGCGCCCTGGTGACCCACGGCTCCCCACCACCCCTGGGGGCGGACCAGATAATCGGCGATCCTCCGGCGGCTCGGGCGGCGATCGTCCACCTGGGGCCCCAGCCGGTGGAGTGGCCGGCGAAGACCGGCGGCCTGGTCTTCGCCGACGTGGGCTGGGATCCCACTGAAGAGTGGTCGTCGGTGATGCTCGATCAGCTCGCCGGGTGCCACGCCTTCATGCCCAACGCTCATGAGGCCATGAGCTACACCAGAACGGACACACCCGCGGCGGCGCTTTCCAGATTGGGGGATCTGGTGCCGCTCGCGGTCGTCACCTGCGGAGGTGATGGCGTCCTCGCCGTGGATGCGAGCACCGGCGAGGACGCGAACGTCGCCGGACTGCCGGTGGACGTCCACGACCCCACCGGCGCCGGAGACGTGTTCGGCGCCGGTCTCGTTGTGGGAACCCTGGCCGGCTGGCCGCTCGCCGAGCGGATCCGGTTCGCCAACCTCGTCGCGGCCCTGTCGGTGCGGCGGGTGGGCGGCGCGCCCTCGGCGCCCCACTGGGCCGATGTGGCCGGCTGGTGGCGGGGTCTCGCCGACCAGCGGCTGCGCCGCGAGTACGGCTTCATCCCCGATGTCATCCCCCATAACCCGGAGGGTTAGAAATGGAATTTTCCCGCAGAAGGCTTATCCAGTCCGGACTTCTCTCCATAGCGGCGGCAGGCATCGGGGGCACGGCTGCCTGCGGTGGCTCAGGGGGCACCGCCGCGAGCAGTGGCGGCGGCGCCCGCGGAGCTGACCCTTTGGTACTGGGGCGGCGGGCTGAGCGACAAGGTCGTGGCCGACGCCGTCAAACAGTTCTCCCAGACCACGCTCAAGCCGTCGGTGATCGGCGGCGACTTCAAGCAGAAGCTGATCGCCACGATGAACGGCCGCAAGTTCGTGCCCGACATCACGGGGATCAAGGGCGAGAACATCGCCTCCATGCTCGCGGAGCCCGATCGGTTCATCGACCTCAACACCCTCGGCGCGGACAAGCTGGCCTCGCAGTTCGTCGAGTGGAAGTGGAAGCAGGGCTCCACCACCGACGGCAAGCTCATCGGATTCCCGATCGACATCGGGCCCACCGCGCTGTTCTACCGTAACGACATCTTCGAGAAGGCAGGCCTGCCCAGCGACCCCGCCGAGGTCGGCACGTCCATGTCCACGTGGGACACCTTCTTCGAGGCCGGGGTGAAGCTGAAGAAGGCCAACCCGGACGCGTTCATCATCGACTCGGCCGAAGGACTGTTCGACAAGATGGTCGGCCAGGGCCCCAAGCGCTTCATCGACGAGAGCAACAAGTTCATCGGCGACCAGCCTCACATCCGCAGCGCCTGGGACCAGGTGATCAAGGCCAATGGGCTGGGCATCATCGCGCCCAAGTACGACGGCCCGGACTGGAACGCCGCCGCCGCCCAGGGCAAGATCGCCGGGACCGTCGGCGCAGCCTGGTTCGCGCTGGACCTCAAGAGCGGTGTGGAGGCCACCTCGGGCAAATGGCGGGTGGCGTCCATGCCGGGAGGGCCGGCGAACATCGGCGGGTCGTTCCTGGCGCTGCCCAGGGAGTGCCGGGATCCCAAACTGGCGTTCCAGATCGTCACCTGGCTGCTGAGCGCGGACAACCAGGCGCGAGGCTTCACCGACGCGGCGCTGTTCCCCTCCACGCCCGCCTCCTATGACCTGCCCGCGCTGACCGGAGGGGATCCGTTCTTCGGGGACCAGAAGACGATCGAGGTGTTCGGGCCGGCCGCGAAGAGCATCCCTGTCCAGTACGAGGCGCCCGCGGACGCGGCCGTGGCCCAGCCCTTCAAGGACGAGATCATCAATGTCTGGACCAAGGGCAAAAACGCCGACACCGCGTGGACCGACGCGGTGAGCACGGCCAAACAGATCGCCGGGCGCCAGGGTGTGAGCTGAGAGGATGTCCGCTCGCACCTCCGCGCGAGAGCCCAGGCCGGCCGCCGCCGGCCTGGGGAAGCCCGCCGCGGCCACGCAGGGCCGCGGCGGGCCCGCCCACGCCCGGCAGTCCCGGTTGAAGCGCGCGTTGCGCAGCTATTGGCCGCAGTATCTGTCCATCTCGCCCTTCTTTCTGCTCTTCGCCGTCTTCATGCTGGTGCCGGTGCTGTTCTCGCTCTATCTGGCGTTCCACAAGTGGAACGGCCTGGGCGAGATGGAGTTCGTCGGCCCGCGGAACTTCGCGTTGCTGATGCAGGACAACATGTTCTGGCTCGCGCTGAAGAACACCTTCCTGATCTGGTTCATGTCCACGATCCCGATGTTGTTCCTGGCTCTCGTCGTGGCGAACATGCTCAACTCCGCCGTCCGGTTCACGGGTTTTTACCGGATCGCATATTTCGTCCCGAACGTCACGTCAGTCGTCGCGGTCACGATCTTCTTCGGCTCTGTGTTCGGCACCAACTTCGGGCTGATCAACGCGATCCTGCAGTGGTTGTCGGCCTCGCCGGTCCCGTGGCTGGTCAACGAGTGGACGATCAAAATCGTCATCGCCGCGATCATGTGCTGGCAGTGGACCGGCTACAACGCGATCATCTACCTCGCCGGCCTGCAGGCCATCCCGAGCGAGCTGTACGAGGCCGCGCGCATCGACGGCGCGGGCCCCGTACAACTCTTCTTTCGCATCACGATCCCCATGCTGCGCCCGATCATCCTGTTCACGGTGGTCGTCTCGACCATCAACGGCATGCAGACCTTCACCGAGCCGCAGGTGCTGTTCGGCATCAACTCGGCCAACAACGCCAGCTCGGGCGGCCCCGGCGGGGCCGGGCTGACCGCGATCCTGTACTTCTACCGCGAGGCGTTCAACAACAACGACTACGGGTACGGCGCCGCCATCGCGTGGGCGGTGTTCGTGGTCATCCTGCTGTTCACCGCGATCAACTGGCGCATCGTGCAGCGCCGGGAACGGGGCTTGTGATGACCGCCACGCGGCTGAGGGCCGCCGCCCTGCACCTCGTCCTGGTCGTGGGCGCGCTCGTCTCGCTGTTCCCGTTCTATTGGACCGCCGTCATGGCGACCAACACCACCAAGGACATGTACCAGGTGCCGCCGAAGGTGACCTTCGGGCCCGCGCTGTTCGATAACCTCGGGCGACTGATCAGCTCCATCGACCTCTTCGGCTCGATGCTGAACACGCTGATCGTCGCGTGTTGCACCACCGCGCTCGTCCTGTTCTTCGACTCGATCGCGGCGTTCGCCTTCGCCAAGTACGAGTTTCCCGGGCGGCGACTGCTGTTCGGCCTGCTGCTGCTCACGTACATGTTGCCGATGCAACTCGCCCTCATCCCGCAATTCGTGATCATGGTGGAATTGGGCTGGGTGGGCACGCTGAACGCGTTGATCGTCCCGGCCGCCGCGAACGCCTTCGGTATCTTCTGGATGCGCCAGTACATCAAGGGGGCGGTGCCCGACGAGGTGCTCGCCGCGGCGCGCATCGACGGCTGCGGGTTCTTCCGGCAGTACTGGCACGTGGGGCTGCCCGCCATCCGGCCCGGCCTGGCCTTCCTCGGCATCACTACGTTCATCGCCGCCTGGAACGACTACACCTGGCCGCTGATCGTCATGGTCGACCCCTCGAACCTCACCCTGCAGGTCGCGCTCTCCCAGCTGCACACCGTGCACAACCTGGATTACAGCCTGGTCCTCACAGGGGCGCTGGTCGCCGTCGTCCCCCTGGCGGTGATGTTCGTGCTGTTCGCCCGCGGCTTCATCCGCGACGCCATGAAGGGCGCGCTGCGTGGGTGACCTGTACCGTTCGTGAGGGCGGCCGTGATCGTGAAAGGAGCGCCATGACCGTTCCGGCCTGGTTCACCGACGCCAAGTTCGGCGTGTTCATCCATTGGGGCGCGTACTCGGTGCCGGCGTGGGCCGAGCCCACCGGTGAGCTGGGGGCGGTCGACCCGGAGGTGTGGTTCGCCCACAATCCGTACGCCGAGTGGTACTGGAACACCAGCCAGATCGAGGGCAGTCCCGCCCATGAGCACCACCGCACCGTGCACGGCGGCCTTCCCTATGACGACTTCCTCGACGCGTGGACGGCCGAGCTCTTCGACCCCGCAGACTGGATGGAGTTGTTCGCCCGCGCCGGAGCCCGCTACGTCGTCCCGACCACCAAGCATCACGACGGCATCGCCCTGTGGGACGCGCCCGGCACCGGCACCCGCAACACGGTCCGCCGCGGCCCGCATCGCGACCTGGTCGCCGATCTTGCCGCCGCGGCGCGGGCTCGCGACCTTCGTTTCGGCGTGTACTACTCCGGCGGGCTCGACTGGCACGCCGGCCGCCGGGCCGTTATCCGCCACGAGGATCTGATCGATGAGTGCCGCCCTCACGAGGCCGCCTACGCCGCCTACGCGCTGCGCCAAGTGCGCGATCTGATCGACCGTTACCGGCCGGACGTGCTGTGGAACGACATCGGCTGGCCCGACGCGGGCATGGCCAACCTGCAGGACCTGTTCGATCACTATTACGCCACCGTCCCGGACGGCGTGGTCAACGATCGCTGGGACGGCGCTCACGCCGACTACCTGACCAGCGAATACCAGGCGAACCGCCAGAACGAGACGGCCGCGCACTGGGAGCAATGCCGCGGCATCGGCCTGTCCTTCGGCTACAACAGGAACGAGGGCCCTGAGCACCTGCTGGAGCCGGCAGGCGCCGTCCGCCTGCTGGTGGACGTCGCCTCACGCGGCGGCAACCTGCTGCTCAACGTCGGCCCGCAGGCCGATGGCGCGCTGCCTGGCGAGCAGCGCGCCGTCCTGGAGGGCATCGCGTCGTGGATGTCCGGTCACGGCCGCGCCGTGCACGCGACCAGGCCACTGGAACCGGGTTCCACCACGCCACGCGACGGTGCCCCATGGATCCGCTGGACCCACGACGACCGGCACGCTTTCGCGTTCCTCGCCGACGTCCCGGACTCGGCCCGCGGTCAGGTCCTGCTGAAGACTCGCCCGGGACTGCTGGATCCCGCTACGGCGGTCCGCCTGGACGACCTCCCGGTACGGGCCGACGCCGTGCCGGACGGCCTCCTGGTCACGTCCGTCGAACTCGGCGCACCGATGCCCATAGTGATCCGATTCGCCCTCCTGTGAGGCCCGGCTACCAGCGCAGCGGAAGGGTGCGATGACGTCGTCGGCCGGACATTCGATGAGAACCCCCAATATGGCATCACACTGTCACCCAAAGATTGCTTTCCGTGTGCTTAGGTAGTCCTTTGACAATTGGCGTGTTGGATGGGGTTCAAGGGTGTCAAGGTACGGCTGGCGCCACTCGGCGTTCGCGCCCGTAGTGGGGCTGATGGTCTCCGCGCTGCTCATGGTGGCCGGGTTTGTGGAAATGTTGCTGGTGTCCGTGGGCGCGACCACGGCACCGGCGGCCGCCGAGCTCGTGGTCACGCTCATCATCGCGGTGTTCCTGACCACTGTGCTCAGGATCGCCAGGGCCGTGCCGGACATCCGGCGGGAGAGCGCCGCGACGGCGCGGGCCGTGGCGAGCGTTCAGGCGATCAAAGCGACCGATGACACGCTGGTGGCGCGGCGGCTCAAGCTGTTCAAGGAGGCCGCCGAGGCCGGGAACGACTGCGAGGCGGTGCTGAGTGCCCGCTCCGCGCTGGACGACACCGAGATGGCCAACAAGCACCACCTCGACCACGCCCTGATCTGGGCGCTGCCGGTCTTCGGGTTCATCGGCACCGCGCTGACGATGGGCGCGATGGTCAACTCGTTCTCGAACGCCCTGGACAACCAGGCGGACCCGGGCGTGCTGATTGCCGCGCTCAAGCAGCACGTGCTGCCCGAGCTGGCGTCCGCGTTCGGCGTCACCCTGATCGCGTTGTTCCTGAGCGTGCTGGCGTTCGGTGCGATGGCCCTGGTGGAGCGGGCGGAACGCGCCAGTGTGGCGGCGGCCGACGAGGTGTTCCTCATCTATATCGCGCGCCTGCCCGCCAAGCAGGCGGCTCCCGCCATGCACGGGCTCACCCAGGAGCTCGCCCTGTCCAGGGGCAGGACCGAGGAGCTCGTCAAGGGGCTGGACGCGCTGCGTACCGCGGTGGAGCGGCTGAGCGCCGTGGAGAGCCGGCCGCAGAAGTACACGCTGGTGAGGGAGCCGTGAGGAAGCGGCCTGCCAGGTCGTTCGCGCCGCCGCTCGACCTGCGCTTCATCGACCTGTTCATGGCCATCGTCCTGGCGTTGTCGTTCGTGGCGATCATGCTGACCGTTGTGGCGCGGATGTTGCCGACCGAGGTGTCCTCGCCGCCGACGCGGCAGGAGAAGAGCGTTGCCCAGTTGAAGAAGCAGCTCGACGCCGCTGAGCAAGCCAAGCAGAAGGCCGAGGCGGAGCTGCGTACGATGCGGGCGGAGATCGCGCAGCAGACCGCCTTCACCCTGCCCTGGTGGTTGATCGGGTTCTGTGCGCTGCTTGGTGTGCTCGCCGTGTTCATGAGCTGGCGGATTCGGCTGTGGAACAAGGGGAATCTGCCGCGGTTGCGTAGCTGGCTGCTGGTCACCGTTCTGGTGGCCGTGGTCACGGTGGTGATCAGGTCGCTGAGCGACAGCGACGGTGATCTGCTGCTCGCTGAGATCCCCTGGTGGGCGGCCGACGCCCTGTGCTTGGGGCTGCTGCTGGTCGCGTACGTGTTGATCTCTGACATCCGGGCCAGCCGCACCACACTCGGCGAGATCAGGGCGCGATCGGTACGCGGGCCTGGTGCGCCATGAATTCCGCTCAACTTCACTTCTGTCACATCTGACGCCAATAGCCTGACACGCATCCCTGACCTCGTAAGGAGATGCGATGTTGCGCCGAGTCCTGGGTGCGCTGACCGCCGCCGGAGCCGTCCTGCTGACGGCACTTCCCGCCGCGGCGGCCAGCGGTGCCGAGCCCCTTCCCCGGGCGCACGCCCACAACGACTACGAGCACGAACGGCCGCTCCTGGACGCCCTCGACCACGGGTTCACCAGCGTCGAGGCGGACATCTACCTGGTGGAAGGCGAGCTGCGCGTCGGTCACGACCCCGAGGACCTGCGGCCGGGGCGCACACTCCAGTCGCTCTACCTGGATCCGCTGGCCCAGCGCGTACGCCAGGGCCACGGGCACGTCTTCCCGGGCAGCCGCCAGCAGCTCCAGCTCCTGGTGGACATCAAGAACAACGGCGCGGCCACGTACACCGAGCTCGACAAGGTGCTGGAGTCGTACCGGAAGATGCTCACCACCTACCACAAGGGCAAGGTGAAGCCGGGCGCGATCACCGTGGTCATCAGCGGGGACCGGCCGCGCGAGCTCATGGCCGCCCAGGAGCGGCGCTACGCCTTCTACGACGGGCGCATGTCCGACCTCGGGCAGGGCAACCCGGCCCTCATCCCGCTGATCAGCGACAACTGGACGAACCACTTCACCTGGCGCGGCGAGGGCGAGATGCCGGCCGCCGAGCGGGACAAGCTGCGGCAGATCGTGTCCACCGCGCACCGCGACGGGCAGCGGGTGCGGTTCTGGGCCACCCCGGACGCGGCCGGTCCGGCACGGGAGGCCATCTGGCGTGAGCTGGTCGCGGCGGACGTGGACCACATCAACACCGACGATCTGGCGGGGCTCCAGCGGTTCCTGCGCGAGCACGACAGAGAGCGTGCTGCCGCGTAAACCCGTCGCGTTGTCCAAAAGGGCCCGGTAAGGTCCGGAACCAGACTGGCCGCGGGACTTCGGTGCGACTTCCGGAACCCGCCTTTACCGCGATGCTTCGCAGCTCGTGCCTCCATTCCCCGGCCAGTCCGCGACCTCGGGGGAGCCCATGGACACCTACGCCGACCTGATCGAGTGCGAGGACGTGCTGCTCTTCGCGAACGCGGCGATCACTTCGACCGGCCAGCGCGAGTTCCACAGCGCGGCCGGCGAGCAGCGGCTCTCCCTCGGCTTCCTGCACCGCTACATCCACGGCAACTACCCGGACCTGTACGCGGCGACGCTGGCGCTCGACATCAACGACCACAACGCGGCGCTCATCATCGCCACCCTGCTGGCCCACCCCGGTCAAGGCGACGGGCGGCTGATCGCGCGGCGGCTGGCCAGGATGAGCCCGCCCCGCGTCTACCGGCTCTTCCAGCGGCTGCGCCACGACGGCGTCAACAACCGGCGCACCCGCGCCCTCGTCCGCGACTGGCTCGCCGGCCGCCCCGACCTGGCCTTCGACGCCGTCAAGTACCGCGCGGCGGTGAAGTCGGCGGTGCGGCACGCGCACCTGCGGTTGCCGGGCGAGCTGGGCGACTTCTTGTTCGCGCCGTTCAGCCGGGCCCGCTACGAGACGCCGGTGCTGGAGGCGTGGCGGCGGGCGCACTACGACAAGGCGGCTCTGTACGAGCTGCCGTACACGGTCGCCGAGGGCTTCGCCGCCCGTCACGGCATCAAGAGGACGTTGTTCCTCGAACGCATCGCCCCCAAGCTGACCAGGCTCGAACGGCTGCGCCTTGCCGAGTCGGCGAGCAAGGACGGCCTGGACACCCAGGCAGACCTGGCCGCGATGCCGCTGGTCCGGCTGGCCTCGTACGTGATGGCGCTGCCCGCGGACACGCGCACGCGGCGCCGTGCCGAGCTGGTGGGCGCGCTGCGGGCCGCGGCCGCCCGGGTGGCCGGGGCGCGGGCAGGCACGTGGGGCAGCGTAGCGGCCGTGCTCGACGACAGCTTCTCGTCGTTCGGCTCGCCGGTGAAGAAGCGCCGTCCGCTGGCGGTGGCGCTGGCCTGTCACTACCTGCTGGAGGCGCTGGCCGGCTCCTACCGCGGTCTGTGGTTGTCGCTGCGGACCGATCCGCTCCAGACCCGGCCGTCCGGGCCGACGCCGCTGGGACAGCGGGTGCTCGACGCGCTCGAAGCACGGCCCGGCATGCTCGTCATCGTCTCCGACGGCTGGGACAACGCGCCGCCCGGGCTGGCGGGCGAGGTCCTGCGGGTCTGGCGGCGCAAGCTCGACCCCGGCGGCGACGTGGGCATTGTGCACGTGAACCCGGTTTACGATGCCGACCAGTTCGACGTGCGGCGGTTGTCGCCGATGGTGCCGACCGCCGGCATCAGGGACGCCGAGGACCTGCCGGCGCTGGTGGAGCTGGCCAGGTTCGCGGAGGGCAGGACGGGGCTGGGCGAGCTGCGGGCGTACCTGGCGGACCGGGCGGCGCAGCTGGAGGCACGATGATCGACCTCACCGGTCTCGACACGCGGCCCGCGCAGACCTGGGGCTCGATGCGGCTGGTGCCGCTCGTGCGCCGCGAGCCCATCGAGGACCTGCGGCTGCACGCCAAGGTGTACGGCGACGAACCGTCCGTGGTGTTCCTGCCCGACAAGACCGTCTACACGTCGTACGTCCCCCACGCCTTCGTCGCGTCGTGGACCGGCGACGGCACCCCGGCGGCGGCCTACGGCACCCAGCTCGGGCAGCCGCTGCACGAGCTCCAGCACATGGGCATCAGGACCCGGCGGAGGATGGCCCGCCGGGTGGACAAGAACCGGCTCAGGTTCCTGCCGCTGCACCTGGCCGTGGAGGGTTTCCTCGCGCTGCACTTCGGCGGGCCCGTGATCGCCTGGGAGGAGTGGTCGCGTCAGGCCATCGCGCACGGGCTGTCCGCGCGGGCCGAGGACGCCTACACCGGCGCCGAGGTACGCGGGCTCGACGACGCGCTCAAGGTGTTCGAGATCTACCCGGGGCAGTGCGGGCTGCTGCTGTACGCGGGCGACACGCTGGCCAGCGCCTTCGTCGTGCCGCACCCGGAGGACTACCGGGCGCTGCACCCCACGCTCATCAGGGACCTGTACGGCGAACTGGTCTACGAGTACGCGCTCTTCTACCCGGCCAGGGACTTCCCCGCCGTCATCGACGAGACGACGGTAACCACCCTGGCCGACCTGCGGGCCCAAGCCCTGCTGCGGGAGCACGAGTGGGCCGACTTCCACGACTCGGTCATGGCCGAAGGCCTCCTCCAGGCCCCCGCGCACGTGGAGGAGGTCTACCGGCTCGGCCGGTTCACGCTGAGCCGCTTCCTGCCGGCGTTCGAGCGGAAGCGCGAGAACCACATCGGGGAGACGATCACTGATGGAGACGGGCGGCTGGCGTACCTGAAGACGTTCCGGTTGTCGGAAGCGCAGACCCGGCGCGGCCACCTCGTGAGCAAGCTGGCCGAGCACGGCTGGAGCCTGCCCGCGACCGCCGCCGCGCTCGGCACCGACGCGGCGGCACTAGGGATGCGGCTGAAGCGGGCGGGGTTCGGGCATCTGCTGCGGCAGGACGTCCTCGACGGCTACCGCAAGGCGGTCAATGGGCGCAACCCGCGTACTCGTCGAGGCGGCGGAACATCGCCGCCAGCATGAGCGGGAACATCGCCACATGGGCGACCGTCATCAGCGTGCCGCCATCGATCACGCCGAGCCACAACAGGGGGAAGAGCGGCACGACCGGGACGAACATGGCCGCGCACATCTCCAGGGTCGAAGCCCAGCCGTGCCCGCGGATCCGCATCCACACGGCCATGCCCACGGACATGTTGACCGCCATCACCAGGTAGCCCAGCTCGGGGTGCTCGTGGTGGGAGACGCCGAGACCCACGAGGTCGAGGAGCGCGCCGAGCGCGAACATCCCGGCGAACATCGCGATGATCATCTCGAGGTAGTGGAGCGCGAACCTGCCCCAGCGGCGGCGGGGCTTCGTACCTGCTGTCGTCGTCATGTGTCCGACTGTCCTGGACGCCATGGTCACCCGCCAAGGCAGGCCGGCGGACATGTCCGGAAACTTGGGTTCTTGGTCCTTCGGACCTACAGTCGGGGCCATGGAGGTACGACGGGTCGCTGTGGTGGCGTACGACGCGGCCGCGCTGCTCGACCTCGCCTGCGTCATCTCGACGCTGGAGGAGGCCAACTGGCGCGGCGCGGCGCCGTGCTACCAGGTGCGCCTGGTCACCCCGGGCGGCCACGCCGTCACCACCGGCACCGCCCAGGTCATCCAGGCCCAGGACACCCTGGAACAGGTCCATGGGCCGCTCGACACGCTCATCGTCTCCGGTGGCATCGGCTACGCGAGCGCCGCCGCCAACCCGCTGGTCGTCGCCCACGTCCGCCGGCTGGCCCGGGAGAGCCGGCGCGTCGCGTCCGTCTGCACCGGGGCGTACATCCTCGCCGCCGCCGGTCTGCTCGACGGGCGGCGCGCCACGACGCACTGGGAACAGGCGCAGGAGATGGCCGTCCGGTTTCCCGACGTCGTCGTCGATCCGGATCCGATCTTCATTCGCGACGGCGACGTCGCCACCTCCGCCGGCGTCACCGCCGCCCTCGATCTCACCCTTGCCTTCATCGAGGAGGACAACGGGAGCGAGCTAGCCAGGACGGTGGCCCGCCATCTCGTCACCTACCTGCAGCGGCCCGGCAACCAGGCGCAGATGAGCATGTTCGTCAGCGCGCCGTCGCCCGCGGACGGCCTGGTCAAGCGGACCGTCGACTACATCAACGGACATCTCGCCGAGGACCTCACCACGGCCACACTGGCGGAGGCGGCCGGTGTCAGCGAGCGGCACCTGACGCGGCTGTTCCTCAAGCACGTCAGGCTGACGCCTGGCCGGTACGTCCGGCAGGCCCGCGCCGAGGCCGCCGCCCACCTGCTGGTCTCGACGTCGTTGCCGATGACCTCGATCGCCGCGCGGTGCGGGTTCGGGACGGCGGAGACGTTGCGGCAGGCATTCATAGACCGGTACGGCATCCCGCCCTCGCGTTACCGCCTGACGCAGTCGTCCGCCGCCACGTGACACCTGGCTAATGTGTCTGCGATGGATGGTGACCGGGTCATAGGCGGGTACGCGCTGCGGCGCCTGCTCGGCCGGGGCGGCATGGGCGAGGTGCATCTCGCGGCCACGCCCACCGGTGGCCTGGCCGCGGTCAAGGTCATCAATCCCGCGCTGGCCCGTGATCCGGCGTTCCGGCGGCGATTCGAGCGCGAGGTGGCGGCGGCCCGGCGGGTTGCCAGGTTCTGCACCGCGCCCGTGCTCGATGCGGGGATCGACGGGGACGTCGCCTACCTCGTCACGGAATACGTGAAAGGGCCGGACCTGGCGGAGGTCGTACGGGACCAGGGGCCTTTGTCGGGCGGGAACCTGGAGGCGCTGGCGGTCGGGATCGCCACCGCGTTGAGCGCCATCCACGGGGCCGGAGTGATCCACCGCGACCTCAAGCCCTCCAACGTGCTGCTCTCGCCGCTCGGGCCGCGTGTGATCGACTTCGGCATCGCCCAGCTGGTGGACAACGACAGCCTGGCCAGCCAGGCGATTCTCGGGACGCCGGCGTTCATGGCGCCCGAGCAGGTACGCGGCGAGGTGCTGACGCCTGCTGCCGACGTCTTCGCGTGGGGCGGGGTGATCGCGTTCGCGGGGACGGGGCGGCTGCCGTTCGGGGGCGGGGCGCCTGGCGAGGTGCTGTACCGGATCACGCAGGAGGGGCCGCGGCTGGACGGGCTGGACGAGGGGGTCAGGGGGGTGGTGTCGCGGGCGCTCGCCAAGGACCCCCGCCTCCGGCCCACGGCCCAGGGGCTGCTGTCCGAGCTGGTGGGCGGCACTCGCCTGGCCACGGCCACCGAAGTGGTGGAACGCACGTGGACGGGCACCCCCTCGGCCACACCTCCCTCCGGAGCTCCCGCCCTCGGCGCCAGGCCTTCCGACCCGCCCGCCGCCGCAGGCGTGTGGCCCTCCGTGGGCGCAGAGCCGGGCCTCGTGCAATCGGGTGGCGCGGCCGCCGCTGTGGGCCGGTTGGGCGGCGTCCAGTCTCCGGACGTGCGTCTCTCCACGGCGCGGCCCGCGGGTGACCGTGGGCGGGACTCGGCGTTGGGGACGGACGGGACCGGGCCGGGATCGGCGGCGGATGGGGCGCCGAAGGGCAGGCAGAGGAGGCGGCGGTGGCCGTGGGTGGCCGGCGTCGCCACCACGGCCCTCCTGGCCGGTGCGGCACTGGCCGTGCCCGGGCTCTGGCAGGAGACATGGCCGTACGAGGCGGACTTCGGCGACGCCTGGGCGGTCGGCACGTCCGAGGGCGGGAACGCGCGCCAGGCGGGCGTCGGCTACGAGCTGACCGTCAACCCCGGCTGGCGCCTATGGAAGTCGGCGCCCCGCCGAGAGCCCGTCGGCGGCGTGATCGTCAGCACGAAGGCCACCCTGACCCAGGGAACCGGGGAGTACGGTGTGTGGTGCCACGGCTCGGCCGGCTCTGGAGACCGCTACGAGTTCGCGGTGACCGGCTCGGGAAAGGTCACGATCGTCAAGCGCCGCACGGGCACGCGCGGCACGACCCTGTACGGCCCGGCGAACACGCCCGTCACCGCCGTCAACCGCATCGTGGCGGAGTGCGCCAGAAGCGGGGACGCCAGAAGCGGGGACAAGGTGACGTTGCGTATGTGGCTGAACGAGCGCCTGGTCGCCGAGGCGTCCGACGCCGACGCCCCATACGCCCCGGACGAGGCAGGCGTGCACGCCGCCTCCGGTGCCACCGCCTCCGCACGCGTCCGCTTCGACTCGTTCGCCCTCAGGCCGGCGGATCAGTGATGTGCCGGTTGAGAGGTGGGTGAGGTGCGGTTCGGCGTGTTGGGGCCGCTGCGGGTCGACGGAGGCCAGGCGCCGGGACCGGCCAAGCACCGCACGTTGCTGGCCGCGCTCCTGCTGTCCGCCCCCGAGCGGGTGCCCGTCGAGCGGCTCATGTCCATGGTCTGGGACGACCGGCCGCCGGCGTCGGCGGAGTCGGTGCTCAGGGTGTACGTCAGCGCGCTGCGCAAGCTCGTCGACGGCATCCGTACGGTGCCCGGCGGCTACCTGATCGAGGTCGCGCCGGACGACGTCGACTGCCACCGGTTCGAGCAGCTGGTCGCCGCGGCGCGCCAGGCCAGGGCGGCGGGCCAGATCGCGGAGGCGGCCGACGGCTTCCGGGCGGCTCTGGGGTTGTGGCGAGGGCAGGCACTCGCCGACGTCGAGTCGTCGGTGCTGCGCCGGGCGAGCGCCGTACCGCTGGAGGAGTCACGCCTGACCGCGCTGGAGGAGCGCGTCGAGCTGGACCTGCGGCTGGGCAGGGGCGCGGAGGTGGTCGGCGAGTTGCGGGCGCTGGTGGGCGCGCACCCGCTGCGGGAACGGGCCTGGGTACGCCTCATCGAGGCCCTTCACCAGGCGGGGCGGCGGTCGGAAGCGCTCGGCGCCTACCAGGACGCGCGCCGGACGCTGGTCGAGGAGCTGGGCCTGGAACCGGGCGCCGAACTGACCGCCGCCCAGCAGCGAGTGCTGTCCGAGAACGGCTCGCAGCCGCCGCACGGTGAGCACGCGTGGTCGGCTCACGATGGCCGTCAGCCGGGGAGCGGTGATGGCCGGCCGGCCGGGGCGGTGGGTGACGAGCTGCCGCCGGATATTTCAGACTTCGCCGGGCGGAGGCAGGCACTCGACTGGATTCACCGGACCGTGGGCGAGCAGGCGCCGGCGGCCCCCGTACACCTGGTCCTGCACGGCCCGCCCGGCTGCGGGAAGTCGGCGCTGGCCGTACACGCCGCCACCGGGATCGACCTCCCGGACGGCCGGCTCCATGCCGCACTCGGCGCCCGGCCGCCCAGCGCCGTGCTGGAGGACCTGCTGCGCTCACTCGGCTGCCCGGACGGCGCGGTGCCCCCGGCGCTGGACGACCGCGTACGGCTCTACCGCACCATGACGGCCCGCAGGCGGCTGCTGCTGGTGCTGGACGACGCCGCCGACGAGGCCCAGGTACGCCCCTTGCTGCCGACCGGGCCGGGCAGCCTGACCCTGGTGACCAGCCGGTCGTCGTTGCCGGGGCTGGAGGCGGCGCGGGCGTACGAGCTGGGTGTGCTCGACGAGGAAGAGGCCGTGGCCATGCTCGGCGGTGTGGCCGGGCACGAGCGGGTACGCGCCGAGCCCGAGGCCGCCCGGCGCATCGTCCGCCTCTGCGGCCACCTGCCGCTCGCCCTGCGCATCGCCGGGTCCCGGCTGGCCAGGAAACCGGGCTGGACGCTCGAGCACCTGGCCGGCCGCCTCGGGGACGAGCGGCGCAGGCTCGACGAACTGAGTGCGGGCGACCTGGCCGTACGCGGCAGCCTGGCACTCGGCTACCGCGGCCTGCCCGACCCGGAACGCCGCCTGCTGCGTGAACTCAGCGCGTGGTCCGCTCCCGACTTCGCCTCCTGGGTGCTCGGCGCGGAGCTGGAGCCGCTGGCGGAGGCCGGGTTGCTGCAGTCGCGCGGGCTCGACGAGGCCGGTCAGGAACGGTACGGCTGGCACGACCTGACCAGGCTCTACGCCGCCGAGCGGCTGGCCGAGGAGGACGGCGGCCCGGGCGGCGTGCTGGCGGTCAGGGCGGAGGTGATCCTGGAGCGTACCCGGCAGGCCAGAGCGGCTCTGCTGCCCGCCGAGCCCGGCACCGGCCGTACCGAGGTCCACCTGCCCGAGCACGACACGTCGGAGGAAGGGCTCCCTGGGGACCCGGCCCTCGAAACCGGGTGGTTGCGGCAGGAAGCGCGGTGGCTGAGCGCCGAACGCCGTTTCCTGGTCGCGAGCGTTGACGACTTCTACCGTGCCCGGCTGTACGAGGCGGCCTGGCGGTTGGCGTTCTATCTGACGCCGCTGTTCGAGCTGGGCGCGCACCACGACGACTGGCACGCGACTACGGCGATCGGCCTGGACGCGGCCAGGGCGGCCGGCCACCGGCGCGGCGAGGCGCTTCTGCTGCGCGGTCTGGCCGACCTGCACCGGGCCGAGGGCCGCACGGACGCGGCCGCGGCGGCCCTGCGCGCGGCTCAGCCGCTGGCGGAAGGGGTCGAACTGGCCAGGATCACGCTGAGGCTCGGCCTCGTCCAAGCCCAGACCCGCCCCGGCCCCACGCACCCGTCGCCGCAGGCGGTGCAGGCCGAGCAGGCCTTCGTGCGAGCGCTGAGAGCGTTCGAGGAAGCCGGTGATCGACGCGGCCGGGCCGATGCGCTGCGGGCGCTCGGGGCCCTGCGTCAGGACGAAGCGCTGCTGCGGGAGAGCCTGGCCGCGTACCGAGATCTGGGAGATCCCCGTGGTGCGGCGGAGGCGCTGCTGGACCTGGCGAGGCTGCATCTCGCCGCCGGCCGCCACCCCCAGGCCCGCGACTGTGTGGAACGGCGGCTCGGCCTCAACCGCCGCCTCGGCGACCGCCTGCCCGAGGCCGTGGCGCTGCTCGTCCTGGCCGAGGTGGCGAGAGCGGAGGGAGCACTCGAGGACGCCGCGCGCGCCGCACGGGAGGCGCTGGAGACCTTCACCCGGTACGGCGACCGCAGGAACGCCGCCCAGGCACTGCTGGTGCTGGCCAGGACCGCCCTAGAGGGTGATGAGACTGATGGTGCTGTTGATGCGCTAATGCGTGCTATGGGAGAGTTTGACGGTCTCGGCGACGAGGAAGGCAAGGCCGAGGCCGTACGGCTCGCACAGGAGGCTCGCAGGCGACGTGGTCAGCGCATATAGCGGACTATGCGAATCCTGAAGGTCGCCTCCCTAGGGTGAGGGCCACATCCCCGAACGACGAAGGTGATCACATCATGCGAAGGACGATCGCGCTGGCTGTCGCGGCCGTCGCGCTGGCGGGCTGCGGAATGCTTCCGGGCCAACAGGGCGGCGGTGGCGAGGAGAGGCAGTCGCAGGCCGCCTCGGACGACCAGGCCACGCCCGCCCCCAAGGAGGCCCAGGAACAGCAGACGGCCCCCGCGCAGCAAGGCCAGGTGATCGCCAGTCGCGAGGCCAAGGTCGGCGCCGGGGACATGTTCGGCAAGGCCCGCGTCGAGATCACCGCGCTCAAGCGTCAGGGCAGGACCGTCAGCCTCAACTGGACGGTCACCGCGACCGACGGCAAGGTCAACGTGCACAACGGCCTGGGCACCGCCCCGCTGGACTTCACGGTCTCGGGCGTCTCCCTGATCGACCCCGTCAACGCCAAGCGCTACCGGGTCGCGCGCAACGGCACCGGCGAGGACGCGGAGTGCGTCTGCTCCGGCACCCAGGGCCAGTTCCTGGAGTCGGGGGAGGCTTCGACGCTGTACGCGGTCTTCGCCGCGCCACCCGCGGACGTCACCAAGGTCAACGTTGAGATGCCCACGATCGGCGTGTTCACCGATGTTCCGATCTCTTAGCGCGGCCGTCCTCCTCGTCCTGTCCCCGACCCCGGCGCCGAGCGTGCCGGAGCTCGCGGCCGACGCCACCGGTGCCGTCGAGAACCTGGTCCTGCCCGTCGAGGACATCATCGGCGAGATCGAGTCGATGGACGGCACCGAGAGCGAGACCAAGCAAGGCCGCCAGGTGACGGTCGCGTTGACCAGCGACGTGCTGTTCCCGCTGAACAAGTGGCAGCTGACCGCCAAGGCCCGGCAACGGCTGCGGCAGGTGGCGGAGAAGGTCAACGCCGAAGGCGCGGGTGGCGTGGTCAAGATCGAAGGGCACACCGATGACCAGGGGAGCGACGCCTACAACGTCGCGTTGTCGCGGCGGCGGGCGCTGGCCGTGCAGCAGGCCATGCGCGGGCTGCTGACCGGCCCGGGCGTGACACTCCAGGCCGGCGGGTACGGCGAGAGCCGGCCCAAGCTGCCCAACATCGTGCAAGGCAAGCCGGTGGAGAAGAACCGGGCCAAGAACCGCCGCGTGGAGATCGTCTTCACCGCCAAGCAGTGACCGCGCCCGCGTGGCGGAGCTCCGGTGAACAGTAAGCCGGGGCCGGTCAATCGGCCGGGAGTTGCCCCAGTGTCACGTTGACCGTCTTCTCGGCTCCGGCGCTCATCACCGCCACCCGGGCCTGGTCGCCTGGTTTGAGGGTGGTGAGGGTCTCGGACAATTCGGCCATGGTGGGCGTCTTCTTGTCGTTGATCGACATGATCACGTCACCTGCCCGGATGCCTGCCTTCTCCGCACCCCCGCCCGGCTCCACTTCGACCACCCCCACCCCGGCGGGCTCGCCGTCGGAGCCGACGATGGTGCGGCCCCTGATGCCGAGCGCGGCCCGGTGGGTGTCGGTGACCTTGCCGTTCTTGACGATCTGGCCGGCGATGTCGGTGGCGGTGTTGCTCGGGATCGCGAAACCGATGCCGGGCGCGGCGCCGCCGCCCAGCTCCGGGTCCCTCGCGGCGAGTGTCGGGATGCCGATCACCTGGCCGGACAGGTCCACGAGCGCGCCGCCGCTGTTGCCGGGGTTGATCGCGGCCGAGGTCTGGATCGCGCCCGCGATCGTGGCGCCGGGGGAGCCCGGGTTCTCCGGCTCGGTGACGGTTCGTCCGACTGCCGAGACGATCCCGTTCGTCACGCTGCCGGACAGGCCGAGCGGGTTGCCCATGGCGAGCACGATCTGCCCGACCCGCAGCTTGGAGGAGTCCCCGAATTTGGCCGGCCGCAGCCCCTCGGGCCGCTCCACCTTGATCACCGCCAGGTCCCCGGCGGCGAAGGAGCTCACCAGACGGGCGGGGCGTGGCGCGCCGCCGGTGGCGACCGTGACGTTCATCTCCTTGGCCTGCCCGACCACGTGGGCGTTGGTGACGATGTGCCCCTGAGAGTCGAAGACGATGCCGGAGCCGAGCCCGACCTTGGTGTTGATCTGCACGATGGAGGGCAGGACGTTCGTGATCACCTGCTCGTACGCCGCCTCGAGCGACTGCGCCGGGGCGGCGGCGGTCGCCGTTGGCGACGGTGACGGTGACGGCGACGTGGCCGTGGCCGTGGGCGAGGCGGTGCCCGTCGTGGTGATCGTGCCGCAGCCGGTGAGCAGCACGGCGACGGCCAGTCCCGCGATGATCTGCTTGATGGGCTCCCTCATGGGAGGTCCCTGCCCGCCTCAACTGGAAAGATACGCTTCGCGCACGTTTCGTCTGCTCAGCTTCCCGGTGGGCGTGCGAGGCAGCGCCTCCCGGTACTCGATCGCCCGCGGATGCTTCAGCTTGGCCAGCCGAGGCGCGCAGTGCCGCAGCAACTCCGCGGTCAGCTCCGCCCCGACCGTCACCTCGGCCGCCGGCTGGACGAGGGCCACGACCTTGTGCCCCCACTCGGGGTCCGGCACGCCGATGACCGCCACGTCCGCGACCGACGGGTGTTCGAGCAGCGCCGCCTCCACCTCGGCTGGATAGATGTTCACCCCGCCCGAGATGATCAGATCGGTCCGGCGGTCAAGCAAGAACAGGTAGCCGTCACCGTCGACGTACCCGATGTCGCCCGGCGTGTAGTCACGCCCGCGCATGGTCGCCGCCGTCTTGTCCGGGTCCCGGTGGTACTCGAACCGGTTGATCCCGCCGATGTAGACCAGCCCGGGCTCCCCAGGGGGCACTTCCCTGCCGTCCTCCCCGACGATGGTGAACGCCATCCCGTCCAGCGCCCTGCCGACCGTCCCCGGTCTGGCCAGCCATTCCTGCGACGACACCATGGTCGCCACGGCCGCCTCCGTGGAGCCGTAGTACTCCCACAACACAGGGCCCAGCCAGTCGATCATCGCCTGCTTGGTGGCCGGCGGGCACGGGGCGGCGCCGTGGTAGAGGTGGGTGAGGGACGACAAGTCGTACGACCCCCGCTCCGGCACCGCCAGCAGCCGGTGGAACATCGTGGGCACCATGAACGCGTTCGTCACCCGATACCGCTCGATGAGCCGCAGCGTCCCGGCCGCGTCGAACCGCTCGGGCGCCACGATCGAGTGCCCGAACTGCAGCGCCATCATGGCCTGCCCGTACGGCGCCGAGTGGTAGAGCTGCGAGCACACCAGGTGCACCCCGTCGTGCGGCAGGCCGAAGGGCCGCCAGCCCTTCCGCATCATGATCGGGTACATCTCCTCGGGCGTCAGGTCGAGCAGCCGCCGCCGCACGCCCTTGGGCCGCCCGGTGGTCCCAGACGTGTAGAGCATCATCGATCCGGCCCGCCGATGCGCGGGTGCATCGGCCGGCTGCCCCGCCACGAGCTCGGCGACCGTGAGGGCCTCGGGCGAGACCACGACGGAGGCCCCGCAGTCGGCCACGATGTAGTCGATCTCTTCGGGCGTGAAGTGCCAGTTGACCGGGACCACGTACGTGCCGGTCTGGTAGGTCGCGAGCATCATGGTGAGCGCGTCGAGCCCGTTCTTCAGCACGGTCACCACGCAGTCGCCCGGACGTACTCCGCGTGAGGTCAGGCCATGGGAGGCCTGGTTGACGCGGGCCAGCAGCTCTCCGTAGGAAGCGCCCTCCTCGCCGAGGAGGGCTGGGCGTTCAGGGTCTTCGGCGGCGATCTCGTAGAAACCCCTCATGTCCGCTGACCTTACAGAATTAGATTCTGCAAGGGGAGTAGGGGAATTATCCCTCTCTGTAGTGACGTAACCTCAAGGCCATGGCGGACGTCGGCGACCAGAAACCTTCCTTCGATTCACCCACCACCCCGTTCCGCAAGGTCGTCCTGCCTGCGGAGGAGACGGTCAAGATCCCTCGCCCTCCGGCGCCGGGACCTTCCGTGCCGATCAAGCCCTCGACTCCGCCCCCGACCCGGCCTCCCATCCAGCCGCCGGTGCAGCAGCCGCCCCTGCCGCCCCTGCCGCCGCCGCTGCCGCCCAGCCCCCCGGCCCGCCGTCTCGGGGACATGCCGATCAAGGTCGTCTACCTGTTCGGCGCCATCCTCGCCACCGTCCTGGCGGTCGTGCTGATCTTCGTGGTCTTCTCCGGCGACGTGCCGACCAACAACCAGCCGGGCGAGCAGGTCGTCCGCGTCGCCCCCATACCGACCTCGGCCACGCCCACGGCGGCCTCGCCCAGCCCGACCGTCACCGAGAGCCCGATCGTGTTGCCGCCGGTGCCGGAGAGCAAGGCGTACAAGACCCTGTCGGGCACGGCGTCCGCGGTCACGGGAACCATCACGGACACCAAGTCCGGGATCAGCTATCCGCGGCTGGCCTCGCCGTGGAAGGCCAGGTCCTACCCGCCGTACTCAATCGCGCAGCGGATCGGCAAGGTCGAGATGCCGTTCACGTTGATCGCCTCGGCGATGTACCCCGGCGATTCGCCCGCGAAGAAGCCCAGCTCGAACGCCGACTATCGGGAGATCGCCACCCAGGCCGTCCGCTGGACCATCCGCACGCAATACCCCAAGGGCGCCACGGTCGAGTGGACCGCATCCAAGAAGATCACGCTCGGCAAGGGCTGGACGCTCGGCTACGAGGTGACCTACACCGACGACGGCGAGCAGGAGGTCGCGCAGGCCATGGTGACGGTGGTCGAGGTGGGCAAGACCAAGCCGGCGATGCTCATGGCCTCGATCCCGGCGTCGAACAAAGCACGCTGGCCCGACCTGAACACCCTCGCCCTGCAGGTTCGCCCGCTCTAGCCAGGAAGCCAGAAGCATCCTCTAGAATATGGTTCTGGGCATGAGTCGGACCTGGCTGGAGGATGAGCAATGGCGATCGGGTTGAGCGAGGAGCATGAGGCGCTCCGTGAGTCGGTGAGCGGCTGGGCCGAGCGGAACATCTCCTCGGAGCTGGCGCGCGCCGGTTCTGACGGGCGCCCGCCGTTCTGGGCCGGTCTCGCCGAGCAGGGGCTGCTCGGCCTGCACGTGCCCGAGGAGTACGGCGGCTCCGGCTACGGGCTGCTGGAGACGGCGGTGGCCGTCGAAGCCCTGGCCGAGCGCGTGGCCCCCGGCCCCTACGTGCCGACCGTGCTGGCCAGCGCCGTGATCAACGCATCGAAGCGCCCTGAGCACCTCGAATCGTTCGCCGACGGCACCCGCACCGGCGCGGTCGCGCTGACCGGCGACTTGCGCGGCACCCTTGCCGAGGACGGCTCCCTCGTCGTCTCCGGCACGGCCGAGCCCGTGCTCGGCGGCTCGCTGGCCGACGCGCTGGTGTTGCCGGTCGCCACGGCCGAGGGCGAAGAGTGGATTCTCATCGACGCCTCCTCCGCCACCGTCACCGAGATCAAGTCCCTCGATCTGACCAGGCCGGTGGCCAAGGTCGAGCTGTCAGAGCTGGCCGTGCCCGCCGAGGGCATCCTGGGCGGCGTCCAGGGCTCCGACGTACGAAACCTCGCCGCGATCCTGCTCGGCGCCGAGGCCACGGGCCTGGCCTCCTGGTGCGTGACGGCCGCGGCCGACTACGCGAAGGTCCGCGTCCAGTTCGGCCGCCCGATCGGCCAGTTCCAGGGCATCAAGCACAAGCTCTCCCGCATGCTGGTCGCGCTGGAGCAGGCCCGGGCCACCGTGTGGGACGCCACGCGCGCGCAGGGAAAGGAACTCGACTACGCTGCCGCCATCGCCGGCGTGATGGCCCCCGACGCCGCGGTCCAGTGCGCCAAGGACGCCATTCAGACGTTCGGCGGCATCGGCTACACCTTCGAGCACGACGTGCACCTCTACTACCGCCGCGCGCTCACCCTGCGCGCCCTGCTCGGCTCGTCGGCCGAGTGGGCCGCCACCGTGGCCGCGCTGGCGCTCCAAGGCGTCTCCCGCGAGATGGAGATCGACCTGCCGGAGGACGCCGAAGAGCTGCGCGAAGGCATCCGCGCCGAGATCGCGGAGATCGCCCGGCTCGAGGGCAAGGAGCAGAAGCGGGCGCTGGCCGCACGCGGCTTCGTCATGCCCCACCTGCCCAAGCCATGGGGCCGCGCCGCCAATCCGCTGGAGCAGGTGCTGATCGCCCAGGAGCTCAAGGCCGCCAAGGTACGCACGCCCGCGCTGATCATCGGCGCGTGGGTGGTGCCGTCCATCGCCGTGTACGGCACCCCCGAGCAGCAGGAGCGTTTCCTGCCCAAGACGCTCAGCGGCGAGATGATCTGGTGTCAGCTGTTCTCCGAGCCCGGCGCGGGATCCGACCTGGCCTCGCTGCAGATGAAGGCCGAGAAGGTCGAGGGCGGCTGGAAGCTCACCGGGCAGAAGATCTGGACCTCGGTCGCCCATGTGGCCGAGTGGGGCATCTGCATCGCCCGCAACTCCAGCGAGGGCACCAAGCACGAGGGCATCACGTACTTCCTGGTCGACATGAAGGCCCCGGGCGTCACGGTCAGGCCGCTGACCGAGATGACCGGTGAGAACCTGTTCAACGAGGTCTTCCTCGACGACGTCTTCGTCCCCGACGACCTGGTCGTCGGCGAGGTGGGCGAGGGCTGGAAGGTCGCTCGCAACACGCTGTCCAACGAGCGCGTCTCGCTGTCGTCCGGCTCGGGCGGCACCGGCGCGTCCGTGCCCGACCTGCTCGGCCTCATCGGGCGGCTCGGCCGCGAGCTGACGCCGGCCGAGGCGCAGACGGTGGCAGCGGTCGTCTGCGAGGGCCACTCGATCAACGCACTTTCGCTGCGGGTCACGCTCAAGCAGCTCGCGGGGAACGAGCCGGGGGCGGACGCCTCCGTACGCAAGCTGCTGTCCACGTCCCACGCCCAGCACGTCTCCGAGACGTCAGTGGAGTTGCTGGGCGCCGCCGCCACGACGGCGGCCGACGCCAAGCTCGGCGACGCCGGCTACTGGAACCGGGCGGTGCTCGCCACCAGAGCCATGACGATCTACGGCGGCACCACGGAGGTGCAGCTCAACATCATCGGCGAGCGCATGCTCGGCCTGCCCAGGGACCCCGAGCCCGGCAAGTAACGCATGTGACGCTGCGGCGGCTACGCTCCCCTGTGCCTGGAATGTCCGGGAGCAGGGGAGGCGGTGCTTCGGTGGAGGTCGAGCGCCCCCCACGTATGTGGCTGATGCCCGCGCTCCTGGGCATGGTGCTGGCGGCGCTGGCGCTGGGGCCTGGGCTCGGCTGGGGGCTGGTGCTCCGCTATGACCTGCTGTTCGTGCCCGACCCACCGCTGTTGCCGGACAGCGGCGGCTTCCCGCGCGCCGTGCCCAGCGATCTGGTGGTGGCGCTGCTGTCCCGGGTGCTGCCCGTGGAGATCGTGCAGAAGGGCATGCTGGTCGCGATCTTCGTGCTGGCCGCGACCGGCGCGGCGGCGCTGGTGCCGCCGGAGCGCAGGCTGGCGCGGCTGGTCGCGGCCGCCTGCTACGCCTGGAACATCTATCTCGCGCAGCGGCTCATGCTCGGCCAGTGGGCGCTGCTGCTCGGCGTGGCCGGCCTGCCGTGGGCGGTGCGGGCCGTGGGCATGCGCTGGACCCGGCTCCTCCTGGCGCTGCTTCCCGCGGCGATCGGCGGGTTCCAGGCCATGCTGGTCTCGGCCCTCACCCTGATGCCGATCGCCGTCACGCGCCGCAAAGTGCCGGTGGTCGCCGTGATCCTGATCGTGTTCAGCTTGCCCTGGGCGGTTCCCGCGCTGCGCTCGGGCGCGGTGACGGACCCTGCGGGGGTCGACGCGTTCGCGGCGCGCGCCGACGGGCCCTTCGGCGTCGTGGGCAGCCTGCTCTCACTGGGCGGCATCTGGAGCGCCGACGCCGGGCTGCCCGGCCAGGAGTCGTGGTGGCTCGCCACCGCGCGCTTGCTCCTGGTCGCGGTGGGCGTCTTCGGCTACGTACGGCTCCGCACCGCCCCGGACCGGCCGGCATGGTGGGGTGGGCTGGCCGTGGCCGCAGGGGCCGGGCTCTGTGTCGCGGCGCTGGGGGCGTTCACGGCCGGCCGTGAGGCGCTCAAGTGGCTCATCGCCCTATGGCCGGGATTCGGGCCGCTCCGCGACGGACAGGTCTATCTCGCGCCGCTCGCCCTTCTGGTCGCGGTCGGCCTGGCCGCGGCCTTGCGGGAAGGGACGCCCGCGCTGGTCGGGATCGTGGCGCCGGTGCTGGTCCTGCCCACGCTCGCGTTCGGGGCGTTCGGGCGGCTGGCGGCGGTCACGTACCCGCCGGACTGGACGGCCGTGCAGCGGATCGTCAACGCCGACCCCGTCCCCGGAGCGCTGCTGTCGCTGCCCTGGGGCGCGCACCGTGCCTTCGCCTGGAACGGGGGCCGGATCGTGCTGGACCCGGCCACGAAGCTCTTCGAGCGCCGGGTCGTCTGGGACGACTCGCTGTACGTCGGGCTGCCGGACGGCGGCCGGCTGCGAGTGCGCGGCGAGGACCCGCTCAACCGGCGCGCAGGCGAGTTCCTGGCCGCCGGTGATCACGCTCGGCTGCCCGTCAGGTACGTCCTGGCGCCGGCAAGTCAGAACGGGTTCCTGCTTGAGGTGGCCGGCTTCAAGACCATTTTCCGCGGCCAAGAGCTCCACTTGCTGCGGCGTTGACCCGGCGTTTCGTGATATACCAGAGAGTAACTTGCTTTATCACGGTTTGACCAATCTTATGGATTCAAGCCGGAACACGTTCTAGTCTCGGCACACTGCGCCACCGATCGGAAGGAGTGCTCTGTTGTTGCGACTTCTCGTGGCCTTGGCCATCGGAGCTCTGCTGGCGGTCGGTGCTTCCGTTGCTGTGGTCAATGTGGCGTCACCTTCCCTGACCCCGCCGAACCAGCCGCTCTACAACTACGGCACCAGGTGATCCTCCCCGCTTGACGGGGCCATACCAGCTCAGCAGCACGGAGTGTGGCTCCGCCATGCCCGCACGCCCGCTGACGAGGAGTGACGGTGGTCTTTACCGGTGAACACCGGGCCGAGGCGGCAGGCCTGGCAGCGCTGACCTATTCATCGGGGGACGAGCAGCCGCTCGCGGGGGTTCGCGTCGCCATGCTGAATTTTCGCGAGCCCCGGCAGTCGACCGCCGGCGGCGCAGAGGAGTACGCCTGGCAGGTCAGCCGGTTCCTGCTGGCCCAAGGAGCCTCGGTCGTCTTCGTGACCGGCCGCCAGCGGGGGCAGCGCCCCGCCGAGGCCCTGGAAGGCATCCAGGTGCGGAGGATGGGCAACCCCTATCTCGTCTACCTGCTGGTGCCGCTCTGGCTGCTGTTCCACCGGCGCTCGGTCGACATCGTGATCGACACGATGAACGGCATCCCCTTCTTCTCACCGCTCGTAGTACGCCGCCGCACCCCCGTGCTCTGCCTCGTGCACCACGTCCACGACCGGCAGTTCCACGCCTTCCTCCCGCAGTGGCTGGCCAGGATCGGCTGCTTCATCGAGGGGCCCGTCGCCCGGCTGCTCTACCGCAACTGCCTGACGATCACGGTCTCGGAGTCGTCCAAGCAGGAGCTGGTCAAGAGGCTGCGCTGGCTCGCGGCGATCGCCATCGTGCCCAACGGCTGTGCCGCGCCCGAGGACGGGCCGCCAGAGTCCGGCCATGGCGACCCGGCGATCGTGTACGCCGGGCGCCTGGTCGGGCACAAGCGCATCGAGCGGGTCGTGGAGCTGGCCGCCGATTTGGACGCCGCCTGGCCGCGGCTGACCGTGCACGTCATCGGGCGCGGACCCGAGCAGGGCCCGCTGGCCAGGCAGGTCGCGGACAAGGGGCTGTGCGGGCGGGTCGTGCTGCACGGATTCCTGCCAGAGGAACGCAAGAACGCGCTGCTCGCCGCCGCGCGGCTCAATGTGACGGCCTCGGAGTTCGAGGGCTGGGGGCTGACCGTGATCGAGGCCGCCGCGCTCGGGGTGCCGACGGTGGCCTACGACGTGGCGGGGCTGCGCGACTCCGTACGCCACGGTGTCACCGGATGGCTCGTGCGTGAGGGGGAGACCCTGTCGGACGTCGTCGAACGCGCGCTCAAGGAGTTGTCGGACCCGGCCCGCCGGACGGAGGTGGCCGACGCCTGCCGCGCCTGGGCGCGGGAATTTACGTGGGCTCGAACGGGGGCTAGCATAACCGGACTTATCCTGGCAAAACTCCAAGATTGCGGCGGAGCCTATCAGTGACCCAAGCCTCGCCTGGACTCCGGGGGGAGCTCGCGGAGTCCACCGCCGAGAGCTACGAGACACGGATCAGACACAGGCTGCGACTGCTCGCGTCCTGCCTCCTGCTCGGCGCCATCGCGTTCAACACCTCGACCGAGAAGATCATCCCCGAGACCAAGCTCGACATGGCGGTCAACCCGCTGGGCTTCCTCGGCCGGGCCCTGCACCTCTGGGACGGCGCCTACTTCGGCCACCTGCAGAACCAGGCCTACGGCTACCTCTTTCCGATGGGCCCGTTCTACGCGCTCGGCCTCGAACTCGGCATGGAGGGCTGGACGGTCCAGCGGTTGTGGATGTCGCTGGTGTTGTGCACCGCGTTCCTCGGCGTGGTCCAGCTGGCCCGCGCGTTCGGCATCGGCGGCCCGCTCACCCGCGTGCTCGCCGGCTTCGTGTACGCGCTCGCGCCGCACGCCCAGGCGCTCATCGGCATCAACTCCTCGGAGTTCCTGCCCAGCGCCGTCCTGCCGTGGATCGTTCTCCCCCTGGTCAAAGGGGCCAGGCGGGAGTTGTCACCGCGCCGGGCGGCCGCGTTGTCCGCGCTCGCCTTCCTCTTCTGCGGCGGAGTCAACGCCGTGGCCGAGGCCGCCGTCCTCGTCGTCCCGCTGTTGTACCTGCTCACCAGGCGCGGCGGGCTGGAGAAGTGGCGGCTGACCGCATGGTGGCTGGCGCTCATCGCCTTGGCGTCGATGTGGTGGGCCGCCCCGCTGCTGACGCTGGGCGGCTACATCTTCTCCTTCCTGCCCTTCATCGAGACGGCCAGCGCGACGACCGGCGTCACGTCGCTGGTCAACGCGCTGCGCGGGACGTCGAGCTGGCTCAGCTTCCTGACGGTGGACGGGCAGACCTGGCTGCCCGACGCCAACCAGCAGTCCACGGTCCCGTGGCTGATCGTGGCCACCGCGGCCGTGGCGGCGCTCGGCTTCGCCGGCCTCACCCTCCGCAGGCTGCCCGAGCGGCCCTTTCTCCTGATCAGCCTGCTGTGCGGCGTCGCCGTCATCACGACGGGCCACCCGGGCACGCCCCACCACGAGCTCATGGTCGAGTTGCTGGACGGCCCGCTCGCCGTCTTCCGCAACCTGCACAAGTTCGACGCTCTGGTCAGGCTGCCCGTGGCGCTCGGCGTCGCCGGGCTGCTGTCCCTGGTCCGGCTGCGCTGGCGCACGCCGCTGACCGTCGCCGCTGCCGGGCTGATGGGGTTGTCGACCCTGCCCATCCTGTACGCGGGGCTCGCGCCGGTCGGCGGCTTCACCGCGATCCCCGACTACTGGAAGCAGACCGTCTCCTGGCTGGGGCGCAACGCCGGAGACGGGATGGTCCTGGCCGTGCCCGGCGCCAAACGTGGTGAGTACCTCTGGGGGCGGCCCCTGGACGAGCCGCTGCAGGCGCTCTCGCAGGGCCGTTGGGCCACGCACACCATCGTGCCGTGGGGGTCGGCCGGCATCTCGCGGCTCATGGCCGCCATCGACGAGCGCCTGTCCACCGGCGAGGGGTCGGCGGGGCTCACGGCCACGCTGCGCCGCATGGGAGTGACGTACCTGGTGGTGCGCAACGACCTGGACCGCGCCACGATCGGCACGGCCTGGCCGGTCCGCGTGCACCAGGCACTCGAGGACTCGCCCGGCATCTCGCTCGCCGCCCAGATGGGGCCCGGCGTCGGCATCGGCCAGTACGGGAAGGCGGCCGCCTGGGTGGACCAGCCCTACCACGCGGTCGAGATCTACAAGGTCGCGGACGCCGCACCGCTCGTCGGCACCGTCGAGGCCACCCGCCCGCTCCGCGTGGGAGGCGCCCCCGAGGCCCTGCTCGACCTGGCCGAGCAGGGCCTCCTGGACGACGACCGCCCAGTCCTGCTCAACGACGACCAGGGCCAGGTCGAGGTGCCCGCCGGCGACACGGTGCTGACCGACACCCTGCGCCGCCGCGAGCTCTCCTACCCCGACCTGCGCCGCAACGCCAGCGCCACGCTCACCGCCGACGAGCCGTTCCGCGGCGACCTGCCGTCGAACGACATCCTCGATCCCGGATGGGAGAAATACCTCGCCACGGCGACGCTCACCGGGATCGCGAAGGTCACGGCGTCCAGCTCCGAGGCCGATGTCACGGCGTCCCCACGCTCCAGGGAGCCCGGCCGTCAGCCCTTCGCCGCCCTCGACGGCGACCGGCGGACCAGTTGGCGGTCCACGGGCTGGAACGGCGCGGTCGGCGAGTGGCTTGAGGTCGCCTTCACCCAGCCTCTGACGGTCGCCACGATCAAGGTGGCCTTCGAGAACGCGCCCATCGGCCCCCCGCCCAGCGAAGTGGCGGTGGAGACCGACACCGGCTCGCTGCGCCAGCGGGTACGCGCCACCGCGGACCCGCAGGAGCTGGTGGTGCCGAGTGGCCCGACCAGCCGCTTGCGCGTGAAGGTCACCGCCACCGGCTACGAGCCGCAGAGCAGGCTCGGCAGCCGCGTCGGGATCACCGAGCTGACCATCCCCGGCGTCCAGGCCGGCCGGTCGATCACCGTGCCCGACCCGGGCGCAGCCTCGGGCGAGCCGGTCTCGGTCGCGGTCAGCAGGACCGGTGACGTCCCCGGATGCGTCAAGGGCTCCGTCGCCTGGAGCTGCGCCAAGGGCCACGAGGTCCTCGGCGACGACGGCAACGGCTTCGACCGTTCGTTCACCGTCAGGAAGGACGGCTCGTACGCCGTCTCCGGCCGTGCGGTGCTCACCGAGCGCACCGCCATCGAGCGGCTCAGCACGCTGCCCGGCGACGCCATAAAGGTGCAGGCGTCCTCGACCGCGGTCGAGCACGGCGCTGCCGCCGGCCGGTGGGCGTTCGACGGGGACCCGAAGACCGCCTGGTTCGCCGATCCGCTCGACCCGCGGCCCACGCTGAGCGTCGAGCTGGCCCGCAGGACGCGGCTGTCGCAGATCCGCGTCGTCACACCCGACTCCTACCTCGGCGCCCCGCCTATCCGGGTGACGATCCGGGCCGAGGGCGGGGTGCGGCAGAGCTGGGTGGGCAAGGACGGCCTGCTCCGTTTCCCCGCCATGGATGCCCAGAAGGTCAAGCTGGAGTTCGGCGCGTCCGGCGGCCGCTCCATCGAGATCAGCGACATCGCCTTCCCCGGGGTGCGCCCGCTCGGCGCGCTGACCGGCTTCCCGCTCAGGATGCCCTGCGGGTTCGGCCCGACGCTCACCATTGACGGCGACGCCGTGCACACCGAGGTCGTCGATGGCACGCTCAACGACGTGGTCATCGGAAAACCCATCACGTTCAGGAGTTGCGAGCCGCAGCGGCTCGCGGCCGGCCAGTCCCGCATGTCCGTACGCCCAGGAGAGTCCTACCGCATCGAGTCAGCCATCGTCCGCCCCCAGCCGGGCGTCCGCGCCGCCCCCATGGACATGAACCCCGTGGACATGAACGACGTCGCCGTGCAGTCGTGGGACGCCGCCGAGCGCGTGGTGAAGGTCGGCGTCACCGTCGACTCCTACTTGGTCGTCAACGAGAACTTCAACGCCGGGTGGCGGGCCAAGCTGGGAGCGGTCGAGTTGAAACCCGTCCGGCTCGACGGCTGGCGGCAGGCGTGGTTCCTGCCCGAGTACACCGTGGGCACCGTCACGCTCACCTACGAGCCCGACGGTGCCTACCGGGCCGGGCTGGCCGCGGGCGGCGCCCTGGCGCTGCTGGTGGCGCTCCTCGCCCTGGCGAGAACGGGCCTGCCCGCGCGGCACCTGGCGGCGATCCGGCCCGCTCGCCTGCGCCCAGCCCATGTCATGCTCTTCGCCGTCGCCCTGGGGTTCTGGGTCGGCGGACCGGCCGGCGCGGGCGTCGTCGGCGTGGTCTATGCGCTCGGAACCCGGTTGCGCCCGCTGCGCGAGGCCGAGCACGGGCGCCTGCGGATCCGCGGGCGCCTCCTGCTGGGCCCGCCGGCCGGTGTCGCCCTCTACCTGGCCGCCGCGGTGCTGGTCGCCGTGGGTGTGGGCGGTCTGTGGCCGCAGCTGCTCTGCCTGCCTCTGCTGGCGCAGCTGCTCGCCGAGGTCCCCGCCAGGCGGGCGGCGGCCAAGCGGATCGAGATCCCCGTACCCGTCGCCGCGGGCGGCCCGACCATGACGAGCGTGTCATGACCGAGACCACCAAGCCGCGTACCGGGTTCGTGCTCACCGTCCCTGCCCCGATGGCCCGCACCGCCGGGGCGGCGTCCCGGTGGGCGCGGCGCCACGGCGTCCTGCTGGCCGCCCTCGTGCTCATCGCCGCGGCCATGGCCTGGAAGACGGCCATCGTCCAGAGCTCCTACTTCAAAGAGGACGACTTCGAGTTCGTGGCCAGGGCGATGGAGAACGGTCTCTCCTTCGACTACCTGACCCGCATCCACTTCGGCCAGTTCATGCCGGGCGGATTCCTGCTGGCGTGGCTCACGTCCAGGCTGGAGCCCTTCGGCTGGGGGTACGCGGCCGGCGCGATCCTGGTGCTGCACGCCTGCGCCGCCCTCGCCGTCCTTCGCATGCTCCGGGTCGTTTTCGGCGAGCGGCCCGCGATCCTCGCGCCGCTCCTGGTCTTCCTCGTCGCGCCGATCACCGTGCCCGCGCTCGTGTGGTGGGCGGCGGCGCTCAACACCGTCTTCCTGCAGCTCGCCCTGCCCATGGCGATCGCCTCGCACTGGCACCACCTGCGTACCGGACGGCTCCGGCACGCCGTGGCCGCGGCGCTGTGGGTGCTGTTCGGGCTGCTCGGGTTCGTCAAGGGCTTCGCCCTGCCGCTCGTGCTGTTCGCGCTCACGGTGCTCTACCACGGCGGCCTGCGCACCGCGCTGCGCAAGTACATGGCCGCTTGGTCGATGTACCTGCTCGTGCTGGTGGGTTTTGGGGCGCTCTACGTATATCGGGCGCTCTCGTCGCCCAACACCGGAGCTCTGCCGATCTTCGACCAGGCCGCAGGGTTCCTGTGGGAGCTGCTCGGCAAGACGTTCGCCACCACCGTGCTCGGCGGACCCTGGCGGTGGTTCGCGGGCGGCGACTGGGGAGTGGCCTCGCCGCCGCTGCCGATGGTGATCGCCTCCCTCGTCACCCTCGTGGCCCTGGTGGCGGTCACCGCGTACTACCGCAGGCGGGCGGGTCTGGCCTGGGCGCTGTTGCTCGGGTACGTGCTCGTGGCCGACGCCCTGCCGGTGTTGTGGGGCCGGGTCCACCTGCTCGGCTCGTTCGCCGGCACGGACACGCGGTACGTCGCCGACGCCGTCCCGCTGATCGCGCTGGTCGTCGGGCTCGTGCTGCTGCCGCTTCCCGGAGAGGCGGAGCCGTACCGCAGGACGCTGCCCGGCAGGGAGCGGGTGAGCGGGATCTGCGGGGCGGCGCTCGGCCTGTTCGTGGGCGCGTCGCTGGTCACGGTCACGCTCTTCACCGGCTACCTGGGCGCGGACCGGCGTCACAGCTACATCGAGACCGCACGCGCGGACCTGGTCATGGCGGCGTGGGTCGGCACCGTGATCTACGACCGGCTCGTGCCGTCCGATGTGCTGCCGAGCAGCTACAAGGCCTACAGCCTGACCTCCAGAGTGCTGGGCGCAATGGCCACGCCTCAGCTCAGGGCCAGGATGCAGGCGCCGCCCGCGTCGCTCGACGGCATGGTGTTCGACGACCAGGGCCACCTGCGGCCCGCGGACGTCCAGGGAATCCCGCTCGTCCCGACGACGCGGGACCGGTGCTGGCCGGTCACCCAGGGGAGCGTGCAGGTGCCGCTGGACAACCGCGTCAGCCGCGTGGAGGGCACCCTGGTCAAGCTCGGGTACGCCGCCCGCGCGGACACGAAGATCACGTTCTGGATGGGCGAGCGCGCCGTTGACGTGGAACTGCGCTCCGGCCTGGGCAAGGTGTTCATGCTCGCCGAGCCGGGCGCCGACCGCATCGTCGTGCACGACATGCCGCCGGGCGTGTGCATCGGCGACGTGACGCCGGGACAGGCGGTGCCGCGACCGTGAACGTCATGAGCCGCAGGAACCTCGCGCTGGTGCTGGCCGGCGTGGGCGCCTTCCTGCTGACGCTCATCCCCCTGACCCGCCTGTACGTGTACGGCCAGCTGCTCAAGGCGCCGCTGGAGCAACAGAGCATGACCCGGTCGGTGGCGGAGTCTGCGACCTACCTGGACCCGGCCACGATGCGGCCGGCGGCGGGGGAGCTGGTGCAGACCCGGTGGCTGATCGGCGATGTGCTGGCCGGTGACGACGACCGCGCGGTGTGGGGCGAGTCGATCTCCATGGCCACACGGGATGGCGAGCGGCTGGACTACCACGAGCGGCGCCTTGCCTTCGACCGCCGCACCGGCGCCATTGTCAACTGCTGCGGCGAATACCTGGACGAGGACACCTCGATCGAGCAGTCGGGACAGGCGTTCCGCTGGCCCTTCAACGCCCAGCGCCGCGACTACACGCTGTTCGACCTGCGGCTGCGCCAGCCGGTCACGGCCGCGTTCGACGGGGTGGAGCGGGTGCGCGGCGTCGAGACCTACCGCTACGTCCAGCGCACGCCGCGCCGGCTCGTCCCCGGCGAGACCGCGCCGCTGCCGCGCCACCTTCTGGGGCTGCCGGGCAAGGGCGACGTCGGGCTGGGCCGGTACGCCGAGATCCGCCGCACGTACTGGGTGGAGCCGGTCAGCGGCCAGCCGATCAAGACACTGGACGAGGTGGAGGAGACGCTGGTCACGGCCGACGGGCGGGGCCGGCTGACCGCGCTGGAGGCGGCGTTCCGTACCACCGAGACCGACGTCGTGGCGGCGCTGAACACCGCGGCCGCCTACCGCCGCTGGATCCTGCTGCTGGGAACGGTCGCGCCGGTGGGCGGCGGCGCGCTCGGCGCCGGCTGTGTGGTGACCGCCATCTGGCTCATGCGGCGGCGCTCACCTGCGGCGCAGGACGAGGAGCAGGTTCCAGGTGACCAGCTCGCGGATGCCAGGTAGGTGGACGACATGCCGGGCCCAGCGGGGATGGTAGCGAGGGATCGCATCAAGGATCTCCGCGTCGCGGCACCGGCGGGCCCAGGCCAGCGGCTTGGCCACCCCGATGGCGTACATGCTCTCGCCGTAGACGTTCTTGGGCGGCTTGCCGTGTCTCCGCGCGTACCGCCGGGCGGCGTAGTGGCCGCCCAGGTAGTGCCAGGGAGAGGTCTCGTGGCCGCCCCACGGCCCGAGCCAGACGGTGTACGACAGGTAGACGATCCCGCCGGGACGGGTGACCCTGACCATCTCGTCCGCCATCTTGAGCGGGTCGGGGACGTGCTCAAGCACGTTCGACGAGAAGCACACATCCACCGAGCCCGTGGCGAGGGGCAGGTCCAGGGCGCTGCCCAGGATCGAGTCCCGCGGCGGCACCCCGTCGCGCAGGCGCATCTCCCCGGCGTCGCAGTCCACGCACAGGGGCCGGGCGCCGACGGCACGCAGCGCGTCGGCGAAGTAACCGGGGCCGCCCCCCACGTCGGCCACCGTGGCGCCGGCCAGTTCCGTGTAGGTCGCCAGCTGGGCGACCGTGTCACTGGCCAGGGTGCCGTAGAAGAAATCCGGATCGCTCTGCTCCAGGCGGAAGGCACGCAGCAACCGGACGGATCTGCCGAGATCCGCTCGGAACGGTTCGGGGGTGTCCACGGCGCGGAGCTTACTGCAGCGGAAGGAAACGACGATGCCTGAGGACGTCAAGCGCTCGAAAACGGAAACGACGCCGGCTGAGGACGTCGCGCGCGCCGAAACCGGAACGACGCCGGCTGAGGACGTCAAGCGCCCCGAACCCGTGCAGATCACGCTGCCCGCGATTCGCACCGGGCCGGTCATGGGTGCCGGCCTGCTGCTCATCCTGGTCTCGCTGGTCTTCAAGGCCGGCGTACTCAGCAAGGCGTACTTCGTCGAGGACGACTTCCTCTTCGTGGCCGGCGCCAGTGACAGCGGGCTGACCTGGGAGTACCTGACCCGGGTGCACAAGGGCCACCTCATGCCCGGCGCGCTGGCCCTGGTGTGGGTGCTCACGTCGGTGGCACCGTACAACTGGGCGCTGGTCTCGTTCGTCACCCTCGCGCTCCAGGCGGCGGCCTCGATCGTGTTCCTCGTGTTGTTGCGGCGGCTGTTCGGGGACCGAGCGGTCGTGCTCGCCGCGCTGACCGTCTACGTCTTCGCCCCGCTCACCGTGCCCGCGATGAGCTGGTGGTCGGCCGCGCTCAACGCGGTGCCGCTGCAACTCGCGCTGATCGCCGCGCTGGCCTCGCACATCAGATACGTCCGCGAGGGCAAGGGCCGCTGGCACGCCCTCATCTGGACCGCCGTCGGGATGGCCTTCTCCACGAAGGGAGTGTTCATCCCCTTCGTGGTGCTCGGGATCACCAGCGCCTACCTGGGCAAGGGGTTGTGGGCTCGCGCGCTGCTGACCGAGCTGCGCAGGCCCGTCTGGTGGGCGCACGGCCTGCTGCTGGCCGGGTACGGCGTGCTGTACTTGCTGCGCGGTGACAGCGCCGGCTCCGACGGGCTGACCGGCCCGAAGGCCGAGATCGTCCCCGGGCTGCTGCGTAGGCTGCTGGGGGAGACCTTCCCCACGGGCGCGGTCGGCGGCCCGCTGCGCTGGGGCGGGCTCACCGCCACCGGAGGGCTGGCCGACCCGGCCCAGGCCACCGTGATCGGCTCATGGGCCATGATCGTGTTACTCGTCGTGGTCACGTGCGTGTACCGCAGGCGGGCGTGGCGGGCGTGGGCGATTCTGGCCGCCTACGTCGTCGTGGCCGACGCGGTGCCCACCGTGATCGCGCGGGCCACCGCGTGGGACCTGGTGGGCGCGGAGACCAGGTACGTCGCCGACGCCGCGGTGCTGGTCCCTCTGCCTGGCGCTGGCCTGGCAGCCGGTCGAGGGCGAGCCCGACGACACCCGCCGCAGGCCGGTTCCGGGCACGCTGTCGCTGGCCGCGGGCGGGCTGACCGTCGCCTTCGTGGCCGTGTCACTGGTCTCGATCAACGCCTTCGGCGACACGCTCAGCGGGGGCAAGGTCAGGAGCTACCTGGACAACGCGCGGGCCTCGCTGGCCACCGCCGCGCCGGACGCCGACATCTACGCGCGTCCCGTGCCGCCGGAGATCGTCCTGCCCTGGAACGGGCCGCGCCGCCTGACGTCCTACGTGCTCGCGCCGCTGGCCGACCCCGAGATCAGAGAGCGCATGCGCGAGCCGCAGCCGTCGGCCGAGCCGTACGTCTTCGACGCCACGGGCAAGCTCGTCCTCGTGGGCCGGGTGGCGCCCTTCTTCGACGCGGTCAAGGGCAGGAAGTGTTACCCGGCGACCCAGGTCTTCCCCGTCGAGTCCTTCGGCGACCCCGGCATGGTGGTGGCCATGGCGTACGTCAGTCCCCAGCCGGTGCAGGTCGTGGTGGACCTCGGCGGCACCCAGCGGGCCGCCACGCTGCCCGCGACCGGCGTCATGGGAGCGCTGTTCTACGTTCCGCACGACGGGGCGGGCAAGGGCATGCGGATCAGCGCGGCCGGCGGCCAGGGTCAGGCGTTCTGCCTGAGGGCGGTGGCCTTCGGCGAGCCGGGACCGGCCCCTCCGGCGCTCTGAGGGATGAAGCGGATCAGCCGCCTGGCGGGCTCCTCCACGTAGCGGTAGGTGAGCCCGGAGAGCGCGACCGTGATGGCGCCGACGGCGGCCAGGTTGAGTAGCAGGTTGCCGGTCCACGGCTCTTGGCCGGTGAAGTCGTACCAGAGGTAGATGACCACGAACTGCCACAGGAAGACGCCGTAGGAGATCCGGCCGAGATAGCTCATGACCCGCCCGCCGAGCAGCGCGCGCACCGGCGTGGCGCGCTCCGGCTCCAGGGCCGCGGGCGCGACGAGACAGAAGGCGATGACCGTGTAGAGGGCCTGCTCGTAGAACGCGGTCCAGATGCCGCCCAGACCGACGAAGCGCGGCCCGGTCACCGGGGTGGCGGCGATCAGGTACGCCAGCCCCGCGATGAGCCACAACGTGCCCCACGAGGAGGCCAGGGCCGCGCACAGGCGGCGGATGCGGCCGTCATCCGCCCGGGCCCAGACGGTCAGTACCGCCAGCGCCATGCCCGGCACGAAGAACGTCCACGAGCGCGGCAGCCACACGTTCATCCACGGCCGGTACTCGGGGAAATACTCGAAGATCGTGTACACGTAGGAGAGGGCGGCCAAGGCCACCAGCCCGATCAGCAGGCGCCTGGCCCTGGCGCCCAGGTCCGGTCCCGCCCGCAGCGCGAACCCCCGCAGCGCGGCAGCCACCAGCGGGAGCGTGAGGTAGAACGTCAGCTCGACCGCCAGGCTCCACATCTGACCGAGCCCCTTGGGCCCGAGGCCGAACCACCACGGGTTCGTGTCGTAGATGTGCACCAGGAACAACATCTTCCCCCACGTCCACGGATCCGACCGGTGGACCTCGCCCCACAGCAGCAGGGCCACGGCCACCACCAGCCAGTAGGCGGGGATGATGCGCAGGAAACGCCTCCACAGGTAGCGGCGCGTGCTGGGAGCCGGGTCTCCGATCAGGACCTCGGCGGCCCAAGCGCGGTAGAGCAGCAGGCCGGACAGCGTGAAGAAGATCGGCACGCCGATCTCGCCCCTGGACAACACGCCACCCAGGAACCCCGGCTCCAGCGCCGTGCCCGCCTCCATCGCCACGTGGAAGACCAGGACGGCGAACGCGGCCACCGCACGTATGCCATCGAGAGACGCCTGGTGTCCGGAGACCGCGGGCACCCCCGCCGATGTAGAACCTGTTTCGGTCACGTTTCCGCATCCCTGGTGACGTCGGTCACTCACCGCAATAACATACCGGCGAGTAGGAACTAGTTTCAGTTACTTAATCACCCAGACAGGCGTCCGTGCACCTGCACATGGAGGGTCGATGAACCGGGTCGTCGTAGGCAGCGTCCTCATCGCCGTCGGGGCATTCCTCATCGTTCTGGCTCCGCTGATGCGCCTCCAGGTGGCGCCCGCGCTCATGGCCGCCGCGGGCGACCACTACGGGATCACCAAGCTCCAGGCGACCGGCGCGCAGTACTTCAGCATCCCCGACGGCAAGGTGCTCACCGCCGACCTCGACATCATCGTCACCACCCGTGGTGACGTGAAGGAGGCGTCCGGCGACCGGGTCGTGTGGGACGAGTTCACCGCCGTGAACGACGTCACCAACGGCAAGCCCGGCATCAACTTCACCGAGCGGCGCAGCGCCTTCGACAAGCGCTCGGGCGTCGGGCTCAACTGCTGCGGCGTCAGCATCGACAAGGCTCCGGTGCAGTTGCAGGGCCAGATCTACAAGTTCCCGTTCGACGTGGAGAAGAAGACCTACCTGGTCTTCAACTCCAGCGCGGGCAAGGCGTTCGAGGCCAAGTTCGTTGCCGAGGAGCAGGTCAACGGCCTGAACACCTACAAGTTCGAGCAGGTCGTCCCCGAGACCCAGACGCAGACCCTGAACGTGCCCGCCGCCTTGTTCGGCATGGGGGAGTCCGGTGACGTGCAGCTCAACCGCGTCTACTCCGGCACGGTCACCTACTGGATCGAGCCCACCACCGGCGCGCCCGTCCGTCAGGAGCAGCAGCGCAACGAAGTGCTCAAGAGCCAGGACGGCATCGAGCGCTCCAAGGCCTTCGTGGCCACGGCCAAGATGACCGACGAGACCGTCAACGAGCTCGTCACCAGCGCGCGCGAGGGCAAGAGCCAGATCACCCTGATCAGGACCACGTTGCCGATTGTGCTCGCGGTGGTCGGTATCGTGCTGTTCGTGGGAGGCGTTTTCCTGACCGTGCGCGGCCGCAGGACCTCATGAGCCAAGACGTGGTGTCGCGGCCCCGCACGGCCGCACCCGCGCTGGCGTTACTCAGAGCGGCCAGGCCGCGCCAATGGGTGAAGAACGTGCTGGTCCTGGCCGCGCCCATGGCCGCCGGAGTGCTGGGCGAGCCGCGCAGCCTGCTCGCGGCGTTATCGGTCTTCGCCGCGTTCTGCCTGGCCGCGAGCGGCGCGTATCTGCTCAACGACGCCTCCGACGTGGCGGCCGACCGGCTGCACCCGCGTAAGCGGCACCGGCCGATCGCGGCCGGTGAGGTGTCCGTGCGGACGGCTCGGGTGACCGGCGTCGCCCTGCTGATCGTGGCGCCGGCGGTCGCCGCGCTCACCGGGAGCTGGGAGTCGTCGGCCGTGGTCGCCGGGTACGTGGCGCTGACGCTGTCGTACACGGTGTGGCTCAAGCATCAGGAGGTCGTGGACCTGATCGCGGTCGCCGGGTGCCACGTGATCAGGGCCTACGCCGGTGCCGTCGCGGTGGACGTGCCCGTGACCGGATGGTTCCTGGTGGTCGTCTCGCTGGCGGCACTGCAACTGGTGGTGGGCAAGCGGGAGGCGGAGCTGCGGACCCAGGGCGTGACGGGGACCCGCGCGACGCTGGCCGCCTACTCTCCCGCTTACCTGGCCCAGGTCCGGATCATGTGCTCGGGCGCGATGATCGTGACGTACTGCCTGTGGGCGCTCAACGCGCACGAGGACCTCTTCTACGGGCTCAGCATCATCCCGTTCCTCCTGCTCGTGCTCAGGCATAATCTGCTGGTGGACCGGGGGAGGGGCGAGGAGCCCGAGGAGCTGGCCGCACGCGACCGGCCGACCCTGCTGTTCGCCGCCGGGCTGGTCGTGCTGGTGGCCTTGGGGATCTATATATGACGACGTTCCTGACCGGCTGGGGGCGTACGGCGCCCACGCCGGCCACGCTCGCGCGGCCCCGCTCCGTCGAGCACCTGAGCGAGCTGGTGGCCTCGGCGCCACGGCGGGGCGCGGTGGCGCGCGGCCTGGGCAGGTCGTACGGCGACGCCGCACAGAACGCCGGCGGCCTCGTCCTCGACTGCACCGGCCTGGACACGTGGACCTTCGACGAGGCGGCAGGACTGGTGACCGCCTCCGGCGGGGTCAGCCTGCACGACCTGATGACGGCGCTCGTCCCCCGGGGCTGGTTCGTCCCGGTCAGCCCGGGCACCCGGCACGTCACCGTCGGCGGCGCCATAGCGGCCGACGTGCACGGCAAGAACCACCACCGCGACTCCTCCTTCGGCACGCACGTCCGCTCGCTCACCCTGGTGACCGCCGGCGGGACGGTCCGCACGCTGCGCCCCGGCGATCCGCTCTTCTGGGCCACCGTCGGCGGCATGGGGCTGACCGGGGTGATCGCCGAGGCCACGTTCGCCTGCGTGCCCGTCGAGACCGCCCTCATGCGGGTGGACGTGCAGCGCACGGCCGACCTGGACGAGACGCTTGCGACCATGGCGGCCACCGACGACCGCTACCGCTACACGGTGGCCTGGATCGACCTGCTCGCCCGGGGCAGCAGGATGGGGCGCAGCGTGCTCACCAGAGGCGATCACCTGCCGCGTGCGGAGGGGAAGGAGCCGCCGGCCTTCGCGCCCGGCGCGTGGCTGCGGGCGCCCGCCCGGGTGCCCGGCGGGCTGCTCAACAAGCTGAGCGTGCGCGCGTTCAACGAGGTCTGGTACCGCAAGGCGCCGCGGCGCCGGACCATCGTGCAGGGCATCGCGCCGTTCTTCCACCCGCTCGACTTCGTCGAGGGCTGGAACCGCGTGTACGGCTCGCGAGGCTTCGTCCAGTACCAGTTCGTGGTGCCCTTCGGCGCGGAGGACACCCTGCGCGACATCGTCGGGTCGTTGTCGGCGCACGGGACGGTGTCGTTCCTGACCGTGCTCAAGAGGTTCGGGCCGGGCTCGGGCGGCCTGCTGTCCTTCCCTATGCCCGGCTGGACGCTGGCCCTGGACATCCCCGTCGGGCAGCGCGGGCTGGACGGCCTGCTGCGCGGCTTCGACCGGCGCGTGGCCGACGTCGGAGGCCGGGTCTACCTGGCCAAGGACTCACGGCTGCGCGCTGACATGATGGCGGCGATGTATCCCGAGCTGGATCGGTGGCGGCGAATCAAGGACGAGGCCGATCCAGCCGGGCTGTTCCGCTCCGACCTGGCCAGGAGGCTCCGGCTTTGACTGCTCCCCGCCTGAAGGCGGAGGGATTCCTGGCTCACGCTGCCTGACGGTCCTGCGGACTGCCGGGTCTTACGCGATCGGCACCAGCCGGGTTCAGACCAGCCCGGACCAGCATCACATGGGCAGAGTTCTTGTCCCGGGGCCGGGATGTTCCGCACGCGGTGCAGGTGTAGGTACGTTCGGAAAGAGGTAGTGCGTGCTTGGTTCTCGCTCCGCACGGTGCGCATTCGGTGGTGGTGTGCGCCGGGTACACGAGTCGGACGTCCCGGCCGTGCTTGCGGCCCATCTCGATCAGGGCGCGCTTGGTGGCGCCGATAGCCGCGTCGGCGGCCTTGCGGGCCATGGTGGACTTGGCCAGGAATTTGGGTTTGAAGTCCTCCACCGCGAGCACGTCATGGTCGCGGACGACGCGTTTGGCCCACTTGCGGCCGGTGTCCTCCCGCTGGCGGGCGACCTTCTTGTACTGTTTGGCGCGCAGCTTCTTCGCCTCGCGGTAGCCCTTGGAGCCTGGCTGCCCTTTGGCGGGCTTGCGGCGGGCCATCATCTTGTCGTACCGGCCCAGCCTGGCCTGGGCCTTCTTGCCGTACTCGGGATGCGGCAGGTCATGGTTGTCGCTGGTGGTGGTCGCGGTCTCTGTCACGCCCCAGTCGATGCCGATCGCCTGCCCCGTCTCCGGCAGCGGCTGCACCTGGGCGGGGACGACGAACGAGCAGTACCAGTGGCCGAGGCTGTCGCGGTACACCCGCACCGAGGACGGCTCGCCGGGCAGATCCCGTGACCACACCACGGTCAGCACGATCCCGCCCGCCAGGTGCAAGCGGCCGTCCTTGATGCCGAAGCCGCGCCGGGTGTAGTTCAGTGTCGGGTCGGCCAGGTCCTTCTTTTGAGGCGCGGCATCCCGGCCCGCTGCCGGATCGGCAGGCGTTCGGCGATGTCCTTCAGGGCTTTGGCACGGGATTTGCCGAAGTCCCGGATGGTCTGCTGCTGGGGAACGCAGGAGCCCTCACGCAGCCACGGCGTGATCCGGCGGGCCTCGGTCAGCATCTTGTCGAGCTGGGCCGGGCCGCAGGTCAGCTTGTCGCCCGGGTGGGCCCGGTTGTGCAGGTGCACCTGCTTGGACTTGGCCACGCACTCGTTCCAGATCCACGGGCACCGATCCCACTCGGCCAGCAGGGCGGCGCGGGCGGTGGACGACACGCGAAGCCGGTAGGTGTACCGGACATGCCCGGTATCCTCGGCAATCCGCGGTGGTGTCGTCATGATCGGCCAATCTATCGGGGAGGTACGACGAAATTGAGCGTTCGTCGCGGGGTTGAAGCCGGATCGCCTTGGCGGCGATCCGACTGTCCCTGTTCTGCTTCGCAGGAGGTCCGGATTCCTCCCGGCCCTAAAGTTAAAGGACCGGGCTTCCTCCGGAGGTTTCGGTGAAGAACGCTCTCGGCGCCGTCGACACCGTGCTGCTGCTCGGCGGGCGCAGCGAGATCGGCCTGGAGATCGTCCGGCTGCTGGTGGCCCAGGGCGCGAGCCGGGTGGTGCTGGCCGTGCGCGGCGAGTTCGTCCCGCCCGCGCTGGGCGCGGAGGTCCACGTCCTGCCGTTCGACGCGCTGGACGTCCACGGGCACGGCGCCGTCTTCGACAAGGCGGTGGAGCTGGTCGGCGATCTCGACGTGGTGATCTCGGGGTTCGGCGTGCTGGGGAGCCAGGCGGACTACGACGCCGACCCGGCGGCCGCCGCGCGGGACGTGGCGGTCAACTACGGCGCCCATGTGTCGGTGGGGCTGCACGCGGTCAGGGTGCTGCGCGAGCAACATCACGGCACGCTCGTGATGTTGTCGTCCGTGGCGGGCGCGCGGGTCCGCAAGGCCAACTTCGTGTACGGCTCGGCCAAGGCCGGGCTCGACGGGTTCGCTCAAGGGCTGGGCGACGCCCTGCACGGGTCGGGCGCCAGGGTGCTGATCGTGCGACCGGGCTTCGTGATCGGCCGGATGACGAAAGGGCTCACCCCTGCTCCACTGTCCTCCACACCCCGGCAGGTGGCGTCGGCCACGGTGCGGGCGCTGCGCGAGGGCGCGTCCTCCGTCTGGGTGCCGCGCGCGCTCGGGCCGATCTTCGCGGTCATGCGGCTGCTGCCCCGCGCCCTGTGGCGCAGGATGCCGCGTTAGAACCCGTTCCATCAGAGTGACCGACCAAAGGTTCTAGAGTAGAACGCGTTGCAGTTTAGTGGGTGCGCGACTTATCGTCGGCTCATGCGGACACGTGTCACGGACATGTTCGGAATAGAGCTCCCGATCTTCGCCTTCAGCCACTGCAGGGATGTGGTGGCCGCCGTCAGCCGCGCGGGCGGTATGGGGGTGCTCGGGGCTCTCTACTTCACGCCTGAAGAGCTCGAGATGGAGCTCAAATGGATCGACGACCACGTGGACGGCAAGCCGTACGGCGTGGACGTCGTCATGCCCGCCTCCTACGAGGGCGCCGAGTTCGCGCCCGAGGAGCTGGTGGGCCGCCTGCAGTCGATGATCCCCGACGGGCACCGCTCGTTCGTCGAGAACCTCCTGGCCAAGCACGGCGTGCCGCCGCTGTCCTCGGACGCCGACGCCGGCAAGGTCCTGCTGGGCTGGACGGACGCCACGGCCCGGCCGCAGGTCGAGGTGGCCCTGCGCCACCCGATCGCGCTCCTGGCCAACGCGCTCGGCCCGCCTCCCGCCGACGTCGTGGACCTGGCCCACGCGCACGGGGTGAAGGTCGCCGCCCTCGCCTCCACGCCCCGCCACGCGCTCAAGCAGGTGGAGGTCGGGGTGGACGTGGTGGTCGCCCAGGGCACGGAGGCCGGCGGCCACACCGGTGAGATCTCCACGATGGTCCTGATCCCCCAGGTGGTGGACGCTGTGGACGTCCCCGTCCTGGCCGCCGGTGGGATCGGGAACGGCCGCCAGATGGCGGCGGGGATGGCGCTGGGCGCGGAGGGCGTCTGGACGGGCTCGTTGTGGCTCACGGTCGAGGAGGCCGACACCCCGGAGATGGCCAAGCGCCGCATCCTGGAGGCCACCTCCCGGGACACCGTCCGCTCGCGCAGCTGGACCGGCAAGCCGGCGCGGCTGCTCAAGAACGAGTGGACGGAGGCGTGGGAGTCGGAGGAGTCGCCGGGCACGCTGCCGATGCCGCTGCAGTTCATGCTGGTCTCGGACGCGCTGCGGCGCATCGGCCGCTCGGACGCCAGCGAGCTGGCGACCTTCCCCGCAGGGCAGATCATCGGGGTGATGAACCAGGTCCGCTCCACGAAGGATGTGGTGTTCGGGCTGGTGGAGGAGTACGGCGAGGCTCTCGACCGGCTGTCCCGCATCACTGAGGACTGAGCGCGACGGTCCCCGGCCGAAGCCGGGGACCGTCGCTGGCCTCAACGGCCCTCGTAGCGCGGCGCGCGCTTCTCGCGGAAGGCGCGCGTGCCCTCCTTGGCGTCTTCCGAGCCGATGACCGGCCACCCCAGATCGTCGGAGACCTTCAGGGCCTCCGGCTCGGAAAGCCCCAACGTGTCCCGGTACGTGCGCAGGATCGCCTGGACCGCGAGCGGGCCGGAGGCGGCCACGTCGTCGGCCAGCTCGCGGGCCGCCGCCAGCGCCTGGCCGTCCGGGACCACGCGGTTGACCAGCCCCATCGACAGGGCCTCTGCTGCCGTGACCGCGCGGCCCGTGAGCAGCAGGTCCATGGCGTGGCAGTACGGGATCTGCCGGGGCAGCCGGACGGCGCTGCCGCCCATGGGGAACAGGGCGCGTTTGGCCTCGAACAACCCCAGCGTGGCCGACTCCGCCACCACTCGCAGATCCGTGCCCACTAGCAGCTCGGTCCCGCCGGCCACCGCGTAGCCCTCCACCGCGCTGATGATCGGCTTGGTGGGCATGTCCTCGCGCAGCAGGCCCTTCCAATGGAAGTTCGGTATCTGGGCTGCCCTGGCCTGGACCTGCGGGTCCGACGACGGCTGGCCCATGGCCTTGAGGTCGGCTCCCGCGCAGAACGTGCCCTCCGCGCCCGTCAGGATCGCCACCCTGATCTCTGGCTCCGCCGACGCGTACGCCCACGCCGAGGCCAGGCCGATCAGCATGTCCGAGGAGAGCGCGTTGCGGACCTCCGGCCGGTTCATGGTGACGATGAGGACGTGGCCGTCGCGTTCCACTCGGCAGTGGGGGGTGCTGATCGGCAGGAGCTCCACAGATGCCTCCGAAGTATCTAATCAAGCGCTTGCTACGCACTTCGGCCCCAGGATACGCTCCCACCAGCGAACGAGAACAGGTTCCTGTTTTTGCCGGCGCCGCCGCGAGGGAGTGCCGTCGCCTGGAGGAGCGGCGGGAGCGAAGCGACCAGAGCGGGGGAAGGCGGCGGCATATGGCGACCGAGCCCGCCTCACGGAGTGAGGCCATAGGTAGGGAGTGCATATGGGCACGCTCGGTTTCTGGAGGCTCGCGCAGGCGGATCCCGAGTGGATCGCGGCCGTGGATCCCGACGGTACGGAGCACCGCGCGGGCGACCTCCTGGCCCGATCGAACCGCCTCGTCCACGGTCTGCGCGAGCTCGGGCTCAAGCCCGGTGACGGCATCTGCGGCCTGGTGCCCAACGGTGCCGACGGTCTGGTGCTCTACCTGGCCGCGATGCAGGCCGGCTGGTACTACACGCCGGTCAACTGGCACCTCACCGGCTCGGAGATCGCCTACATCGTCTCCGACAGCGAGGCCAAGGCGTTCATCGTCCACCCCCGCTTCGCCGCGACCGGGGCCGAGGGCGCGCAGGCCATCGAGCCGGACCGCCGCTTCCTCCTGGGGGAAGGGCCGGGATTCCGGGCGGCGAGCGAGCTGACCGACGGACGGCCCGACAGCGCGCCTGCCGATCGCACCGCCGGCGCCACCATGCACTACACGTCGGGCACCACCGGCAAGCCCAAAGGCGTCAAACGCCCGCTGAGCGGCCTGGATCCGGACGACTCCGCCGAGCTCATGACGTTCCTGCTCGGGTTGTTCGGCATCACGCCGGGCCGGCCCAACGCCCATCTGGTCACCTCGCCCTGCTATCACACCGCCGTGACGCAGTTCGGCGGCACGGCCCTGCACATGGGGCACACGCTGGTCTACATGGACAAGTGGGACGCCGAGGAGCTGCTGCGGCTCTGCGAGCGGCATCGCGTCACCAACTCCCACCTCGTCCCGACGCATTTCAAGCGGCTCCTCGCGCTGCGCGAGCCGACCCGCAAGCAGTACGACCTGTCCTCGCTCACGTGGATGATCCACGCGGCCGCCCCCTGTCCGATCCCGGTGAAATGGGCGATGTTGGACTGGTGGGGAGACTGCGTCTACGAGTACTACGCGGCCACCGAGGGCGGCGGCACCCTGGCCACGCCCGAGGACTGGAAGGCGCACCCGGGCACGGTCGGCAAGGCCTGGCCCATCAGCGAGTTGCTCATCGTGGACGAGCAGGGCGAGCCGGTCCCGACCGGCACCCCGGGCACGATCTACATGAAGATGATGGGCGTCCAGTTCGAGTACAAGGGCGACCCGGCCAAGACCGCCGCGAGCCGGCTCAAGGACCACTTCACCGTCGGCGACATCGGATACCTGGACGAGGACGGCTTCCTCTACCTCTGCGACCGCAAGGCCGACATGATCATCTCTGGTGGCGCGAACATCTACCCGGCCGAGATCGAGAACGAGCTCATGATCCACCCGAAGGTGGCGGACGTGGCCGTGTTCGGCATCCCGGACGAGGAGTGGGGCGAGCAGATCAAGGCCGTGGTCGAGCCGGCGCCGGGCGTGGAGCCGGGCCCGGAGCTGGCCGCCGAGCTGCTGGCCTCGCTGGAGGGCCGGCTGGCCAGGATGAAGTGGCCCAAGAGCGTCGACTTCATCGCCGAGATGCCCCGCGAGCCGAACGGCAAGCTGCTCAAACGCAAACTTCGCGCCCCGTACTGGGAGGGACACGACCGTGCCATCTGATCCGCTGGTCGCTCAGCACGTCCTTGAGTTCCCCGGCGGTTACACGCGTTCGACCGGGCCCGTGGTCGGCCGGTTCCTGAGCGAGTTGCGCGCCCGCCGCATCGTGGGCGCGCGTACGGCGGAGGGCAGGGTGCTGGTGCCGCCCCTCGAGTACGACCCCGCCACCGGCGAGCCGGTCACCGGCGAGTACGTCGAGGTCGGCCCGGCCGGCACGGTCACCACGTGGACGTGGGTGCACGAGCCTCTCGACGGCCATCCGCTGGACCGGCCCTTCGCCTGGGCGCTGATCAAGCTCGACGGCGCGGACACGGCGCTGGTGCACGCGGTGTCTCCCGAGCACATGAAGGCGATGAAGACCGGGATGCGGGTCTGGCCGGTCTGGCGCGACCAGCCCTCCGGTCACATCACCGACATCGCACACTTCGTCCCCGAGGTCACGCAGATCATCTCCAATGTGCGTTCCGAGTACCGCCTCCAGGCAGGCGGCGCGCTCCGCGTCTTCCTCGAGGGCGTCAAACGGGGTGTCTTCCTCGGCGGTCGCTGCGACCACTGCGCCAAGGTGTACATCCCCTACCGCGCGGCCTGCCCGGAATGCGGCAACGCCATCCCCGACACGCTCGAACTTCCCGACACCGGCACGATCACCACGTTCGCCATCAACAACCTGCCCGACCCGCGTGCCCCCGAGGTGCCCTTCGTGTCGGCGTACATCTTGCTCGACGGAGCCGACATCCCCATGATCGCCTTGATCGGCGACGTGCCCGCGCACGAGGTACGCCATGGCATGCGGGTCAAGGCCGTGTGGGTGCCCGAGAGCGAGCGCACGGCGTCCATGGCGAACATCCGGTGGTTCGCCCCCACCGGCGAGCCCGACGTGGAGTTGTCATGAGAGAGGTCGCGATCGTCGCGTTCGCCCAGACGCGGCACACCCCCCACGACACCGGCCTGACCGAGCCCGAGCTGATCCTGCCGGTGATCAACGAGGTCAAGCAGCGTACCGGGCTGGAGCGGTTCGGCTTCACCTGCTCGGGCAGCTGCGACTATCTCGCGGGCGCGCCGTTCTCGTTCGTGTCGGCGCTCGACGCACTGGGCGCCTGGCCGCCCATCTCGGAGAGCCACGTGGAGATGGACGGCGCCTGGGCGCTGTACGAGGCGTGGGTCCGTCTCCAGCACGGCGACATCGACTCGGCACTGGTCTACGGGTTCGGCAAGTCGTCGCTCGGCGACCTGCGCACGATCATGACGCTCCAGCTGGATCCCTACTACCTGGCCCCGCTCGGCCTCGACCAGCTCTCCTACGCCGCACTCCAGGCCGCCGCGGTCGACGCGGACCGGAAGGAGCTGGACGAGATCGTACGCCGCAGCCGGGCAGACGGCCGCGCCAACCCGTACGCGCTCGACCTGCCCGAGCCGGAGGGCGAGGACTACGCGGTGCAGCCGCTGAAGCAGACGGACGTGCCACCGATCACCGACGGCGCGGCCGCGATCGTGCTCGCGGCCGGCGACCTGGTCGGGGAGCTGTCCGCGAACCCCGCCTACATCAGGGGCATCGCGCATCGGATCGAGCCTCACTACCTGGGCATGCGGGACCTGGCCAGGTCGGGCTCCGCGGCCGACGCCGCACGCGCGGCCGGGGTCGGCAAGGGGCCCGTCGAGGTGGCTGAGCTGCACGCCCAGTTCCCGCACGAGGAGATCATCCTGCGCGAGGCGCTGGAGCTGACCGGCGACACGGTGATCAACCCGTCGGGCGGGCCGCTGGCTGCGAACCCCGTCATGGCCACGGGACTCATCCGCATCGGCGAGGCGGCGCAACGCATACTCGACGGCCACGCCCGCCGCACCGTCGCCCACGCCGCCGGCGGGCCTTGCCTGCAGCACAATCTCGTCACTGTACTGGAGGCCTGATGGGTAACCGTTGCGCGGTCATCGGCGTCGGGCAGACGTACTACACGACCAGGCGCAGGGACGTGTCGATCGCCGGGCTGGTGCGCGAGGCGGCGCTGCGGGCGCTGCAGGACGCCGGGCTGACGTTCAAGGACATCGACGCCGTGGTCATCGGCAAGGCGCCGGACCTGTTCGAGGGTGTCATGATGCCCGAGGCGTACCTGGCCGACGCGCTCGGCGCGGCCGGCAAGCCCATGATGCGGGTGCACACCGCGGGCAGCGTCGGCGGCTCCACCGCGCTGGTCGGCGCCAGCCTCATCCAGGGCGGCGTGCACGACCGGGTGCTGGTCGTGGCGTTCGAGAAGCAGTCGGAGTCCAACGCCACCTGGGCACTGTCCACGCACCTGCCGTTCAGCTCGTCGCTGGTGGTGGGCGCGGGCGGCTACTTCGCGCCGCACATCCGCGAGTACATGCGCAGGTCCGGCGCTCCCGGCCACATCGGCACGCTGGTGGCGGTCAAGGACCGGCTCAACGCGCTCAAGAACCCGTACGCGCACCTCAAGATCCCCGGCATCGACCAGAAGATGGTCGAGTCCACGCCCATGCTCTGGGAGCCGATCCGCTACCTGGAGACCTGCCCGTCCAGCGACGGCGCCTGCGCGATGGTCCTGTCGTCGGAGTCCGCGGTCACCGGCACCCCGGCTTGGGTGCACGGCACGGCCATGCGCTCCGAGCCGATCTTCCGGGCGAGCCGCGACACGGTCAGCCCGCAGGCGGGCAAGGACTGTGCGGCCGATGTCTACCGCCAGGCCGGCATCGCCGACCCCCGCAGGCAGATCGACGTGGCGGAGACCTACGTGCCGTTCTCCTGGTATGAGCCGATGTGGCTGGAAAACCTGGGGTTCGCGGCGGAAGGGGAGGGATGGAAGCTCACCGAGTCGGGCGCGACCGCGCTCGACGGTGACACTCCGTGGAACGCCTCGGGCGGGGTGCTGTCCAGCAACCCGATCGGGGCGTCCGGGCTGATCAGGTTCGCCGAGGCCGCGCTGCAGGTGCGCGGGATGGCCGGTGAGCACCAGGTGGACGGCGCCCGCACGGCGCTCGGTCACGCCTATGGCGGGGGAGCCCAGTTCTTCGCGATGTGGATCGTCGGACGGGAGAAGCCCTAATGGAGTTCAATCACGCGGACTTGTACGAGGGGTTAGCGGACGCGATCGGGGACCGGACCGCCGTCATCTGCGGCGATGATCGCCGCACCTACGCAGAGCTGGACACCGAGGCCAACCGGCTCGCCCACTACCTCATGGATCTGGGTATCCAGCCGGGCCAGCACGTCGGCATCCAGCTCTACAACGGCATCCCGTACATCGCCGGCATGCTGGCCGCGCTGAAGATCCGGGCGGTGCCGATCAACGTCAACTTCCGGTACGTCGAGGCCGAGCTGCTCTACCTGTACAGGGACTCCGACATCCGGGCGCTGATCTACGACGTCGAGTTCGACGCGCGCGTGGCCGCCGTCGCCGGCGAGGCGCCGCTGCTACAGCACCTGGTGTCGGTGGGCGGCGAGTCGGCGATCGGCTCCGCGGTGCCGTACGAGATCGCGCTGGAGCAGGGCAAGCCTGAGCGGGGCTTCCCGCCGCGCTCCGGGCAGGACGTGTACATCATCTACACCGGCGGCACCACCGGCATGCCCAAAGGCGCGATGTGGCACGTCGAGGACCTGTTCATGGGCTTCGGCGGCGGCAACCCGTACGGCGAGCCGCGCGCCACCCCGCAGGAGGTGATCGACGCCGCGGTCGCGTCAGGACCCTTGCTGATGTTCCCCGTCGCGCCGCTGATGCACGGCGCCGCGCAGATGGCCACGTTCATCACTTGGTGGATGGGCGGGAGCGTCGCGTACATCCGCAAGTTCGACAGCGCCGAGGTGTGGCGGACGGTCGAGCGCGAGCGAGTGAACACCATCAACATCACCGGTGACGCCATGGCCAGGCCCATGGCCGAGGCGCTGGCGCAGGGCTCCTACGACGTCTCGTCGCTGATCGTGATCAGCTCGACCGGCGCCATCCTGTCCGGCGCGGTCCGCGACCGCCTGCAGGAGCTGCTCCCGAACGTCATGATCCTGGACAACTTCGGCTCGACCGAGTCCGGCTACACGGCGTCGGGCACGGCCGGGTCGTCGCCGGAGACCGGGCTGCGCTACCAGCCGAACTCCGTGGTCAACCTGGCCGTCCTCGACGAGAAGGGCCGGCCTGTCGAGCCTGGGTCCGGGCAGCTCGGGACGGTGGCGCGGTCGGGGCGGGTCGCGTTCGGCTACTACAACGACCCGGACAAGACCGCCCGCACGTTCGTCACCGACGAGCAGGGCGCGCGCTGGTTGCTGACCGGAGACCTGGCGACCGTTGACACCGACGGGACCGTGAACGTCTTCGGCCGGGGCTCGCAGTGCATCAACACCGGCGGTGAGAAGGTGTTCCCCGAAGAGGTCGAAGCGGTGCTCAAGGGGCATTCTGCGGTGTTCGACGCGGTGGTGACCGGGGTACCGGACGAGCGCTGGGGGAACAAGGTGGCGGCCGTGATCGAGCCGCGGCCCGGTGTCGAGGTCACGGCCGAGGAACTGGACGCGCATTGCAGGAAGCTGCTGTCGGGCTACAAGGTTCCGCGAACGTACGCGTTCGTCGAGCAGATGGTGCGCTCGCCGGCAGGCAAGGCCGACTACCGGTGGGCGCGGGAGACGGTGCAGGGCATCACGTCCTGAGTGCGCGCAGGTCGTCCTCGACCTGCCGCGCCTCGTCGCCCTTGCCGGCCTTCTCCAGGAGCGTCAGCCTGCTGCGCAGCACGTCGCGCAGCAGGTTCGCCAGGCCCTCGTCGCGCTCGCCGGCGAGCAGTTCGCGCAGCAGCCCCGCCGCGACGCGCAGCGCGGCGTCGGCCGCGTCGTCCCTGCCCAGCTCCTGCTGGCAGAAGCCGAGCCGGGCGTGCGCGACGGCCCTGGAGAGCACGTCGCGCGTCACCTGCGTGCCCCGGTGGAAGACCAGGCCGGCCTCCAGCGGCCGGCCCGCCTCCATGAGCGCGTCGCCCAGCATGAGCATCGCCCTGGCCAGCAGCCCGGACAGCGGCGGGTTGCCCGGCGCGTACCGCTCCAGCGCCGCCACCGCCTCGCGCAGCGGCCGCACCGCGTCCGCGGCCAGGTCGCGCATCCGCAGGGCGGCGGCCAGCGTGAGGCTGGCCCCCGCCCGGCTGGTGTGCAGGGCCTCGGCGCTCATGCCCGTGGTCATCAGGTCATCGTAGATCGCGATGGCCTCACGGGCTCTGGCCTCGGCCTCGGTACCGCCGTCCAGCCGCAGCAGCGGCAGCAGCTCCGAGCTCTGGGCCAGCGAGTCGGCCAGGATCGCGCGGTACGTGAGATCGTCCGGCGACCGCCTGGCCTCCGCGATCAGCTGCTCCACCAGCGCGTTGGCCTCGGTCAGCTCGCCCAGCATCATGTGGCACCTGGCCAGCCGCTGCAGGGCGAGCGCGTGTTTGACCGTGCCCGGCTCATGCCCGGTCGTGGCGGTCCTGGCGTACTCGGCGGCCTCCTCCGCGCGGCCGCCCGCCAGCAGATCGTCGGCGATCATCGCGGCGACCTCGGCGGCGGCCGGCCGGCGCGGCAGCCGCGTGTAGATCTGCAGCGCCTCCACCAGGTGCGCGAGCGCCTCCTGCCTTCTCCCCGAGGCCCGCAGCACCCGGCCCCGTACCGCGATCGCCTGGGCGCGCACGTGCGGCAGCTGCTGGCCCCGCTGCCTGGCTGCCTCCAGCTCGGCCAGCGACCAGGTGGCCGCCTCCAGCGCGGCGTCCGGGCGGTCCAGGGCGGCCAGGCTGTCGCCCAGATGGGCGTAGACGGTGGCGGCGACGGCCGGATCGTCCAGTTCGTCGCACAGGTCCGCGGCCCGTTCGCAGTGGGCCAGGGCCTCCACAGGGCGGCCGCGCTCGAGCAGCTCGGCCGCGTACCGGCCGAGGGCGGCCGTCAGGTCCCTGCCGTGCTCCGCGTCGTCGAGCAGCGCGATCGCCTGCTCGGCGGCGGCCAGATCGGTGCTGTCGAGCCTGGCGAGGGCGGCGAGCGCCAGGCCCAGCCGGCCCCGGTAGGCGCTGGAGATGGTGGCCAGCCCCCGGTGCACGCGAACGGCCAGCCTGGCGGCCAGGACGGCGCTTTCGGCGTCGTTCGCCTGCTCGGCGGCGCTGCTCAGGCGGGACAGGCAGCGGGCGTGCCTGTCGTGCAGGTCGTCGTCGGCGCTCAGCGGCACCTCGCGTTCGAGTGCTTCGGTGAACGCCGTGAGCGACGGCAGCAGCGCGGCCGGATCCGCGTCCCCCGGCAGGTCGGTCACGCACGCGGAGAGGTCGTCGATGAGGGTCCTGAGCACGTCGGCCTCGCGCAGCGGGCGCAGCTCCAGGATCCGGGCGTACATGACGATCCCTGCGGCCGGGCCTTCCTCGCGGGCACGCAGCCTGGCCAGGCGTACGAGGGCCAGCAGGTGGACGTCCGCAAGATCGGCAGGCGCGGCGCCATGGTCGGCCAGCAGCGCGGTGCCTTCGGCCAGCTTCTCCCTGGCCGAGTCGTCGTCGTGCAGCTCGGCCAGGCACAGGCCGCTCAGCTCCAGGCAGGCGGCGGTGACCAGCCGCTTGTCCTTCGATAGCTCTGGCGCGAGGACGTCGAGCGCCCGGGTGGCCGACTTGAGCGCGCCCTCCATGTCCTGCCGAGCGAAGCGGATGCCGCCCTGGAGGCGCAGCGCCCCGGCCAGGGCCACGGGGGATTCGATGCCTTCGGAGACGAGTGCGGCGTACAGCCTGACCAGCCGATCCGCCGCCGCCTCCGCGTCCGCCGCGCAGGCGGCGTGGGACAGCGCGACGGTCTCCAGAATGAGCAGCTCGGCCAGCTCCCTCCCCGACGCCGGACTCGCCCCGGCCTGCCCGTGGGACTCGATGGCGGTGCGCAGGTGGGGCACGGCCTCCTTGTGCCGCCCGAGGCCCACGAGCGTGCGCCCGAGTGCCGCCGCGACCTGGCCGACCGCGAGCACGTGCGGCTTGTCGGATCCCGCGTGCCGCTGGAGCAGCTCAGCGGCCTGCATGGCCAAAGCGAACCCGTCCGCCGCGCGGCCCGCGTCCGCCCAGGCGCGGGCCAGCATGGCCTGGGCGGACAGGTACGCGTGGATCTCCTCGAGCTTCGGCTCGCCGGCGCCTTCGACGGACTCCCGGCGCTCGGCCACCAGCTGCTCCGCCCGTGCCACTGCCTCGCCCGGCCGGGCGGTGACCAGCGCCAGCATCCAGTGCCGCGGCCCACCCGGCGCCGGGGCCGCTCGCCTACGGCCCAGCCTGGCCCGTACCTCGGCGAGATGGCGCTGGTAGGCGGCGTCATCGGCGCTCAGAACGTCATACAGCTCGGCCGCGATCTCCAGCTGCGCCACGGCGTCCGCGGGCCGTCCCAACTCGTCCAGGCACAGGCCGAGCAGCTGTCTGGCCCTGGCCTGCGGGTGCCGCTCGGCCGCCACGCCCATGGCCTCCTGCAGCGGGTCGAGAGCCTCCTCGGGGCGGTCGTCAAGCAGCAGGAGCTCGCCCAGGTCGAGCAGCTGCTCGGCCAGCGCCGGGCGATAGTCGCCGGGATCGAGCACGGCCAGCGCACGCAGGTTGCGCCCGGCCTCGGCGGCGGACCGCGCGGCGGCGTCCAGGTCGTCCAGAGCGCCGTGCAGCCTGGACAGCAGGCCGGCGGCCGTGGCCAGCAGGAACCGCAGCCCGGGCTCTTCGGCCGCCAGGCCGCGCAGCCTCGCCACCGCCTCGGCGGCAGGGACGAGGGCGTCGGTGGTCCTGCCGCGGTCGTGGAGCCAGGCGGCGAGCAGGTGGAGGCGGTGGGCCAGATCGCGGTCCGTGGGAGCGATGGTCTTGACGGCCGTCGTGGCGGCGATGGTGAGACAGGCGGCCAGCTCCGGAAGCGCGGCAGTGGGCGGCCCGTCCTCGACACCCTCGAACGGCGCCAGCGGTGCGGCGGAAACGAGCTCCTCGAACGAGGTCAGCGGCTCGGCGGCGGACAGGACGCCTGCCACGTTCACCGCGACCTCGGGATTGCCGCCTGCCGCCGAGAAGGCCTCGACGGCCTCGTCCGTCCGCCCGACGCCCAGCAGCGCACACGCCAGGTTGTAGTGCGCCCGCGCGGCGCGGCCCGCATACCGGGCCCCGTGCTCCTCTTCGGCGAGGATGCGGAACCTGGCCGCCGCCTCCTGTACGGGCTTGAGCGCACTGCCGGGCTCGCCCGCCAGCAACAAGCAGGCACCCAGGTTGTACAGAGCCTCCGCCCGCGCGCCCGCCGCCTCGTACGGGGGAGCGGCGGTGAAGATGTCGACGGCCTCGGCGGCTGCGGCTACCGCCTCACCCACCCGGCCCGCGGCCGCCAGCCGTTCCGACAACACCGACAGCGCACCGGCCAGCACGAGGGGCCGGTCCTCCGCTCGCAGGTGCCGCACGGCCAGCTCACCGATCGTCACGTGGAGGGCCCGCAACCCCAGCCGCGCGTCCCGCCGTACCGGCAGCCCGGCCGCAACGCGCGCGATCTCCCGATCACCGGCGAACAATCCCAGCACCGCATTGAGCGCGTCCCCCAGCCGCGTCCCCGGCACCGTCGCGGCCTCCGCCACCATGCTGTCGATCCTGACCGCCACGAGCCCTCGCAGCGCCAACCTGACCCGCGCCGAGCCCGCCGACCTCCGGAGGGCGTCGAGCATCCGCACGAGGTGGTGCGCCGTACGGCCCTCGTGATCGTGCAGGGCGCGCACGAGCCGGTCCAGGCCCTCCGTCTCGGCCAGGAACCGCTCCACCAGCACATCCGGCCCCAGCGGCCGGCCCTCGCCGAAGATCCGGCCGAGCCACTGCACCGCGGCGCCGATATGGAGATCCGGCACGGCTGTCAGCAGGCCGGGCAGCTCGGCGAAGGCTGGGGCGGTCAGAGTGACCACCGCCACGGCGTGCCGCGCCGCCAAGTCGTTCACCCGCTCGCCCGGCCATACGTGCGCCCACTGCTCGTATTCGCCTTCCAAGAACCGGTCGACCAGCCCGCCCACCGCGTCACTCATGGCGTCGCCGCGAGCTGCGTCGCGCAGCCGCATCAGGGCGGCCAGGTGGACATGCAGCGGCAAACCGTAGTCAGGGTCGTCGAGAGGAGGTGGCCAGGGAAGGGCGGCCCTGCTGGGCGCGAACGCCTTCATGGCCGCGTGCGCGTGCTCCGTCCGCTCGGCCAGGGTGAGCGGACGGGCGTTGAGCTGGACGGTCGCGGTGTTGAGCCGCCGCAGCCAGCCGCCCGCGGCCGTGTCGAGCCGCCGCCACCATTCGGCCTCGCCCGGCTCGCGGACCAGCAGCAGGATCCGTACGGGCGGATTGTGCTCGTGCTTGGCCAGCCGCCGCACCAGCTCTCCGACCAGCGGCGAGGACGGTTCGGGGTGGTCGACCACCAGCAGCGTCGGCCGCACCACGTCCAACGTGACAGCCCGGCCCGCCGCCTCACCGGACAGGGCGCCGCAGACGGAGCCGAGCGGCAGGAACCCGGCGTCCCACCCCGCTCGCGCGAGCACCTCGCACAACTCGCCCGCCAACCTGGTCCGCCCCGTGCCGCGGCGCCCGCTCAGTACGGCGATCGACAGCGCTCCAGGCTCGTCGGCCCACTCCCGCAGCCGGGCCAGCTCCTCCGCCCTGCCCAGGAACGGCACCACCGCGTGCCGCGGCATCAGCAGTCTCCAGTCGGGGCAGTCAGCCGGCCGGTCCTCGCGGGCGGGCGAGAGCAGAGCGGGCAGGATCACCGACGGGTCGCCCTCGGCCACGGTTTCGAGCCGCCCGGGCGGCACGCTCGCCAGCTCGCGGAACCGTTCGTCACTCAGCAACGCGGTCACCGGGATGACGTCGAGGCGCCGCCGGGCGTACCCGTCGCGGCCGGTGACGATCACGCCGATGACCTGCCCGGCGGGCTCGGCCAGGAGCGCGGCGCCCGACATGCCTTCCCAGAGAGAGATCGGCATGGACTCCGGCACGCTGACCGCCAGCGCCTTCGACACCGCGCCCGTAGGCGGGTCCACCAGGCCCGACAGCGTCTGCGCGATCCTGGCCTCTGGCCGCTGCCCGGCCCTGGGATAACCCCCGGCCACGCCGCGCAGCCGACCCCGGCCGCCCGTGCCGGCGACCCGGGCCCAGCGCACATGGCCGATGCCAGGCACACCACGCCAGGGCGAGTCGTCGATCTCAGGTGACGCACCCGCTGCCCGGCCCGACGTGGCTTGGACCACCCGCAGCAGCACGGCGCCCGTACCGCCGCGTCCCCGCCACACCTCCTCGGCCCGTACCCACCGCGCCGACCACGCCGCCCGCACCTGGCACGGCGCCTCGGGATCGACCACGTCGCCGGAGGTCAGCACGAGATCGGCGCCGATCGCATAGCCCGAGCCGGTCACGCCGACGAGGTCATCGTGACCGGAATACACCTCGACGGCCCGCTCGAGCCCGAGGCGGTGCGGTGGCGTGTCCATGGGGTCCGCCTATAGGCCTATTAGGTACGTCCGGACGTGCCGTCCCCTCGATCAGCGTTTGATCTCACTATCGCACTATGGGCCAGAAATTTCCTGGCTTGTCAGGCCTTCTCGGTTGTGAGCCAGGCCGCCAGCCCGAGGTACACGAGCCCACTGCCCACATCGAGCCGCCGCCGTGCGCGGGCCGAGCGGCGTACCTTATCGCCGAGCGCCGAGGCGAGCATCGCGTACGTGCCGTCGGAGGCCATGCCGAGCACGATCCACAGCAGCCCGAGCAGCAACATCTGCGGCCCGACGGGCCCGGCTTGCGGATCGACAAACTGCGGCAGGAACGCCAAGAAGAAGATCGCCGTCTTGGGGTTGAGCACGTTCACCACGAACCCCTCCCAGAACAGCCGCTGCTTCGACTGCACGCGCAGCTCGATCGCCTGCTCGCCCTCGGACCGCCGCATCAGCTTGCGGACCCCGAGCCAGACCAGGTAGGCGACGCCGACGTACTTGACCACGGTGAACGCCGTGGCGGAAGCGGCCAGCAGCGCGCTGACGCCCAGGGCCGCCGCGGCCACGTGCACGACCGAGCCCGCGTGCACGCCCAGCACGGAGATCAGGCCGGCGGCGCGGCCTTGGGCGACGCTCCGGGTGACGATGTACAGGACCGCCGGCCCCGGGACGATGAGCAGTCCGAGGGTGAGTACACAGAAGAGGGCGAGCGTTGAAATATCCGGCATGGGGCCATCGTAGGAGGCGGCGTCAAAGGGTTTCTTTGAGCGCCTCTCGCAGGGCCTCCAGCAGCGCATCGGTGGCCGGAGGGCGGGGCGGGTCACCGTAGACGGCGGCGAACACATGCCTGGTCGAGCCGGGCACCTCCGCCACCTCCACGTCCGGATGCCGGTGGGCGAGCAACGCCAGTCCTGGCAGCATCGTCAGCCCCAGCCCCGCCGCCACCAGCGCCTGCACGGCCACGATGTCGTCGCTGGTGAACGAGATCCGCGGCTCGAACCCCGCCTTCTCGCAGATGTCCAGCAAGTGGCTGCGGCACCGGTCGCAGCCCGCGATCCAGGACGCCTGCGCATGCCCGGCCAGCTCCCCATCCGTGGGCGTGCGGGAGACCAGGTAACTGGGGTCGTCGAGGAGATGGATCATGGTGATGCCGCTGTCCTCGGGCGCGGTGTCGTCGTACCTGAACACCACCGCCACGTCCACCCGCCCTGCCCGCAGCAGCCTGAGGGCCTCAGGCGGCTCGGTCTCTGTGAGGTGCAGGCGCAGGCCGGGATGCGCGTCGCCCAGCACCGTCGCCGCCTTCGGGATGAAGGTGCCGAGCGCGGAGGGAAAGGCGGCCAGCCGTACGCGGCCGGAACGCAGCCCCACGTGCGCGGCCAGCTCCTCGGCGGTGGCGTCGAGCCGGCCGATGATCTCCGCGGCCCGCTCGGCGAGCAGTCTGCCCGCGTCCGTGAGCCTGATGCCGCGGCCCACGCGCTGGACGAGCCGGGCGCCGGTCTCGGCCTCCAGTCGGGCGAGGTGGTGGCTGATGGACGGCTGCGAGTAGTGCAGCTCCTTGGCGGCCGCGGTCAGCGAGCCCTTGCGGGCGACCGCGAGGAGGACGCGAAGGCGGACGACATCCAGCATTCATCAATCATATCTATCGATGAGTCATAAGACTTCTGTTGGACTTATCGGTCGGGGCGTAGGACCGTAGAAGGGGAAGGACGATTATCCGATTTCCCTAGGGGGATACCATGAATATGGGTGCCACCACTCTGACCCGGCCGGGCCTCGAACCGCTCGTGACCGGCATCTCCGCCATCGTGGCCCGGCGGCTCGAGCCCCACCGGACCGCGTACACCGTCGCCGACCTGCTCCGCGACCGCCTGCCCTGTCTCGACATCCTCACGCCGCAAGAGCGCGAGGGCTCACCGGACGGGTACGTCTCCAGCCCGCTCTACGCCCAGGAGGACTTCTCCATCGTGTCGGTGGTGTGGCGCCCCGGCCAGGAGACGGTGATCCACGACCACGTGGCATGGTGCACGTTCGGCATCATCAGCGGCATCGAGCACGAGACCCTCTACCAGGACATGGGCGACCATCTGCTGGAGATCGGGCGCACCGACAACCGGCCTGGGGAGGTCAGCGGGTTCGCCCCGCCCGGGGACATCCACAAGGTCCGAAACACCAGCGGCGAGGTGGGGGTGTCCATCCACGTGTACGGGGCCGACGTGAGCAGGCTCGGCAGCAGCGTGCGCCGTGTCTACGACTTGCCGATCAGGTAATCCGCCAGTTCCTTGGGGCGCGCCAGCATCGGGGCATGGCCGCCGTCGATCTCGTCGGGTGTGATGCCGAGCCGGTCGCGGACGACGCCGCGCATGAACTCCGGTGTGAAGAACCGATCGTCGCGGCACAGCAGGAACCTGGTCGGCACGTCCGGCCACGCCTCCAGCGGCCACGGCTCCCGCAGCGACCTGCCCACGTGCGCGCGCCCTCTCCCGGCCGCCTCCTCCGCAAGCTCCCTGGGCACGTCGTGCAGGAACAACGCGATCGGATCGCTGATGTCCTTGTGCCCGAACCCGGTGTTCTCCCACCAGTCGTTCGGCGGCTCGCCCGGCAGGCACCGCCACGACCTCGTGGCCGTGCCCGCGTAGCTCCTCCGCCACCAGATGCCATTCCCAGGCGGACCCGCCGCCACCGTGAATCAGCGCGAACGTCGCCATCGCTTCACCTTCCGCCGATGAGTTCCTGAGCTCGGGTAGGTCTGTCCAAACGTAGGCGCCCGGCTTAGGAGATGCCATGGAACCGACCACGAAACTGGATGCCCGCTTCAGTGATCCGAACGCCACGGCCACCCCCTGGGAGCAGGCCCGCGACCAGCTGGAACGCGCGGAGACGTACTGGCTGACCACCGTACGCACCGACGGCCGCCCGCATGTCACCACGCTGCTGGCCGTCTGGCAGGACGACGCGATCTACTTCTGCACCGGAGCCGAGGAGCAGAAGGCCAGAAACCTGGAGTCCAACCGCAACTGCGCGCTCACGACCGGCGCCAGCGCCCTGCACGAAGGGCTCGACGTGGTGGTCGAGGGCTCTGCCGAGCGTGTCACCGACCCCGGCAAGCTCAAGGGCCTCGCCGCCGCCTGGGAGTCGAAGTACGGCAGCGCGTGGCACTTCGACGTGGGGGACGGCGTGTTCACCCACCCGCAGGGCGGGGAGGCGCTGGTATTCGAGGTGCGGCCGGCCAAAGTGCTGGGCTTCCGCAAGGGCGAGTACAGCCAGACCAGCTGGCGCTTTTCAAGATAGAAAAGAAAAGTTGCGCAAATTTTCTTCTGTATCTACGATGGTGGCATGTCCGCCTCTGAAGAGACCCGTCGCGTCAAGGACCTGGAAACGCTCAAGGCGCTGGCCCACCCACTGCGCATGAAGCTCTACCGCGCCCTTTACGTGGCGGGCACGGCGACTGCTTCACACCTCGCCGACCAGGTGGACGAGGCCGTCTCCCTGGTCAGCTATCACCTGCGCAAGCTGGCCGCACACGGCCTCATCGAGGAGGCGGAGGCGGCCAGCGGCGACGCCCGTGAGCGATGGTGGCAGCCGGCTGCCGCCAGCATTTCCACCCGCGACGAAGACTTCCGCGACGCTCCGGAGCGGGCCGCCGCCCATTCCGCCGTGAGTCGGATGCACGCCCGCCAGCAGCACGAGCTGTACGAGACCTATCTCGACACTCAGTCGACGTGGGACGAGACCTGGCGCGACGCGGCGTTCAGTGCCGAGTACCTGGTGTCGCTCACGCCCGACGAGCTGAGCCGTCTCGCCGAAGAGCTCAACGAGCTGGCCGCGAAGTGGCGGGCTCGCGGACGGGCGGCCCGCGAGGCAGGCGACACGGAAGGCCGCGAGAACGTCGCCATCCACCTGTACGGCTTCCCGTTCCGATCGTGGAGCCCCGGCGGTAAGGAGAGCTGATGGATCCCGACCTTTACCTGTACGTCGAGCGAGTGCGGGCCCGCGAGCTCCGCGCCGAAGCCGCCCGCCACCGCCTGGCGGCCCCAGCGTCCGAACCGGTGACGCGTACCTTACGCACTCGCTTGGGGTGGGCCCTGGTGGAAACGGGCCTCCGCCTGCTCCACCGCCGCGCCGCGCATTACTGATCCAGCTGGAGTTGGTGCCGCATCGCCACCGCGTCCCGTATCGCCCAGTGCTCGACGATCCTTTCGTCCCGCACCCGGATCATGTCCATCCCCCGCACCTCGTAGCGCCGCCCCGACGCCGTGTGTGTACCCCGGCTGAGATAGACATTGGCCGACAGATCATCCGTCGCGACGTTCTGCTCGACGACGACGGACACGTCGTGAAAGCCGCTCTCCCCGGAGAGCACCTGCTCCCACTTCTCCCGCCACGCGTCGATCCCGTAGTGGTCGCCGTCCGAGCCGCCCCGATGGTCGATCACCTCGGGATCGATGAGCGCCAAGGCCTCGTCCATGTGCCCGCTCGCGATCATCTCCGGGTAGAGCTCGACGATCCGCCGATGCACCTCGCCAGCCGTCATTGCTCGCCCTCCACGTAAGTGGGGAACTCCCCAGTTATAGCCATACCGATACACTAACCAGGGAGCTCCCCACTTAGCAAGGAGGCGACTGTGGCAACGCGCCCCCGCCGCGCGGACGCGCAACGCAACTACGATCTGCTGCTGGCGGCAGCCGCCCAGGTCTTCAGCGAGCGCGGCACCGAGGCCCCACTCGATGAGGTGGCCCGCCGAGCCGGGGTCGGCAACGCCACCATGTACCGGCATTTCCCGACCCGATCAGACCTCCTGGTGGCCGCCTACGCCGACGAGGTCGCGCGGCTGTGCGCACGTGGCCAGGCACTCCTGGCCACCGACTCCCCGGCGGAAGCGCTCCACGAGTGGCTCCGCCTGTTCATGGCGCACATCACCGCCAAACGCGACCTGGCCCTCGCCGCCACCGACGGTCAGAGCACTGACCTGGTCGCGGAGTGGCACCAGTCCATGCTCACCACCGCCTCCGCGCTGCTGGACGCGGCCAAGCAGGCGCATGCCGTTCGCGCCGATCTCGACGTACGGGACCTGCTGGCCCTCATCAAGGGCATCGCCCTCACCGCAGCGGACGTGGCTCAGGCGGAACGGCTCCTCACCCTCATCGACTGGCGAAGCGGAACATCTGCTCACCCACCGCCAGGGGCCGGGGCCGGCCGGTGAAACGATGAACGCCCACACCGAAGCCCGCGTCCGGATCCGACACCCATTCCCGCTCGAAACCGAGCTCTTCGAACCAGGCGCAGATCGCCGGAACGAGGTCGGGCGCCCCGCGATGGCGGGTCCAGATCACCGTGCCGCCGTCGGCGCACAGCTGCGGGGAGAACCCAACGGCGCGCTTGACGGCCCTGTCCCGCGCACAAGCTGATCACCTTCACCGGCCCTGGGGACGCGGCATCCAACGCCAGACGGATACGGCTCTGGACGACGCGCAGCCGCTGGGATAGGCGTGAGTCCGGACGATCGTATTCTTCATGCCATTCCTGCCAGTCCATGACCCAGACTCTAGGGAACGATCACGTCGAAGGGGGCACAGTGCTACGGCTGCTCACCCGGGTGTGCTGGTCTCTGGGCGGCCGCCTGCAATGGCGGCACGCGCAAGATCGACCCCCTGGAGATCCTGGAGGCGAAGTGGTGCCTGCCCGACCGGCTGCCGGAGGGCACGCAAGGCTCCCACCGGCAGCTTCTCGAGCTGTGTTCACATCTCTGACCTAGATGCCCAGCGCTGAGGGCAGGCTTAGCTCCTGGAGGAACAGGGCCTCGGTCGTGGCCACCTTGCGGAGCTCCTCCAGATCCACCCGCTCGTTCGGCGCGTGGATCGCCGCGTCCTCGTCCTCCGCCCCGAACAGCAGGATCTCCGCCGCGGGGAACTGCTTCAGCAGCGTGTTCACCAGCGGGATCGAGCCGCCCGCGCCCACGTCGCGCGGCGGCCGGCCGAAGGCGCGCTCCATCGCCCGGTTCAGGGCCGCGCGCGCCTTTCCGCCCGAGTCCGCCTGGAAGCCAGAGCCCACCGTGAAGTCGCCGAACGACACCTGCACGCCCCACGGGGCCACCTGGCGCAGGAACTCCACTACCGCGTTCACGGTCGTCTTCGGGTCTCCGGCCGGGGGCACGCGTACCGTGACGCGGGCGCGCGCGACCGGCTGCACGGCGTTCACGGCGCCGGACACCGTCGGCACGTCCAGGCCGGTGACGGTGATCGCATAGGAGGCCCAGAGCCGATCCGCCAGCGACCCCGAGCCCACCAGCGACACGCCGTCCACAACGCCCGCCGTCTTCCTGAACTCCTCCTCCGACGGCCCCCGCCCGAGGAAGGATCCGCGCGGCAACCCGGGCACGCGGATGTCGCCGTTGTCGTCGTGCAGCGAGGTCAGCATGCGCATCAGGGCGGCCAGCGCGTCGGGGGCGGCGCCGCCGAAGGAGCCGCTGTGCACGGCCTCCTTCAGGCTGCGCACCTCGATGGTGAAGGCGGCCATGCCGCGCAGCGACGTGGTGACGGCCGGGTCGCCGACGCGCGGGTTGCCGGTGTCGGCCACCACGATGGCGTCGGCCCGCAGCAGGTCGGGGTTGCGCTCGACGAACGCCTCCAGGCGCTCGCCCGCGTACTCCTCCTGGCCCTCGATGATGACCTTGATGCCCACGGGGAACCGGCCCTGGAAAGCGCGCAGGGCGGTGATGTGGGAAATGATGCCCGACTTGTCGTCTGCGCAGCCGCGGCCGTACAGGCGGCCGTCGATCAGGGTCGGCTCGAAGGGCGGCGTGCGCCAGGCGGCCGGGTCGCCGGCGGGCTGCACGTCGTAGTGCGCGTACAGCAGGACCGTCGGCGTGCCGGGAGGCGCGGGGGCCTCGCCGTAGATCGCGGGGAAGCTGCCCTCGACGGCCACCTGCTGGACGTGCGGCAGGCCGACGGAACGCAGGAGCTCTTCCGTCACCGCGGCGGCGGCGAACACCGGCTCTTCCGGGTGCCCGGGGAAGGCCACGGAGGGGATGGCGGCCAGCCGCTTGAGCTCCTCGACGGCCTGGGGCATCGAGCCGGCGACGGCGCTCTCAATCTGATCAGGAGTCACGGACGGGTCCCCCGGTAAGCAAAATCTGGACAGTTTGCGTCTCATTGGACCACACAAGGCCCCCTGGTGTGGGGACACGCATGAGCCGCTGGCCAATCTACATGCGGATTTCGTTGCTGTTACATAGTGGTTCTGCGGATCCCGACTTTCATGCACAATGCCGCGACCGATTCGCTTGGCAAACCGCAGGTGAGCATGCAGACTGTGGGAAGTTCAGAGACAAGGGAAGATATCCATGACGCAGCCGGAACACGACGTCCTGAAGGCCGCGCAAGACCACCTGTGGTTGCACTTCACCAGGCACAGCGCCTACGAGCAGTCCGAGATCCCGACCATCGTGCGTGGTGAGGGATCGTACGTCTACGACATCCACGGCAAGCGCTACCTCGACGGCCTGGCCGGGCTCTTCGTGGTCCAGGTCGGCCACGGACGCCAGGAGCTGGCCGAGGCCGCCGCCAAGCAGGCCCAGGAGCTGGCGTTCTTCCCGTTGTGGTCCTACGCGCACCCAAAGGCCGCCGAGCTGGCCCAGCGCCTGGCCGCCCTCGCTCCCGGCGACCTGAACCGGGTCTTCTTCACCACCGGCGGCGGCGAGGCCGTCGAGACCGCGTGGAAGCTGGCCAAGCAGTACTACAAGCTGATCGGCAAGCCGCTCAAGCACAAGGTCATCAGCCGCCAGATCGCCTACCACGGCACCCCGCAGGGCGCACTGTCGATCACCGGCATCCCGGCGTTCAAGCAGATGTTCGAGCCTCTGGTGCCGGGGTCCGTGCGCGTTCCCAACACCAACCACTACCGCGCAGATGAGATCACCGGCGTCAAGGGCATGACGCCCGAGGAGTACGGCATCTGGGCCGCCGACCGCGTGGCCCGCGCCATCGAGATGGAGGGCCCCGACACGGTGGCCGCCGTCTTCGCCGAGCCCGTGCAGAACGCCGGCGGCTGCTTCCCGCCGCCCCCCGGCTACTGGCAGCGCCTGCGCGAGATCTGCGACGAGTACGACGTGCTGCTGGTCTCCGACGAGGTCATCTGCGCCTTCGGCCGGCTGGGCACCATGTTCGGCGGGCAGAAGTTCGACTACGTGCCGGACATCATCACCTGCGCCAAGGGCATGACCAGTGGCTACTCGCCCATCGGCGCCATGATCGCGCACGAGCGGCTGTTCGAGCCGTTCAAGAACGGCGACGAAATGTTCGCGCACGGCTACACCTTCGGCGGGCATCCCGTGTCCGCGGCCGTGGCCCTGGCCAACCTCGACATCTTCGAACGCGAGGACCTGCTCGGGCACGTGACGAGGAACGAGCCGCTGTTCAAGCAGACCCTCGACGATCTGAGCGACCTGCCGATCGTCGGCGACGTGCGCGGCGCCGGCTACTTCTGGGGCATCGAGCTGGTCAAGGACAAGGCCACCAAGGAGACGTTCACCGCGGACGAATCCGAGCGGCTCCTGCGCGGCTTCCTGTCGAAGGCACTGTTCGACGCCGGGCTCTACTGCCGCGCCGACGACCGCGGCGACCCCGTCATCCAGCTCGCGCCCCCGCTGATCGCCGGTCCCGAGGAGTTCAAGGAGATCGGCTCGGTCCTCCGCGGCGTGCTGACCGAGGCCTGGACTCGGCTCTGATACCCCTCCATCCGGCACGACGGTGTGCCGGTTCCCGAAAGGAACCACCACAATGAAGATCGGCGTCCCTGCCGAGGTCAAGAACCATGAGTACCGTGTCGCCGCCACGCCCGCGGGCGTTCACGAACTGGTGCGCAACGGCCACGACGTCCTCGTTCAGCGAGGCGCGGGCCTGGGCTCGCACATCACGGACGAGGAGTACCTCGCCGCGGGCGCGAAGATCCTCGACGGCGCCGACGCCGTGTGGGGCGAGGCGGACATGGTGCTCAAGGTCAAGGAGCCGATCGCCGAGGAGTACCACCGGCTGCGCGAAGGGCTGGTGCTGTTCACGTACCTGCACCTGGCCGCCTCCCGCCCCTGCACGGACGCGCTGCTGACCGCCAGGACGACCGGCATCGCGTACGAGACCGTCCAGGTCGGCAACGCGCTGCCGCTGCTCGCCCCGATGTCCGAGGTCGCGGGCCGCCTGGCGCCGCAGGTGGGGGCGTACAACCTGATGCGCTTCAACGGCGGCCGCGGCATCCTGCCGGGCGGTGTGCCGGGCGTGGCGCCGGCGAAGATCGTCGTGATCGGCGGGGGCGTCTCCGGGCTGAACGCGGCGCAGATCGCCGTCGGCATGGGCGCCGAGGTCACCGTGCTCGACACCAACATCGACCGCCTGCGCTCCATCGACGCCATCTACCAGGGCCGGCTCAAGACCCTGGTCTCCACGCGGTACGCGATCGAGCAGGAGGTCCTGCAGGCCGACCTGGTCATCGGCGCGGTGCTGATCCCCGGCGCGAAGGCCCCGACGCTGGTCTCCAACGACCTGGTGGCGCGGATGAAGCCGGGCTCGGTGCTCGTCGACATCGCCATCGACCAGGGCGGCTGCTTCGAGGACTCGCGCCCGACCACGCACGCCGAGCCGACGTACAAGGTGCACGAGTCGGTCTTCTACTGCGTGGCCAACATGCCGGGCTCGGTGGCCAACACCTCCACGTACGCCCTGACCAACGCGACTCTCCCGTACGCGGTCAAGCTGGCCAACCAGGGCTGGCGGGACGCGGTCAAGGCCGACACCGGCCTGGCGGGCGGCCTCAACACGCACGGCGGTCTGCTGACGAACCGTCCGGTCGCCGAGGCGCTCGGCCTGCCGTTCACGCCGGTCGCCGAGGTCGTTTAGTCCCGTCTAGTCCTCTGGGCGGTACGTCGTGCCCCGCACGATCTCGTCGGGTGTCAGCTGCTCCCTGGCCGTGGTCACCGCCCACCGGTGGCCGAAGGGATCGCGCAGCACGCCGTACCGCTCGCCCCAGAACGTCTCCCGCACCGGCTGCTCCACCTGGGCCCCGGCGTCGATCGCCTGCTCGGCCACGGCGTCGGGGTCCGCCACTTCCAGCAGGATCAGCACCGGACTGCCGCCCAGCGTCGGCGGCGCCAGCGCGCCCAGGCCGGGCATCTCCTCGCTCACCAGCAGCCGCCCGGCCCCGAGCTGCAGCTCCACGAAGAGGACCACCCCGTCGGACAGCGTGTTGCGGAACACTTCCACGGCGCCCAGGCCCTCGCGGTAAAAGGCGATCGCCGCCTCCGCGTCGCGCACGAACAGGTGCGGGCACAGCCCCTGTGGACGTAGCGATGTCATGCGATCAATCCTGCCACTCGCGCCGCGCTCACCACGCGGGCCATCAGCTCGGCCTCCGCCCGCGCGGCCTGCTCGCCCTCCTGCGTCAGCTTGTAGTAGCGCCGCCGCGCGTCGTGCGGCGCCGCGGGGTCCGCGTCGTCGGACTCCTCGACCAGGCCGTCCGCCACCAGGCGGCTGATCGTCCGGTAGAGCGTGCCAGGGCCCAGCCGGACCGCGCCGCCGCTGACCTCCTCGACGAATCGCATCACCGCATAGCCGTGCCCGGCACCGCTGGCCAGGGCGAGCAGCACGTGGAACCCGGCGGCGGTGAGCATGATTGACACGATAGCACCACGATGGTTATATCCAATACGGATACAATCAGAGGAGGAGCAATGGCGCTCGGCATCAGCCAGGTCACCATCTACGTCGAGGACCAGCAGCGAGCCGTCGACTTCTGGAGCGGCAAGGTGGGCTGCACGGTCACCAGGGACATGCCGTACGGCGAGGACCGCTGGATCGAGGTCGAACCGCCCGCCGGCGGCACCCGGCTGGTCATCATGAGGGCCGACCCCAAGTGGCCCGCGATGGTCAAGGACATGCCCAACTACGTGTTGTTCCAGGCCGACGACATCGTCAAGACGCATGAGGAGCTCGCCGCCCGCGGCGTGGAGTTCACGCAGGCGCCGAAACAGGAGCCGTGGGGCTGGTCGGCCGTCTTCAAGGACGACGACGGCCACCTGTTCCACCTCGGCCAGCGTTAACGCACGCCGAGCCGCCTGCGCAGGTCTCTGGCCGTGGCCAGGACGTGCTGGATCTCGCCTGGGCTCGGCCACGGCGCGCCGCCCGGGCGCAGCAACGTGCCGCGTACCGACGCCAGGTGCTCGATGGCGCTCACGTGCACCCCGCTGCGCCGCACCAGCCACCCCACCACGTCCGAATGGTCGTGCAGCGGCCTGGTCACCACATCCCAGGTGCCCAGGACCTCGGTGAGCGCCGCCACGTCCAGCGGGACCCCGCCCCTGCGGCCGGTGGCGGCCGCGGCCAGCTCGGCCCGCGCGGCCAGCTCGGGTTCCGCGGGCCCGGCCCACGCAGGCGGCGGCGGGTCGGACAACCACTCCCGCGCCTCGCCCAGCTCGCCGGCCACCGACAGCAGCCCCGCCAGCTCGAGCGCCGCTCCGTGGTGCCCGGCCTGCGCGGCCTGGCGGAACCAGTGCCGGCCGCCGGCCAGGTCGTCGAACTCGGCGATGAGCAGCAGGCCGTAGTTGAAGGCCGACTCGGCGTCCCCGCCGGCCGCCGCCCGCCCGAACCAGTGGCTGGCCGCCCCGCAGTCGCCTAGCTCCACGCACACGAACCCGGCCATCCGCTGGTCCTCGACCCGGCCGGCGTTCGCGGCCTGCTCGAACCAGGCCCGTGCGGTCCGCAGGTCGCCCCTGGACAGGGCGATCCCGCCGAGCCAGGAGGCGGCGCCCGGATGCTCACTCTTGGCGGCCAGCCGGAAGTACGCCTCGGCGCCCTCGGGGTCGCGGCCGGCGTTCAGGTAAAGGCCCATGCAGTATGCGGACTCGGCGTGGCCGGCCCTGGCCGCGTACTCCCACCAGCGCACGGTCTCCTCGTCCTCGCCTGCCACGTAGGCCAGGAAGCCGAGGTCGTGCGCCGAGGCCGAGTCGCCGACGATCGCCGCCCGGCGGTGCCACTCGCGGGCCGCCCCGAGCTCGCCCGCGTCCTCGCACACCAGCGCCAGCCTGCGGGCCGCGATCCTGGACCCGGCACAGGCCGCGCTCTCGAACCACCTCCTGGCCGTCGCCACGTCGCCGCACTGCTCAAGCAGAAGCGTCGCCAGATTGGTCGCGGCCTCGGTGTCTCCCATCGCGGCGGCCGTTTCGTACCAGGTGACCGCCGCCTCCAGGCTGCCGTGCTTCTCGTGCCAGATGCCCAGGTTGAAGGCGCTGTCGACGTTGCCGCCCGCGGCGGCACGCTCCCACCAGTGTTTGGCGGCCGCGCGGTCGCCGTGCTGCGCGTAGAGCTTGCCGAGCCGGTGCGCCGCCTGCGGGTCGCCTGCTTGCGCGGCGGCCAGCAACTCGGGCTCGTCTCCCACGCGGGGCGCCGGTATGGCAGGCGCCGCCACCTCTCCTTGCCAGACCATGGCGACAGAGTGGCACGTGATCACACGATCGCGGACTGTAATCGCCGACAAGTGGGGAACTACGAGAAGTTGATGTTTATCTGGTTGGCACGACCACCATCGCGCTGCCGCCGCCTCGCCGCGTCGGCTCCGCCACGGCCTGGATGCGGCCCCCGCCCAGGAGCTCCAGCGCCGTGGCGGCGCCGATCTCCGGGTTCAGGGCGAATCTGTGCCCGCGGGCCTCCAACTCGTCCCGGTACTGGGCCAGGAACGCCTCCTCGGCCTGCGTCAGCTCGGTGTTGCGCTGCGTGGCACGCGGCGCGGCCAGCGCCTTCGGCAGGCTCATGCCGAAGTCGTACCGGTTGAGGAGGATCTGCAGCACGGTCGTGATGATGGTCGAGCCGCCGGGGGATCCGGCCGCCAGAACCGGCCTGCCGTCGTCGAACACCAGCGTGGGCGCCATCGACGAGCGCGGACGCTTGCCCGGGGCGGGCAGGTTCGGGTCGCCGGGGGCCGGGCCGGGCGTGAAGTCGGTCAGCTCGTTGTTGAGCATCACGCCGCGGCCGGGCACCACGATGCCGTTGCCGCCGGTGGACTCGATGGTCAGGTTGTAGGCGATCACGTTGCCCCAGCGGTCGGCCACGACCAGGTGGGTGGTCTCGGGGCCCTCGTCCGCGACCGGGGTGGCGCTACCGGTGGGCTGGGCGCAGGGCTCGTACGAGCCGTCAGGGCTGCCCGGCGTGGCCGGGTGGGCCATCGCCCGCTCGCCGATCAGGCACGCCCGCTCCTTGGCGAAGCCGTCGGACAGCAGTTCCTTCAGCGGGACGCCGGGGATGTCACCGACGTACTTGCCGCGGTCGGCGAAGGCCAGCCTGGAAGCCTCCAAGTACTCGTGCAGGCCCACGTCCGGCAAGGACTCCAGGATGTTGAGCGCCTCGCCCACGGTGGATCCGCCGGAGGACGGGGGCGCCATGCCGTACACGTCCAGGCCCTTGTAAGAGATCTTGGTGGGCTCCCGCATGAGGGCGCGGTACGCACGCAGGTCCGACAGCTCCATCAGGCCGGGACGCACGTTGCGGGTGCTTCCCGGGGTGACCGGGGGCCGCTTGACGGTGGCCACGATCTCCTCGCCGAGCCGGCCGCCGTACAGCCAGCCGGGGCCGCGCTTGGCCAGTTCCCGGTACGTGTCCGCGAGCGCCGGGTTCCTGAAGACCGAGCCGACGGGCGGCGGGGCGCCGTTCGGCAGGTACAACGCGGCCGTGGAGGTGAAGTCCTTGAAGCGGGTGGCGTTGGCGGCCGTTTGGTCGTAGAACGTCTTGTCCACGACGAAGCCCTTGGAGGCCACGTCGATGGCCGGCTGGAGCGCCTGCTTGAGCGAGATCGTGCCGAACCTCCGCAGGGCCACGTCCCAGTTCGCGACCGTGCCCGGCACGCCGGCCGACAGCCCGCTGGTGACGGCCTCGTCGAACGGGATGCCCTCCAACGAGGTCGAGGTCATGGCCTGCGGCGCGGTCTCGCGGCCGTCGATCGTGAAGACCTTACGCTGCCTGGCGTCGTAATAGACCATGAAGCCGCCGCCGGCCAGCCCGGCCGAGTACGGCTCGGTGACCCCGAGCACCGCACCGGCCGCGACCGCGGCGTCCACGGCGTTGCCGCCCTTTCTCAGCACGGAGATGGCGGCCTTGCTCGCGTCCAGGTCGACGGTGGAGACGGCGCCGCCGTACCCCTCGGCGACCGGGACCTTCTGCTGGGGCTCGGCCGCCACGGGAGCGGCGGACACGAGCGTGATGAGGACTGCTGCTGCGGGTACGATCACACGGCGCATGATTCCCACGATGTACCAGGTACGCCGATCGTGGTAGCCCCCCCTGCGACATGAGGGTGATGCGCTGGTCAGGGTGGTGACTTAGCGTTGAGGCGTGCGTTCTAAGTCCGGCTTCGCCCCTTACCTCGCCCTGATCGCCGCCGTGTTCCAGGTGGGGCTGTCCCAGGGTGCCCAGCGCGGGCAGACGTGGAGGGAGCCGCTCGACCCGTTCGCCTACGGGCTGCTGCTGGTCGGGCCGCTGATGATCGTCCTGCACCGGAAGTTCCCGATCAGCACGGCGGTCGTCATTTTCCTGGCGACCTACGTCTACGTCTGGGGCGGCTACCCCTACGGCGGCGTGTTCGTCTCGCCGATCGCCATGTTGTTCCTGCTGGTTCTGCGGCGCCATCGGCTGGTGGCGTGGATCCTGGCCGTGGTCACGATCGTGGTCTTCATCGTCTACCCCTGGGCCACCACCCAGCCGCAGCGCGGGCTCTTCCACGACCTGGCGGTGTCCTCGTTCGTCCTCCTCGTCATGGTCGCGGCCGAGCTGGTCAGGATCGCCCGTGAGCGCCGCGCACAGCAGCAACGCGCCGTCGAGGAGGAGACCAGGCGGCAGGCCAGCGAGGAGCGGCTGACCATGGCGCAGGAGTTGCACGACGTGCTCGCGCACAACATCTCGCTCATCCACGTCCAGGCCTCGACCGCGCTGCACCTCATCGACGACAACCCCGAGCAGGCCAGGACGGCCCTGGCCACCATCAAGACAGCGTCCAAGGAGGTGCTGGGCGAGATGCGCTCGGTGCTGAACGTGCTGCGCGAGGGCGCACCGCGCTCGCCCACGGCCGGGCTCGACCGGCTCGACGAGCTGATCGAGCGCTCAGGGCTGGAGGTGATGTGCAAGCGGATCGGCTCGCGCCCGCTGCCGCCCTCGGTGGAGCGGGCCGCGTACCGGATCGTGCAGGAGTCGCTCACCAACGCCGCCCGCCACGCCCCCGGTTCGGCGGTGAGCGTGCGACTGGAGTACGGCGAACGTGAGTTCGTCGTGCGCGTGACCGACACCGGCGCGACCAAGCCTGCTGTACTGTCCGAGTCCGGCAGCGGCAACGGCATCCCCGGCATGCGCGAGCGGGCCGCCGCGCTGGGCGGGACGCTGGTCGCCGGCCCGTCAGGCGCGGGCTTCCAGGTCGAGGCCCGGCTGCCCCTACCCGAGGAGACCTCATGATCAATGTGCTGCTGGCCGATGACCAGGCGCTGGTCCGGGCGGGATTCAAGGCGCTGCTCGACGCCCAGGCCGACATGACCGTGGTGGCCGAGGCCTCCGACGGCGCGGAGGCGGTGCGGCTGGCGGCCCAGCACCGGCCGGACGTGGTGCTCATGGACATCCGCATGCCGGGCACCGACGGCCTCACCGCCACCCGCCAGATGCCCGAGGGGCCGCGCATCATCATCCTGACCACCTTCGAGCTGGACGAATACGTCTTCGAGGCGCTGCGCGGCGGCGCCAGCGGCTTCCTGGTCAAAGACACCGAGCCGGCCGAGCTGATCCAGGCCGTCCGGGTGGTCGCGGCCGGTGAGGCGCTGCTGTCGCCGAGCGTGACCCGCCGCCTGATCGCCGAGTACGCCTCCCGCGCCAAGGAGCCGGTCGTCGCCGACGGCCTGGACCAGCTCACCGAGCGCGAACGCGAGGTGCTCGCGCTGGTCGGCACCGGCATGACCAACGACGAGATCGCCGCCAAGCTCTTCATGTCGCCCGCCACCGCCAAGACCCACGTGAGCCGGACCATGATGAAGCTGCACGCCCGCGACCGGGCCCAGCTCGTCGTGATCGCCTACGAGTCGGGGCTGGTCAAGCCGGGCTGGGTGTGAACCAGGCGGAGACCGCTTCGGAAAGGCCCGGCGTTCCTGCCCACGCCACGTAGCCGTCGGGGCGGATCAGCAGCGTGTCGGCGGGCGGGTCGTCGGCACGTGCCCTGACCACGTCGATCCAGTCATGGAGCGGCGAGCCTGGGGCGGAGAGCGGCAGCTCGCGTGACCAGCGGAGCCCCGTGCGAGCGCGACCATAGACATCGTCGAGGTCGGCGCCGCCGCCGAGGTCGAGCAGCACCGGCCTGCCTTCGCGCATCAGCTCGGCGACCCGGCGGCCGTCCGCCAGCGCCAGGTCGGGGACGAAGTGGCCGACCAGCGGATGCGGGTCGGAGCCGTAACGGACGTCGGAGCCGTGCAGCAGCGTGGCCAGGTGGCGGGCCGGCTGCTCGAAGGCGAACACCTCGGCGAGCAGCTCACGCAGGGCGGCGCCGTCCTCGTCGTCCAGGCGGTCCAGGGCCGCCTGCGCGCGGGTCTGGACGAGGGCCCGCTCGGCGGCCGGGCGGCGCTCGGCCTCGTACGTGCCGAGCAGCCCTGCTGGGGCGCGTCCGCGGAGCGTGGCGGCCAGCTTCCAGCCGAGGTTGGCCGCGTCGGTCATGCCGACGTTGAGCGCCGAGCCGCCGGCGGGGAACAGGTGCGCGGCGTCCCCGGCCAGGAACACCCGCCCGGCCTGGTACCGCTCGGCCACCCGTGCCTGCGCGACCGTGCTCGACAGCCAGATCGGCCGAGCTCCGTCGCCCAAAGGCAGGTCCCTGCCCAGCACGCGGCGCACGGCGGCGTGGAAGTCCTCGAGCGTCACGGGGCCCTCTTGAGGCCGAGCTCCGTCCCCCTTCTCCCGGACGCCGGCGATCAGCACGCCGTGTTGCAGTGAGGTGAGCAGCACGCGGCCGTGCGGGGTCCGGTTCCAGCCCGATTCCAGCCCGGCCAGCTCCAGGGGTTTGAAGGGGTCGGCGACGCCGTCCAGTTTGAAGTGGCCGAGCCGCAGCACATAGTCGTCGGTGGTGCCGGGGAAGCCGATCCCGGCCCGCTCGCGTACGAGGCTGTGCCCGCCGTCGCAGCCCACGACGTAGCGGGCGCGTACGTGGCCGTCCGCCAGGCCGAGTGTCACGCCGTCGGCGTCCTGGTCGAGGGAGACCACCTCGCATCCTCGCCTGATCTCGACGCCGAGCTCGACCGCTCGTTCGGTCAGCAGCCGCTCGATGCGCGGCTGCTGGATCAGCACCAGCCGCAGGGGGATGTCGTCCAGCCCGTCGAACCTCAGCGGCACGGACCCGAACGGGAACCCCGGAGCCCGGCCGGCGAACGGGCTGCCCTCGCTGAAACGCTCCAGGAGGCCGCGGTGGTCGAGCAGCTCGATGATCTGCCCGCCCAGGCCGTTGGCCTTGGGCAGCTCGCTCGGCTCGGCCCTCTTCTCCAGCACGATCGGGCGGACTCCGGACAGGCTCAGCTCGCACGCGAGCATGAGTCCGACGGGTCCCGCCCCTACGATCAAGATATCGTCCATGGCTGTCAGGCTAGATTGACAATTTCGCTGCTGTCAAGCTAGCCTGACAGCGTGGACGTAACGGAACTCTCCGAGCGGATCAGGTCCAGCGACCCCGCCATGGGCCTGCGGGCGGTGGGCGCGCTGCACCGGCTGGCCGAGCAGGTCGAGGCGGTGTCGGTGGCGCTCGCCAGGGAGCAGGGCTGGACCTGGGAGCAGATAGGCGACGCGCTCGGCATGTCACGGCAGTCGGTGCACGCCAAGTACGGGAAGTGAGGATTCGCGATGTTCGGCAGGCAGAAGACCCCGTTCCATGTGGTCGTCATGGCCGCGTTCGAGGAGGCCAGGCTGCGGGGCGACCGGCGGCTGGGCACCGAGCACCTGCTGCTCGGCCTCCTGCACCGCCCGGACGTGGCGCGGGCACTGGGCGTGGACCTGGAGGGCGCCCGGGCCGCGCTCGACGACCTCGACAAGGCGGCGCTGCGCGTGCTCGGCCTCGAGGTCGGCGACCTGCCGGCGGCGCCGCGCAAGCACCCGCGGGTCCCCTCGACGGCGCTCACCTCCAGCGCCCGTGCGGCCATCAACCAGGCCATCAAGGCCACGACGGCGCGGACCAGGGCCGAGGATGCGCCCCGGCAGCTCGCGCTCACCCTGCTGGCGCAGCGGCGGCCCGACCCCGTCGCCCAGCTCGTCGACCAGCTCCGGATCGACCGCGCGGCCGTACGCAGCCGCATCACATGACGAAATTTGGTTGAACGGCGGGCCGGGCCGCTGACAAGGTCAAAACATGCGGCACACGTACGAAGACCTCGTCCGGGAGGCGAGCACCGTCTCCGTGGACGGCTGGGACTTCTCCTGGCTCGCCGGCCGGGCCAGCGAGGAGCGGCCCTCGTGGGGCTACGCGCGGCTGCTCGCCGGGCGGATGGCCGAGGCGCGGGCCGCGCTCGACGTCCAGACCGGCGGCGGTGAGATCCTGGCGGGCCTGCCCGCTCTGCCGCCGGTGACCGTGGCCACCGAGTCGTGGCCGCCCAACCTCAAGCTGGCCGCCTCCCGGCTGCGCCCGCGCGGGGCGTGGGTGGTGGCCGACGACGAGGAGCCGCGCCTGCCGTTCCGCGACGGGGTCTTCGACCTGGTGAGCAGCCGCCACCCGGTGACGACGTGGTGGGCGGAGATCGCCAGGGTGCTGCGGCCCGGCGGATCCTACTTCTCCCAGCAGGTCGGGCCGTGGAGCGTGACCGAGCTCACCGACTACTTCCTCGGGCCGCACGACGGCTCGGGCCGCGACCCCGAGAGGGCGAGGGCGGCGGCCGAGTCCGCCGGGCTGGAGGTCGTGGACCTGCGCTACGAGCGGCTGCGGATGGAGTTCCGCGACGTCGGCGCGGTGATCTACTTCCTGCGCAAGGTGATCTGGATCGTGCCGGGGTTCTCCGTGGAGCGGCACCAGGACAAGCTGCGGGCGTTGCACGAGCGCATCGAGGCCGAAGGGCCGTTCGTCGCGCACTCCAGCCGATTCCTCATCGAGGCGAGGAGGCCCGGTGGCCCGGCTGCGTGACGTCGTGGTCGACTGCCGGCACCCGGCCTCGCTGGCTCGGTTCTGGGCCGCCGTGCTGGACGGCTACGCGGTGGCCCCCTACGACGAGGCCGAGCTGGCGCGGCTGCGGGCCGAAGGGGTCGACGACCCGGAGGATGATCCGACGGTGCTGGTCGAGGGCGGGCCGCCGCGGTTGTGGTTCCAGCGGGTGCCGGAACGCAAGATCGTCAAGAACCGTCTTCACCTGGATCTGGAGAGCGCCGACCCCGACGCCGAGCTCGCCCGGCTGACCGCGCTGGGCGCCACCGTGCAGGAGACGTACGACGACTGGGTGGTGCTGGTCGACCCGGAGGGCAATGAGTTCTGCCTGTTCGAGAGAGCCTAGTCACAGAGCTTCTGACAGCGCCGCCGGGATGCGATCGAGCACCGGATGTGGCACCAGGCCGTACGCGTAGAAGTCCACCGCCAGCGCCCCGGCCGCCTTCGCGCCGCGGGCCTTGGCGACCAGCCGGTCGGCGGAGTCGCTGTCGGGATGGCCCGGCCGCAACACCGCCCGCACCTCCCGATCCTTGCCAACGGACCGCAGGTAGGCGCCCACGTCGTCGGCCACCCGTGCCGCGTCCCGTGCGTACGCCAGCACCCCGAACGCCGGCACGAGGTCTCCCAGAGCCACGAGGTCCACCCCGAACTGCCAGGAGTCGTGCGCCGCGAGGCCGGGCGTGGGCAACCCGTCGGCGTACCCCTTGACCGCGCCCGTGGAGTCCACGAACACCAGCTTGGAGCCCTCCTCGGCCACCGCCGACGCCACCTCGGACACCAACGTCGTGACGGTCTCCGAGCGGGCCCTGGCGTAGGCCACCACGTCGGGCCCCGCGTACGCGGTCAGCGCCGCCCTGGTCACCTCGCCCTGCGCGGGCGGGTCGCCGTCGAACACCCGCCCCACGATCCCGGCGCACTCCTCCCGCGCCACCTCGGCCTGCACACCCAGGTCGGTGGCCCGCCGCATGCAGTAGTCGCAGAAGCAGAGCCCGAACAGGTAAGCGTCCATCGGCCCGAGCGGCACGAACGACCGCTGCACCTTGAGCGGCCGGAAGTGCAGCGACTCGGCCACCACGCTGTCGACCCCCAGCCTGGCCACCGACCTGGCCAGCGCGACGGCGTAGTCGCGCACGTCCGGATGGGCCGGGCACAGGTCGGCGGGAGAGCCGCGGTCGCCGAAGCAGTCGCGTACCGTCACGTCCGGATGTTCCAGGCCGATCGTGGCGTTGCGCAGGAACACCGTCCATCCGTGGAGCTTCATCGACCTTTTCGCACAGGCCTCCCGAAGCCCGTCGAACGCCTCCAGATAGCCGGGCACCGGGGACAACCGCAGCCCGGCGAACAGCTCGGCCGGCGGGGCGAAGTGCGCCCCGTCGTGCCGGACGGTCAGCCTGGACAGCCCGTGCGGGGTGACGTCGCGGGAGGCGTGGTGCACGGCTCCGACGGTGATGCCGGCCACGCCGTACCCGCTGATCCTGTCGAGCACCCGCTCGACGCCCTCGCCGCGCAGGTCCTCGACGAAGACGTAAACCGAACTGTCCACGAGCCGTCCCTATGCCCTATACGCGCTTGTAGGCGACGAAGTCGATCTCCACGAGGATGTCCAGCAGCTCGGACCCCACAGTGGTGCGTACGGGGTAGGGATGGTTGAAGTACGACTTGTACACCTCGTTGTAGGCGGCGAAGTCGCGCTTGAGGTGCTGCAGGTGGACCGTGGACTTGACCACATCGTCGAAGCCGAGGCCGTGCGCGGCGAGGATGGCGCCGAGGTTGCGCATGACCTGGTGCGTCTGGGCGGCGACGTCGTCGCCGACGATCTCGCCGGTCTGCGGGTCGAGCGGCCCCATGCCGGAGGTGTAGACGAAATCGCCCACCACGAGGCCCTGCGAGTACGCGCCGATGGGGGCGGCGCCCTCGCTCGTCCGGAGCTCCTTCTTCACGCGATCTCCCTAGAAGTTGGTCTCTATCGTGCCAACGACACGGTAGTCCGGGTCCACCAGGGGCAGCACGCGCCATTTGTCGAACGCGGTGCAGGGGTGGGAGATGCCGAAAGCCAGCAGGTCACCGGGCTTGAGCCCGTCGGCTCGCACGATCGTGTGCTGGTCCTGCATCTTCACGACGGTGACGCCGTCGCGGCGCGGGATCGGCAACCCCTCGTCGAAGGGCGCGTCCCGCTTGCCCATGCCCACGATCGCCAGCCCGGGCTCGGGGGTGGACAACACGTGCGCCCACACCTCCAGCGCCGGGCGCAGCTCGCCGTCGATGCGGTTGAACGGGGTGCGCTCGCGGTAGTAGCCGTCGTCGTGGCTGACGTACGCGCCGCTGCGCAGCAGGATCCTGGCCTGGGCGGCGACGAGCTCCCGCCCGATCACGTCGAACCACTGGCTGCCGCCCACGCTGAGGATCGGGCTCTTGACGCGGACGTACTCGACGGCTTCCTGCAGCGAGTCCAGATATTTCCGGACTTCAGCGGCGGTCTTCAGCGCGCCCTCGTATCCGGCCACCCCGGCCAGCTCCACCCCGGGCGTCTCCTGCACGTGCCCGGCCACCCGCAGCAGCTCGCTGAGGGTGCGGCAGCCGGCCCGCCCGCCCTCGTGCCCGACCTCCACCAGCACCCGGAACGGCCGCGCCCCGGCGTGCCCGGCGAGGATGTCGACCCCGGCCTCGGAGTCCGCGAAGCTCAGGAACTCGAAGGCCGGATCCCGCTCCAGCTCCCTGGCCGCCCAGGCGAGCCCGGCCGGATCGACGACCTGGTTGGCCACCATGATCCGATCCACCCCGAAGCCCCGGACCACCTGCGCCTGCCGCGGCGTCGCCACGGTCAGCCCCCAGGCGCCCGCCGCGAGCTGCAGGGCGGCGATCTCGGCCGACATGTGCGTCTTGGCGTGCGGGGCCAGCTCCAGCCCGTGGCCGCGGACGAAGGCCGCCATCGTCGCGACGTTGTGCTCCAGCGCGTCCCGATGCACCACCATCAGCGGGAAGCCGAGCCCGCCGTCGAAGATCGACAGTCTCCGGTCGGCGTGTTCGAGGACGGACTGCACAGCACCCCCTTCATCCGGGTCCGACCCTATCCCAATGACCAGGAACGACGTTCAGGAGCGGAGCGCGCGTCCGGGGGTGGCGCCGGTGAGCTCGCCCCCTGCCAGCACGCGCGCGCCCGACACGAGCACGTCGTCAATGCCGGTCGCGAGCGTGCGCGGCGCCGCGTACGTCGCCCGGTCCTCAACCGCGGCCGGGTCGAACACCACCACGTCGGCCGCGAACCCCGCCCGCACCAGCCCCCGGTCCGCCAGCCCGAACCGCCGGGCCGGATGCGACGCCAGGTGCACGACGGCCTGCTCCCACGTCCAGTCCTCGAGCTCCCTGACATGCCGCACGAGGAACCTGGCGAACGCCCCGTAACCCCTCGGATGCGGATGCCCGCCCACGTAGATGCCGTCGGAGCCGCCGGTGTGCGAGGGATGGCGCAGCATCCGGCGTACGGACTCCTCGCCCTCAGGCCCCTCGTCAGGGCGGGCGAACACTACCCCCGCCTCCAGGCGCGTCTCCGTCAGGAGGCGGCTGCAGAGCTCGCCCGGCTCGACTCCGGCCCGCTCGGCCGCCGCCACCATGGTCAGACCCTCGGTCCACTCCATGCCGGGGGCATGCGAGACGGTCAGCCGGGGCCACGCGTCGGCCAGCGTCGCCCACCAGCCGTCCAACTCCCCGGAGGCGATCATCTCCAGTGCGCGGTCGGGCTCGGCACCCGGCACGGACGGCGGCAGCGCGTACATGGCCAGGATCGTGTTGCCCCGCAGGTAGGGGTAGGTGTCGAAGGTCAGGTCGACGTCCTTGGCCAGCGCGTCCTCGACCAGCGGCAGCAGCACGTCGGCAGGCCCGTGCAGGTGGGAGACGTGCGCGGCGGCGCCGGAGCGGCCGGCGATCTCGACGACCTCGGCCATGCCCAGACCGGCCATGGCGCCGTAGGCCCGCATGTGGGTGACGTACGGGAGACCGCCGAGCGGCTCGCACAACGCGGCCAGCTCCTCGGCGGTGGCGTAGCGGCCCGGCAGGTATTCGAGCCCGCTGGACAGCCCGGCCGCGCCCTCCGACAGGCCGCGCTCGACGTGCCGGAGCATCTTCGCCAGGTCGTCCGGCGCGGCCGGATCCGGGGACGGGCCCATGACGTCGTAGCGGATGGTGCCGTGGGGGAGCAGGTAGGCGGTGTTGAGCGCCACCGCGCGGTCGTAGGAGGCGAGCAACTCGCCGACGCTCAAGGGTCCGTCGAACGGCAGCATGCGCTCATCCGATCCGGCGCCCGACGGGGGGCGTTCGGCGGGCGGTCCGTTGACGGCGGCGAAGTAGCGTGACGCGTACGCGACGGTCTCGGCCGACCCGGGCGCGAAGGACAGCCCGTCCTGCCCGAGCACGAACGTCGTCACCCCCTGCCGCAGCGCCGCCTGCTGCACCGCCGGGTCGAAGACGGCCGCGTCGCCGTGGGCGTGGCAGTCCACGAAACCCGGCGCGACGAACCGTCCCGCCGCGTCGATCACGGTCTCCGCCTGCGCACCGTCCAGCCGGCCGACCGCCGCGATCCGATCGCCGCTGATCGCCACGTCCGCCCGGTACGGCGGGCCGCCCGTCCCGTCGAGCACCCGCCCACCGCTGATGACTACGTCGAACCTCACCTCAAGATTCAATCAGAGCGCGACGACACCCCCGCGCAGACGGCCGACTTGTCGATCGGCTTGGCGGCCAGCAGATCGCGGGCTTGGGCGCGGGCCACGTTCCAGCCGTTCCACGGGTCGGGCCGATCCAGCCCGTTGGCCCTGACGACGTCGGCCAGCACGCAGCTGCGCTGCGGCTCCGGCAGCCGGTCCAGGGCCGGTACCGCCTCCGCGCCGAGGTCCCCCAGGTAGTCGGAGTCCATCTTGGCGACGCCGCGCTCCTCCACCTGCGTATACGCGACTCGCAGGTCGGGGTTCACGATCGCGAACGCGCCCAGGCCGATCCCGGTGACCAGGACGATCGTCCGCGGCAGCCAGCCGGAGCCGCGGCCCGCGAGGCGTACCGCCCCGGCCAGCAGCACCAGCGCGAACACCGCGCCGAGCCACCAGACCGTGGCCTGCACGCTGATCCGCAGCCTGGACAGGCCGTAGGCCTCGGTGTAGAGGTTCATGCGGTGCAGGGCCGAGGCCAGCACCACCATCGTCAGCCCGCAGAGCACGCCGAGCAGGCAGGCCAGCATCCAGCGCTCGCGGCGTTCGGTCCTGAGCAGCCCGCCGGCCACCGCGACGATGCCGAGCACGAACATGCTGACCACCACGAGCTGGAAGAACCCCTCCCTGGCGTACTCCGCGTAGGTCAACCCCGCCGTCTTCAGCACCCACGTGTTGCCGCCGAACAGCGCCGTGATCTGCACGGCCACGAACGACGCGAACAGCAGGTTCACCGCCGTGAGCGGGACCATCCAGACGCTCTTGCTCACCGTGAACTTGGTTTCCGGGCCCACGGGGTCGACCACCGGCCGGAGCGCGACCAGCACCACGGCCGCCAGCAGCACGGCGAAGACCGCGAACAGGAAGATCCGCACCGGCGCCGACTCCGCCCAGTCCGGCGCCGCGGTCAGCCGCTCCACGTAGGAGGCGAACACCGCGTCCGCCGAGCTGAACAGCAGCCCGAACACCAGCAGCAGCACCGCCGTGATGCCCAGTGCGGCGAGCATCGGCATGATGCGCCGCCTGGCCGTCAGCTTCTTCATCGGGACGGCCAGGAACCACGGCACGGGGCCCAGCGCCAGCAGCACGGACACGCCGCCCCTGATCACGCCCAGCCACCCGCCACCCGCCCCCGACACGGCCAGCGCGCCCAGCCCGGCTCCCGCCACGAGCAGGATCGCCACCAGCCAGTCGGCGTCGCGCACCGCCGCCATGGCGATCAGCCAGTACGCCATCAGTCCGAACGCCACCGTCCACGGCGTCATCCGCCGTGCCACCGCCGGCAGTGCCGCCGCGCCCAGCACCATGGACACCAGCACGATGCCCAGCCCGACCTGCGCCTCGGGCAACGCGACCGCCGCGAACACCCCGGCACCGGCCGCGGCGGGCAACAACCATCGGGGCGGCTCGGGCAACTCGGGCCTCGGGAACAACGGCGGCGGCACGTACGGCGGCGGTGGCGCCTGCCCCCGGTACGGCTCGGTCGGCTGGCCCCGGTACGGGTCGCCCGCCTGCCTCGCGTGCACTGCCCTTTGGCCCACGGGCTGCCCTGCTCCTTGGCCGGTTACCTGTCCGGCCGTCTGCCTGATGGGCTCGCCGCTCGCCTGCGCCACCAACCGGCCTCCCGCCTGGGTCTCTGTCCGGCCCGCCACTTGTCCTGCCGCCTGGATGCCTGGCCGGCTCGCCACCTGCCCTGTCCCCTGACCGGCCTGGATGCCTGGGCGACTCGCCACCTGCCCTGCCGCCTGGATGCCTGGCTGACCCGCCATCTGGCCTGCCGCCTGACCCGGCACCGGCGCCATCGCATGGCCTGCCTGTGCCATGGGCTGGGTGGCCGCATGGTAGGCCGATTGGTAGGCCGTAGCCGCCGCCCGGCGTGCCGAGCCGGCGCCCATGGCCGCGCCGATCGCCCCCATGATCGCGGTGCTCATGACGAGCGTGACCAACGCCATCCCATCCCCGACGGTCAGGCTGACCAGCACGGCGGCGAACATGCCGACCAGGAAGCCGATCAGCACCCCGATCACGCCACCACCGATCATCCTGGCCAACGCGTTGCCCGGCGACAGCGGCATCGGCGTGACCAGCGCCGCCCCGGCGAATGCACGACGATCGGCCGTGCCTGCGGCGTGACCTTCCGCCATCGCGGTGGCCGCGACGAGACCGGCCTCGACGGCGCCGTCGTTCGGGGCGCTCGGGTCGTTCGAGGCGCCTGCGACGTTCGCAGCACGCCCGGCGTTCGCGGCCCCGCCGTCCGCCACCGCGACCCCCTGCGGACGGGCGCCCGCCGCCGCGCCCTCGTCCGAGCCGGCGCCTGCCGCCGCGTCCCGGTCCGCGCCGGCGCCTGCCATCGAGAGTCCGTCCGGGCCGGCGCCTGCCACCGTGAGCCTGTCCGGATCCGCCCCCGCGGTCATCGGGCGGGGCGCTGATGCGACGAGCCCGGCAGCCGAAGCACCGGACCCCGTCACGGCGTCCCCCTCGCGAGGCACCGCGGCCGGATCCGGCCGCGTGTCCTGCGCCGGCTGCTGCTGCTCCGCCTCTAACGGCGCGTCAGCCATCGTCGTCCTCCCTGGTAAATCGACGACCATGCGGCACCCCGCACCATCGTCGATGCGAATGGAACCCCCGTGCAGTTCGACGATCTCCTTCACGATGGCGAGCCCCAGCCCCGCACCCCCGGAGTCGGCCGCCCGCCCCGCGTCCAGCCGGGAGAAGCGCTCGAAGACGCGCCCTCTGGCCGAGACCGGGATCCCCGGCCCCAGGTCGGCGACGATCATCCGCACCCCGGACCCCTCCGCCGCCCCGTTCACGGTCACCACCCCGTTCGGGGGGCTGTGCCGTACCGCGTTGTCGAGGAGGTTGGCGAGGACCTGCGCGAGCAGGTCGGGATCGGCCCTCACCGCCAGATCGCCCGGCACCTCGGCCCGGATCACGACGTCCTCGCGGGCCAGCGCCGCCTCGCGCACGGCCTGCTCGATCAGCGGCGCCACCTCGATGGCCTCGGCCTCGATGAGCCGTGCCCCCGAGTCCAGCCGCGACAGGTCCAGCAGCTGCGCCACGAGCCGCCCGAGGCGCTCGGTCTGGGCGAGCGCGGTCCGCATGGTGACGGGGTCGGGCGCGGAGACGCCGTCCACGACGTTCTCCAGTACGGCACGCAGCCCGGTGATCGGGGTGCGCAGCTCGTGGCTGACGTTCGCGACGAGCTCGCGGCGCTGTCTGTCCACCTCGCCGAGGTCGGCCGCCATCGCGTTGAACGCCCTGGCCAGCTCGCCCACCTCATCCCGCGAGGTGGCGCTGACCCGCAGCCCGTAGCGGCCCTTGGCGATCGTCTGCGCGGCGCTGGCCATCTGGCGCAGCGGCTTGGTCATGCCCATGGCCAGGACCTGCACCATGATCAACGCCAGGACGACGGCGACCGCGATGCGTACCTCGCGGGACAGCCCGGAGTTGAGGCCGACCTCGTTCACGACGAAGGCCGTCCCCACGGCCAGCACGATCACGATGCCGAGCTTGACCTTGATCCGGCCGAGGAAGTCGAGCGGCCTCATTGCCGCACCAGCGCGTAGCCGACGCCGTGCACGGTCCGCACCACGTCGGAGCCCAGCTTGCGGCGTAACGCCCGGACGTGGCTGTCCACGGTCCTGGTCGCGGCGGCCTCGGAGAAGCCCCATACATCGGCCAGCAGCCGGTCGCGCTCGAAGACCTGCCCGGGCCGCTCGGCCAGGCGGCGCAGCAGGTCGAACTCGGTCCTGGTGAGCTGCGCCTCGATCCCGCGCACGAACACCCGGCGGGCGGCGGTGTCGATCTCCACCTCGCCCACTCTGATCACGGTGTCCTCGACGGCGAGCTGGGCCGCCCGCTCCACCCTGCGCAGCAACGCGTGGATCCGGGCCACCAGCTCACGCATGCTGAACGGCTTCGCCAGGTAGTCATCGGCCCCCACCCCGAGTCCGACCAGCACGTCGGTCTCCTCGCCGAGCGCGGTCAGCATGAGCACCGGCACCGGCCTGGCCGCCTGCATCCGGCGGCACACCTCCAGCCCGTCGATGCCCGGCAGCAGCCGGTCGAGGATCACCAGGTCGGGGTCCGCCTTGCCGTACTGGATGAGGGCGTCCTGCCCATCGCCGGCCACTCTGACGTCGAAGCCCTCGGCGGCCAGCCGATTCCGTACGGCAAGCGCGATCGTCTCATCGTCCTCGACCACGAGGATGCGTCGCTGCTCTGCCACGTACGAAAGACTAGAAGCGCCCTGTGCAGGCGACTACCTCCTTAGTGTGCACATACGGTGCAGACTTGGGCGGTGAACACTGCCGGATACCTCCGCCGAATCGGCCTGCCCAGCCTCCTCAACGCCCCCGTCAGCGCAGAGAACCTGCGCGCGCTGCACATCGCGCACATCGAGAAGGTCTCGTACGAGGCCCTGGAGATCTGGCTGGGCCGCCCCACCACCGTCGATCCCCTCGAATCCGCCGAGCGCATCATCAGGGGCCGGGGCGGCTACTGCTTCCACCTCAACGGCGCCTTCTCCGCGCTCGCGATGGCGCTCGGCTACGACGTGACCAGGCACGTCGGCGGCGTGCAGAACCGGGGCGGCGAGCCCGGCATCACCGCCAACCACCTGGTGCTCACCGTGCGCGGCCTGCCGTCCGGCGACAATCCTGGCGGCGAGTGGCTGGTGGACCTCGGTCTCGGTGACGCGCTGCACGAGCCGCTGCCGCTGGTAGCGGGCACGTACCGGCAGGGACCCTTCGAGTACGTCCTGCGCCCGTCGGAGATCGCGCCCGGCGGCTGGCGGTTCGACCACGATCCGAGTGGTTCGTTCCAAGGCATGGATTTCGATCCGGCCCCGACGGACATGTCCGCGTTCGTGGAGATGCACCGCGATCTGACCACGTCCCCGACGTCCGGATTCGTCCGGGTGGCCGCGGTTCAGCGGCGGGACGCCTGGGGTGTGGACAGCCTGCGCGGGCTCGTCCTGTCCCGCATCGGCGTCGGCGCCAACTCGGTCACGCTGAGCACGGCACGCGACTATTACGCGGCGCTGGCGGACGTGTTCGCACTGCCGCTGGACGACGTGAGCGCCGAGGAGAAGGACAAACTCTGGCGCAGGTTGCACGACGCGCACGAAGCCTGGCTGGCCGGCGGTGAGGGAGTGCCGTCGCCTGGAGGAGCGGCGGGAGCGTAGCGACCAGAGCGGGGGAAGGCGGCGGCGTCTGGCGACCGAACCCGCCTCACGAAGTGAGGCCATGAACAGGGCGTGATGGCCAGGGGGTGCGGACGGAGGCTATCGTGCACCTCGAAATGGGAGAGACCAGGAAGCTAGCCGGAAGATACCGGCTGCTCAACCCCTTGGGCGCGGGCTCTGTGCGCCTGGCCTTCGACGAGCAGGGACACCGCGACGTCGCGGTCAGGCAGCTGCGGATCCCCCCCGAGCTACGTGACGCGGCGCTGCACCGGGCGCGCCGAGCGATGGAGCTCCGGCACGGCTCGATCGTGCGGGTGCTCGACGTGGTGGTCGAGGACGATGCGCCGTGGGTGGTCATGGAGTTCGTCTCGGGGTCGTCGCTGGAGCAGACCGTGCGCTCGCGCCGCCCCCTCCCCGTCATGCAGGCGGCCAGGGTCGGCGCCGGCGTGTTGTCCGCGCTCACGGCCGCGCACGCGGCGGCGATCGTGCACGGGCACGTCGAACCCAGCAATGTGCTGCTCACCAGGACAGGCCGGGCGGTGCTGACCGGGTTCGGGTTGCCGAGCCGCAGCACGTGGCCGTCGGCCGACCTGTGGTCGCTGGGCGCCACGCTGCACTTCGCGGTCGAGGGCAGGCCGCCGGGCCAGGCGCCTGCCGAAGGCCCGGACCCGCTCAGGTCGCTGGTCAGGGCGACGCTGCACCCCACGGGACCGCCACCGGTCGAGGTGATCCGCGACACGCTCGAACGGCTGGCCCTGGACCAGCCGCTGGATTCGCTCATCGAGTCACTGGGGCCGCTGCCGCCCGCCGAGGTGGCCGCGATCGGCCTGGCCGCGCTGGACCGGCTCCAGCGCGGGATCCACGGAGGTGTGCAGCCAGGGAACGTTCTAATGGACGCGCATGGCCGGGCGACCTTGCTCCCGTCGCTGAGGTCGGGCACCCTGCCCGCGTACACGCCTCCCGAGGGCGTCCAGAGCCCGGCGGCTGACCTGTGGTCGCTCGGGGCCACGCTCTTCGCCGCCGTCGAGGGCACGCCGCCCGCTCCGGGCGCCTCGCTGGGCAGGGCGGGTCCACTGGCCCCGATCCTGGTCAGGCTGTTGTCGGGCAACCCGGCCGACCGCCCGTCACTCGACGAGCTGCGCCGCGAGCTGGAAACCGTGGCACGCCATTGAGATACATCGCGAGTGGGAACCAAGACATAGGCTCACTCGTTGGATCCACGACGCAGAATGTGAAAGAGGCGGGGCGCGCGCTCCGTGCTCGGAGAAGCTCGGAGGAAGTTGACTATGTCGCCAATCCAGAAGTACGCCATTGGCGCGGGCGCCGCGGTTCTGCTCTCACTGATCATCTTCGGGTGGGGGACGATCACGCTGCTGGTCGTCCTCGGCGTGATCGCCGCCCCGGTGGTCGGCTATCTCATGCTCGACCCGTCGCAGCGCGAGCGGCTCAAGAGGGCCCGCAGGCGTGGCCTTGGCCGCTGATTCCCGGCCGGCGGGGGCCGTTCAGGCCTCCGCCGCGGCCAGCGCCGACTGCACGCGCTGGGTCACCCTGCGCTCGATGTAGAACGACAGGAACGGCACCGTGCCGCCGAGCATGACGCCGAGCATGTACGGCCACGTCCAGCGTGCCTTCATGCCCAGATTCATGACCGTGATCAAATAGATCATGTAGAACCCGCCGTGGATCGGCGCGGTGATCTTCGACATGGCCGGGTTGCCGAAGCCGTAACGCAGCACCATGGCGACGCAGAGCACGAGCAGCATGACGCCGACCACATAGGCGAGCACCCGGAAGGGCTTCAGTGCCGATTCCACGATTTAACCTTCCAGAGCCATCTGAGGGGACTTGGCGCGGTCCCGATCCGCCCGTACGGCGTCGCGGACGAAGTGGAACCACATGAAAACGGCGAATCCAGCAAAGATCCACCAGTTGGCGGCATATGCCAGATTACGCCAGGTCAGCGTGCCACCGACCTCCGGCGGCGCCACCTTGACCTGGGTCAGCGAACCGGACGGCGGCTGCGCCACCACATAACCGGTGCGTACCTTCTGCCCGGTCCACAGGTTGATCAGCTCGCCCGTGGACACCGTCTGGACCTGACCGGCCGGCAGGCCCTCGGAGCGCCGCTGCACGCTGTCGGTGCCCTGTTGCGGCCGTAGCCGTCCGTCCACCGCGACCCTGCCCGGCGGCACGGCCGACACCGCCGGGTCGTCGCTCTTGGCGGCCCAGCCCCGCACCACCGGCATCAGCGTGCCGTCGTCGAGCCTGAGCGGGGTGAGCACCCAGTAGCCGTCGTCCTGCGAGGCCTTGCCGCCGGGGGCGTCGACGTCGGCCCGCCGGTCGGCCACCAGCAGCTGGCGATCCGCCTCGTAAACGCCCTCCGCCGTGACCCTGCGGCCGACGACCTCTCCGTTCATCTGCGCGCCCACCGGAGCGAGCGCGGCGACCGTGACGGGCTGCGGATCCGCGGCGGCGCGAGGCTTTCCCGAATCTTGGAAAACGCCGAGCTGCCAGCGTCCCAGCAGGATGAACGCGATCAGGACCCCGATCGTGAGCAGGTGCAACCCCATCACGCGGGGTGAGAGAAGGGTCCTGAGCATGCTTCAAAACTATCCGCCGAATGGGGTGGTCTCCTCATCAGGGGTTGTCTACAGATCCCGCCAAACAGCACAAACGGCGCAGCCGATCACGCTAGGCTGCTGGCCATGTCTGACCAGCACATCGACCCCGCGGGCAACACCCAGGCCTTCCGAGCGTTCGCGCACGCGCGTGAGCAAGAGGCCGCGGCGAAGCCCAAGAAGTCGCCCCTGCTGCCCATCATCGCGATCGTCGCGGCGATCGTGGTCATCGGCGTCGCCGCCTTCCTCTTCCTCCGGTAGGCCCGAGCCCAGGACGACCCGCCACGACGCCGTGGCGGGTTTTCGTGGTTGCCCCGCATGGCCTACATTGGACAGAGAGTCCAATAGGAGGTCCTCGTGGGCGACCCAGGGTTAGTGATCATCGGTTCCGGCTTCGCCGGGATCTGCATGGCCATCAAGCTGAAGGAAGCCGGCTACCACGACTTCGTCATCCTGGAGAAGGCCGCGGAACTGGGCGGCACCTGGCGTGACAACACCTATCCCGGCTGCGCGTGCGACGTGCCGTCGCACCTGTACTCCTTCTCGTTCGAGCTCAACCCCGGCTGGTCCCGGATGTTCGCCCCGCGGCAGGAGATCCAGGCCTACCTGCGCTCGTGTGCGGACAAGTACGGTGTGACCCCACACATCCGGTACGGCAAGAAGGTCGCCGCCCTCGAGTACGACGACGGCCGCCGTGGCTGGTCGGTCACTACAGATGACGGCGACACCCTGCGGACGAACGCGGTGGTCTCCGCCATTGGCGCCCTCCACATCCCCAAATTTCCCGAAATTTTGGGACGGGAGTCGTTCGCCGGGCCCGCCTTCCACTCCGCCGAATGGGACCACTCGGCGGACCTGACCGGCAAGCGCGTCGCCGTCATCGGCACCGGCGCGTCCGCCGTCCAGTTCGTCCCCCAGATCGCCCCGGCGGCGGCCCACGTGACCGTCTTCCAGCGCACGCCTCCATGGCTCATCCCCAAGCCCGACTTCGCCTTCCCGCCCGGCGCACGCAGGCTCCTCCGCCTGCCTGGCGCGACCAGGACCCTGCGCAACGCCCTTTACTGGGCCCTGGAGACCAGGGCCCTCGGCTTCGCCGTGCACCCGCGCCTGATGAAGCCCCACGAGAAGCTGGCGCTCAGACATCTGGAAGCGCAGGTCCCCGACCCGGAGCTTCGCCGCGCCCTCACCCCCGGCTATCTGATCGGCTGCAAGCGCATCCTTGTCTCCAGCGACTATTACCCGGCCCTGACCAGGGACGACGTCTCACTCGTCACCGACGGGATCACTGAGATCCGCGAGCGCTCGATCGTGGACGCCGCAGGCGTCGAACACGAGGTGGACGTGATCATCTATGGCACGGGCTTCAAGGTGGTGGACGCGCTGGCCGACCGGCACATCGCCGGCCGCGGCGGGCTGACGATCCAGGAGGCATGGAAGGAGGGCGTCGAGGCCTACTACGGCATCGCCACCGCCGGTTTCCCGAACCTGTTCTTCCTGCTCGGCCCCAACACCGGCCTCGGGCACACCTCCGTCGTGTTCATGATCGAATCGCAGGTCCGCTACGTCGTCGAATGCCTGCGGCTGCTCTCCAGGACCCAGGCCAGGGCCCTCGACGTCCGCCCGGAGGCGCAGCGGGCGTTCAACCGGCGGCTGCGCGCGCGGCTCGACCCGCTGGTGTGGAACGCGGGCGGCTGCCATTCCTGGTATCTGGACGAGCATGGAGTGAACCGGACGATCTGGCCGGGCTTCACGTTCGAGTACTGGGCGCGTACCAGGCGGGTGCGGCCGGACGCGTACGAGCTCGTCTACTGACTCAGACGCCGTCGAGGAGCGCCGCCACCGCCTCGTCGGCGAAGTCGTCCGTCATGCGCAGGCCGCGGAACACCGCACGCATCCACACGGCTCCTGCCAGCAGGTCGACGATCAGCATCGGGTCGACCGACTCCTTCAGCTCGCCCCGCCGTACCGCACGTTCGAAGATCTCCCGTTCGCGGGCGAACCGGTCGGCGAAGAAGCGTCGGGCGTCCAGCTCCGGGTGGCGGACGGCGGCGGCCAGCGCGGCGACGGCGATGTCGCTGGCCGGAGGCTCGGTGAGCAGCCGTTTGACGGACTCGACCAGCGCCACCAGGTCGCCGCGCAGGCTGCCCGTGTCCGGGGTGTCGAACCCCAGCACGTCCGCCTCCACCAGAGCCGCCCCCAGCAGCGCCGCCTTCGACGGCCACCACCGGTAGATCGTCGTCTTGTTGACGCCGGAGTGCTCGGCGACCCCCTCCACGGTCAGCCCGTAGTAGCCCTTCTCTGCGACCAGCCGCAACGTCGCATCGAAGATCTCCTGCTGCTTCCTCGGCGCCATACGGGTCATTTTCTCCCGGTGAACGCCGTGGCCACGCCCAGGCCGAGGTACACGACGCCGCTGACGTACCGCAGGGCCCTGGTCCGCGTGCTGAGGCGGGTGCCGAGGGCGCCGGCCGTGCACGCGTACACGATGTCCGACAGCAGGCCCAGGAGCAGCAGCGTCAGGCCGAACACCACCACCTGCAGCGCGGGGGAGCCCGCGCCGGGATCCACGAACTGCGGCACGAACGCCAGGAAGAACAGCGCCACCTTGGGGTTCAGCACGTTGACCAGCACACCTTCGAGGAAGACCTTGCGCAGCGGCTGCGGGGGCGGCGTCCGGCCTTCCTCCTGCCGGCCGGTGAACGCGCGGATCCCCAGGTAGACCAGATAGGCGACGCCGGCCCACTTGACGACGGCGAACAGCGTGGCCGACCGCGAGATCACGTACGACAGACCCGCCGCGGCGGCGGCGATGTGCACGAGCGTGCCGGCCTCCACGCCGAAGGCGCTGGCCAGGCCCGCCGCCCGTCCCTGAGCGAGCCCTCTGGCCGTGATGTAGAGGTGGTTCGGGCCGGGGATGATAACCAGGGCGAGCGAGGCGCTGACGAATAAGACGTACGTCGTGGGAGAGATCACGAAATCACAGCTTAGAGCGGCTTTGGTACGCCTACGAGAGCCAATGAAAGGCTAATCTTCTGGACCAATCGCCTGTCGGTGCGGCGTGGCATAGTTGCACGCGTGAACGGTCTTCTCGTCGGGCGCTCAGCTGAGCTGGCCAGACTCGTGCGGGTGCTCCAGTCCGCCATCGAGGGCACGGCCGGCGTCGCGCTCGTCGGCGGGGACGCGGGCATAGGCAAGACCCGGCTGGTCTCCGAGCTGGTCGAGCAGGCCCGCGAGCGGGGCGTCCACGTGCTGGTCGGCCAGTGCGCCGAGCTGGGTGACGCGCTGCCCTACCTGCCGCTGGCCGACGCCCTGCGCGGCGCGCAGCCGCCCGTGCGCGAGGCCGCCGCCGCGCATCCCATGCTGGGCCAGCTGCTGCCCGGCACGGAGAGCGCGCCCTCGACCGGGCTCACCCAGCAGCGGCTGTTCGGCTCGCTGCTCGGGCTGCTGGCCGACGTCCAGCCGGTGCTGTTCGTGATCGAGGACCTGCACTGGGCCGACCGCTCCACCCGCGACCTGCTGGTCTTCCTCAGCCGCATGGTGCAGACCGAGCAGGTCTGCGTCGTGGGCACCTACCGCACCGACGACATCCACCGCCGTCACCCGCTGCGGTCCGTGCTGGCCGAGCTCAAGCGCCTGCCCACGGTGACGAGCGTCGAGCTGGGGCCGCTCGGGACGGGCGACCTGTCGGACTACGTCGCCACGCTGGGCGAGGTCGACGCCCGCGAGCTGGGGGAGATCGTCACGCGGGCCGACGGCAACCCGTTCTACGCCGAGGAGCTGTTCGCGGCTGTGGCGGAGGGCGACAATCTGCCCGACGGGCTGGCCAGCCTGCTGATGTCCCGGGTCGAGGTCCTTCCCGAGCCCGGCCAGCAGGTGCTGCGGGCCGCCGCCGTGGCCGGGCGGCGGGTGGAGGACGAGCTGCTGCGGGAGGTCTCCGGGCTGCCGCTGGCCGAGTTCGAGGAGGCGGTCAGGGAGATCGTCTCGCGCGGCCTGCTCAGAGTCGACGGCGTCGGCTACACCTTCCGCCACGCGTTGCTGCAGGAAGCCGTCTACACCGATCTGCTGCCCGGCGAGCGCACCCGGCTGCACGCCGCCTTCGCCCGCCTGCTGACGTCGCCGGCCGAGCTGGCGCACCACCACCTCGCGGGCCACGACCTGCCCGGCGCGCTTGCCGCCTGCGCCGCGGCCGGCCGGCTGGCCGAGCGGCTGGGCGCTCCCGCCGAGGCGCACAACCACTACGACCAGGCGCTGAGCCTGTGGGACCGGGTGGAAGGCGCGGAGGAGCTGACAGGGGAGAGCCGGATGGCGTTGGCGTTCCGCAGTGCCGTGATGGCGGCCGACAGCGGCGACAACCACCGGGCGGTCGTCCAGCTCCGTGCCCTGCCGCAGACGTCCGAGGTCAGCGAGCGCCTGGCCTACTACCTCTACGAGTCCGACGATCAGCCGGGCGCCGTGGCGGCGGCCCAGCACGCGGTGGAGAGCGCCGAGGACCAGGCCGCCCTCGCCCGCGCGCTGGCCACCCATGCCCGCACGCTGATGTGGAGCTCTCGCCACCGGGAGGTGGAGTCCCTCGCCACCAGGGCGCTGGAGACCGCCCGCGCGGCCGGAGCGAAGGACGCCGAGGCGGGCGCGCTGATCGCACTGGCCTCCTACCTCGAGCTCCAGGGCGACGTGGACAAGGCCCACGACCTGCTCGAGCTCGCCTCCGGGGAGAGCTCCGGCGATCTGGCCATGGACCTGCGGGCCCGCTTCCATCACGCCCGGATCCACTACGAGCAAGGGCTGCTGGCCGCGGCCGCCGAGATGGCCGACGAGGGCATCCACATGGCCTTCGAGACAGGGCTCAAGTGGAGCATGTACGGCACAGATCTCCGGTTCCTGCGATTCCTCATTCACTACGTGGCGGGCGAATGGGACCAGGCGGAGACCGTGGCCGGCGGTTTCCCCGTGCGGGTCGGCACGATTCGTGAGGCGACCCTGTCGTCGTTCGCGCTGTTCGTCGAGGTGGGGCGGGATCTGCCCGCGGTCGAGAGCCGGCTCGGCTGGCTGCGGCCGTTCTGGTCCGACGAGCTGGTCGGCTATATGTCCAGGGGTCTGGCGGCCGAGCATGCCCTGTGGCACGGCGATCCCGCCGCGGCGCTGGAGCACGTGCGGGAGGTCCTGGCGACGCTGGTCCGGGGTGACAACGGCGTGGTGCGGGTGGCCGCCGTCGGGCTGTGGGCGCTCGCCGAGCTCGGCACCACGGAGGGCGCCGACGACCTGGTGGAGCGCGTCCGCTTCGCCGTCGAGCGCGGCCCCACCGGCGAACGCGGGCATCTGGGGCCCGAGGGGATCGCGTGGGCGCTGCGGGCCGAGGCGGAGTGGCACCGCGTGCACGGGCGCCACGACGTGGAGTTGTGGCGGAAGGTCGTCTCGGCGTTCGACTTCGGCTTCGTGTACGAGGTGGCCCGGGCGCGCTGGCGCCTGGCCGAGGCGCTGCTCGCGACCGGTGACCGGGCCGCCGCGCAGGAGGAGTGGGAGCTGGCGAGGGAGGCGGCGGGCAAGCTCCGGGCCGCGCCGTTGGAGAGTGCGCTACTGGAGTTCGGGCGGCGGGCCCGGTTCGGCGGCGGTCAGGGCGACGGCGGCCCGCGGCAGGGCGACGGCGGATTGACGGCTCGGGAGGTCGAGGTGCTGCGGCTGGTCGCCGAGGGCCTCACCAACCGGGAGATCGCGGAGCGGCTGTTCATCGCCCAGAAGACGGTGAGCGTGCACGTGTCCAACATCCTGGGCAAGCTGGAGGTCTCCACCCGCACCCAGGCAGCCGCGGCAGCACGCCAGCGGGGCCTGCTGACATAGTGCGGCCTCTGTGCATCAGTGCACAGACACGACCCGCGACGGGGCGGACAATCGCGGAGATGTACGCGAACTCTTCGGGGGAGGGAGCGAGCATGCGCGTGCACTATCGCGCGGAGGACGCGCCGGTGTCCTCACGCGTCGACTACTGGCAGGAGATCGTCAATCGGTCCGTCGCCCCGATGGACCTGCGTTACGCCTGCGAACCCGCCTTCAGCGGCGAGCTCGTGCAAGGCCGGCTCGGCCGGGTGAACGTGACGGAGTTACGCGAGCGCAGCCCGGGCGAGGCCCGTGGCGGGCCGTGCGAGCGGCTCGCCGGCTCGTACAGAGTGTTCATGACGACACACGGGCACACCATCGCCTACCGGGGCGGCAAGGAGATCCAGCTGTCGCCGGGGGAGTTCGTCCTGACGGAGTTCTCTCGGCCGTACCGGTGTGTGTTCCAGCCTAGGCGGGCCATCTGTGTGTCGTTCCCGAAGGAGCTGCTGCCGCTGCCCGAGCACGAGGTGGCGGAGCTGCTCGACGTGCCGATCCCCGGGGATGAGGGAGTGCCCGCGCTGGTCACGTCGCTCATCGAGCGGCTGCCCGGCTGCCTCGACGACGTGGCGGGGGCCGCCGACGGGGTACGCCTCAGCATGGCGATGCTCGACCTGCTCGGCATCGCACTGGCCGCTCGCATGGACCGTGCAGCCCCGCCGGCGGGCCGCACGCGGGCGCTGCTGATCCGCATCCAGGCCTTCGTGGAAGAACGGCTCGGCGACCCCGGCCTGTCCCCGGCGGCCGTCGCCGACGCCCACCACATCTCGCTCCGCTACCTGTACAAGCTCTTCGAGGCGGAAGGGTGCGGCGTGGCGGACTGGATCAGGCGTCGCAGGCTGGAGCACTGCCGCCGCGACCTGCTCGACCCCGTCCTGGCGGAGCGGCCGGTACGCGCCACGGGAGCACGCTGGGGCTTTCCCGACGCGGCACAGTTCACCAAGTTGTTCCGCGCCGCGTACGGGCAGCCGCCGGCCGAGTTCCGCCGGGCGTCGGGCCGTTAGCTGGTGATCGTCAGGTCGCGCAACAGGAAGTAACTCGCGTGGTCGGTCTGCAGGTACGCGTGGAACTTCTCGGCCCGCGCCTTGGCCGACCTGTCCGCGGTGACGATCGTGATGATCACGTACTTCTTGGACGCCCCCGACCGGATCTTCCCGTACGCATACCTGGCGTGCGACTTGTCCTGGCGCCACGTCACCGCGTCCGAGGTGAGCTTGGCCAGCCGGGTGGCGGTGTTCTTGGCGGCCTTCTCGTTCGGGAACGACATCATGAGCTGCACCGCCTTGAGGTGCCCGCCGTACGCCGAGTACGCGACCTCGATGGCGCGCTCGCAGTCGTACTTGGCCAGCACGCCCTCGCCGTCCACCGGGTCGCAGGAGTCGTACGTCCAGCCGCCGACCTTGTTGGCGTTGAACTTGACGCCGCCCAGACCGAAATTCCAGTCGTCGAATTCGCTGTGCGTGAGCGGTGAGCCCGGTTGGGCCCGGTTCGACGTGGGCGTGGGGTCGGTGGGGGTCGTGCTGGGCTCGGACGTAGGCGGGTCCGACGGCGTGGCCGACGGCGGGTCCGACTGCTGGGGCGGCGTCGCGGAGGCGGACGGCGCGGCGCTCTGCAGGGCCACGGTGGTCCCCGGGCCGGGGGAGTTGAGGAAGACGATCGCGCCGATCGCGCCGCCGCCGAGGAGGAGCGCGCCGAGGGCAACGGACAACCCGATGATCAGTCCGTTGTTGCGCTTGGGCGGGGGGCCGAACTGCTGGCCGGGGCCGTACGGATTGGGCTGCGGGTAAGGGTTCTGGGGGTACTGGCTTTGGGGGTACTGGCCCTGCTGGCCCTGCTGTCCCTGCTGGCCCTGTGGGCCCTGCGGGCCGTAGGGGTTCTGCTGGCCCTGCGGGTTCTGCTGGCCGTAGGGGTTTTGGGGCCCATACGGCGTGCCGCCACCGTCTTGGCCGTACCCGGCCTGCGGGACCGTTTGCCCTGGCTGGGGGCCGTAGCCTGGTTGCGAGGGCGGCGGGCCGTACCCCGGTTGGCCAGGTCCCTGCGGTGCTCCCTGTGCCTGCGGGCCCCACGGTCCTTGTGGCTGGTGGGGCTGCGGAGGCTGTGGAGGGTATGCCATCCCCCCATTCTGGTGCAGTCCATAACCTTGTGCCCCAATTACCCCACCAAACATATGCGGGCTGGCCGGGCGCGGAGGGCTGTACTAGGATCCGGTTCGTGGCGGTGCTCTCCCGCCAAACCCCCTGAGCGCGTCCCCACGCGACGCGCCGACCGCGGGGGCAAAGGGGACGCAAGGAGCCTCGGGAGCGGTGGTCTGACCGGCAGGCGATGCTTTCGCGGCCGCCACGGGCCGCGGGCGTGGGCCGGGTCCTGGCGATGGCCGCAGGGAGAGCCGTCATGACCAGCAAGAAGCAACTCAAGGCACGCATCCGCGCGCGGATGGCCAAGACCGGCGAGAGCTACACCACAGCCCGCGACCATGTGCTGGGCCGGGCCGAGACGCACTCCGACGCGGGCTGGCGGTTCGCCGGCGGCCGGGACCCGTCCAGCGCGGCGATCACCGTTGTCCTGGTCAACCAGGGCGCCTCCGTGAGCGAGCCGCTGGTGTTCCTGGCCGGCGGGGGCATCGGCGCGGGCTACATCCTGTGGGAGTTCAAGCACGACCAGTCCCGCCATGTGACCCTGGGCTTCCGCAACCAGTGGCAGTACCACGACCGGTGGATGGCCAAGACGCTCGGCCGGCTCGGGGTGCCGTACGAGGAGCACCGCACGGCCGGGGCCCGGGCCGCCAGTGACAGGCTGGCCGCGGAGCTGGAAGCCGGGCGGCCGTGCGTGATCCTGCCCGACCGCTACCACCTTGGCTATTGGCAGCTGCCCGCCGCGCTCAACGGGCATGGCGGCGGTCCTGTGGTGGCCTATCGGCGCGACGAGAGCGGCGTGTATCTCGACGACCGGGGTCAGGCGCCGATCCGCATCCCGAAGGAGCGGCTCGACGCCGCGCGGGCGCGCGTGCCGTCGTACAAGAACGTCCTGCACGTGCTCGGCGAGGCCAAACTGGACGAGGCGACGCTGGCGGACGCGGCCCGCGAGGGGCTGCGGGACTGCGCCGCCCACCTGTCGGCGGCCTCGGACTCGTTCTCGCTGCCTGCCTGGCGGAAGTGGGCGCGGCTGCTGACCGACACCCGCAACGCCAAGGGCTGGCCGACGGTCTTCGCCGACGGCCGCGGCCTGGCCGACGCCCTGCTGTCGGTGTGGGAGGGCGCCGAGCCGGTCGGCATGGACGGCGGGAACCTCCGCGAGCTGTTCGCCGACGCGCTGGACGAGGCCGCCCTGCTGCTGGCCGAGCCGGAGCTGGCCGGCCTGGCCGACCGGTACAGGGAGATCAGCGCCCTGTGGCACGGGCTGGCCGAGGCTGCGCTCCCGGCCGAGGTGCCGGAGTTCGCCCGGGTCCGCGAGCTGACCGCGGCGATCAAGGAGAGCGTCATGGCGGACGGCAGCGCGGGCGGCGAGGAGGCGGCCGAGAGCGGCCGGCTGTTGTGGCAGGCGCGGGCCGCCGCGAACGATTCGCTCGCCGCAACCGACAAGGCCGCGCTCTTCGCCGATCTCAGCACCCGCCTGGGCGCCATTTACGAGGCGGAGACGGCCGCGATCGCCCACCTGGGAGCACTCACCCGCTGAGCGGCGCCATGAGCTTCCGCGCGGATCCAGAAAGGTTCGGCGCGTGTTGTCGATTCCGGCCGGCCCCACCGCTGGTGCTGTACGAGCTCGATGGCCGACAGGTGATCATCAACCTTGCCAAGATCCGGTGATCGTGCCGTTGACTTCAAGTCGGCTTGAAGTCGCATGCTGTCTGCCATGTCCACAACAGAACTCATCCAACTGCTGGACGTCGCCGACGCCATGCCGGCCGGCGCCGCGCTGCGTGCCCGCTCGTACGAACTGCTCGACCTCCAGGACGGGGCGGGCGTGGTGGACGTGGGCTGCGGCGCCGGCCGGGCGGTCGGCGAGCTGGCGGAACGCGGCGCGCGGGCGATCGGCGTCGACCTCAGCGAGGAGATGATCGCGGTAGCCCGCAGCCGGTGGCCCTATGCCGACTTCCGCCTCGGTGACGCCTGCGACCTGCCGCTCGCGGACGGCGAAGTGGCCGGGTACCGGGCCGACAAGGTCTTCCACGAGCTCCCCGACGTCGCCAAGGCGCTGACCGAGGCCAGGCGGGTGCTCGTCCCGGGTGGGCGGGTCGTGCTGATCGGCCAGGACTGGGACACGCAGGTCATCGACTCCGACGACCCGGGGCTCACCCGCGCCATCGTGCACGCCCGCGCCGATCTGACCGCCAATCCCCGTGCCGCCCGCCGTTACCGCAACCTGCTGCTCGACGCCGGATTCGAGGACGTGGCGGTGGAGGTGCACACGGCCGTCTTCACCGACGCCACCATGGTGCCGCTGCTCGCGCGGACCGCCGCGGCCGTCCGTGCGGCCGGGGCCATCACCGCCGAGCAGGAGAGCGTCTGGGTGGCCGAGCAGGTCGAGCGCGCCCAGTCCGGCCGCATGTTCCTGGCCTTGCCGCTCTTCATGGCGGCGGCCCGCGCGTAGCGCGCTCGACCAGAGCGTCAGGACGCTGGTGGCTTGCCCTTGCGCGGGAACACCTGCAGGGCCGCCTCCAGCGCGGTGGTCTCCTCGGGGGTGAGCCGTTCGAGGAAGTGCACGAGAGTGGCGGCCTGATTGCCGCTGCCGGCCAGCGCGCTGCGCATCAGGTCGGCGGTGTAGGCCTCCTTCGAGGCGACCGGCTCGTACACGTAGGCCCGGCCCACCGCCTGGCGCTTGAGCAGGCCCTTGGTATGCAGCTTGTCCATCACGGTCATCACGGTGGTGTAGGCGATGTCGCGCTCCTGCCGCAGCTCCTCCAGCACCTCACGGACGGCGGCAGGCCTGCGTCTGGCCCACATCCGATCCATGATGGTGGACTCGAGCTCGCCCAACCCGCGCATCATGCCGTCGATGCTACCGGCCGTCGTAGTCGCGCGCCGTAACCGCGACGGGAGCGGGGCGGCCAGCCCACAGACGACTAGCGCGCGTAGTAGTAGCCGCGGACCTCGGGACATTTCGGGCGGGCGGGGGCTACCCTTCCCAGGCGGCGAACTGGTCAGCCGTGCCCTCGATGATGGCTCATCACCCTGGCCGAGCTCAACCAGACGGAGACCTCGTTGTAGACATTCGCCGGACATCGGTACGCCCGATGCCTCGGTAGAACAGCCAAGACCGTCCAGCCGGAGCTGATCGCGGTGGCTGGGCCGAACTGGTTGCCGCCTTCGCTGTTCCAGACGGTCAGCGTTCCGGTGGCGGCCGAGAAGATGTCGGCCACGCCGTCGGAGTGAAGTCCGGCGTGGCCGATCCACTCATCGCGGCTTAGCGCGGGTTCTTCGCGTGGGTGAGGGTCTCCCAGGCCAGGAAGCGCGAGGCACCGACCGGGCGCTTCTGCTTCACCCACTTCGCGGCTTGGGGCATGTCGTATCCGAAACGCTGGTGCAGCGCGTTGTAGCCGACTTCGAGGTTCGGCCCGAGGCCGAGGGTGACCTTTCCGCCGCACAGCCACGATGGCACCGTCGCGCCCAGTTGCAGGCGAGCGTGGAACTCCATCGCGAATCGCAGCCGGTGCTTGGCCTCGGCGTACAGGTCCACGCCCTGGTGGCGGGCCGTCTCCGCGACGTGGGAGATGGCCGCGATGCCCCATCCGGTGTGCCCGAAGTCGCGGCAGGTTTCCTGGGCCAGGCCGTTCACGAACTTGGTCTGCCCGTGCCAGTAGTCGATGATCTCGGCTTCGGTGTCGTGCTTGCTGTTCGGCGGCGCTTTGGGCAGCGAGCCGTCCGTCGCGAGGTAGATGTAGGCGGGCAGCCGGCCGCGCCAGGTCGTGACCGCTCGGTCGAAGGAGGCGCGGTCGTCCAGGTGCACGGCGATGCCGATGGCGGCATCGGTCATGATCAGTTCCCAGTTGCCTTGGTTGTTGGGCTTTCCGGCGATCACGGTCGGGAGGTAGACGGTGCGCAGCTTGTCGGCGAACCGGCCGGCCTGGGTCCAGCCGGTGTAGGTGTGCTTGATGAGTTCGGCGGCGCGGGAGAAGTTGGCGCCCGCAAAGCCAATCTGTAGCGGCGCGTTGCTCCCGGTGTGCTCGGTGATCACGGCTGACCAGGCGTCCATGATCTGGATCGCCTTCTTGGCGTAGCGGGAGTCCTTGGTCAGGTACCACCGCAGGGCATGCGTGTAGGCCGCATTGGCGTCCTCACGCTCGTCCGAGCAGCCGTGGTCGGGGTTCCCGTACATACCGCACTCCACGACGGCGCGGGGCTTGGCCGTGTAGGACAGCGAGGCATAGGAACTGCGTTGCAGAGCTTCCCAGGCAGACTTCCACGGTTCGTTGCCGAGGTTGGCTTTGACGAAGTCGAGCTGAGCACGGCTGACCAGGACGCCGGGATGCTTGAATGCGGCCGCCTGCGCGGGCTGCGGGGTGGATAAGGCGGCGGCCACGAGCATGGTGGCGGCGAGAGGGCGAGCGAGACGCACGGGTTTCCTTCCAGGCGCGGACGTCCATTCAGCCAGTCGCCGACTCGGGTGTCAACTCAGCTGTCAACCCTTTCGCGCCGTGGACATCGGCCGCTATACCGCCGCATACCGTACCCACGGTTGGACACCCGGCCGGGCAATCGTGGAGGCCTAACGTGCTCAGCCGACAGCGACGGTGACGGTGCCGAAGACGATGCGGTGATCCGAGCAGGATCCCGCGGGGTAGTTATCGGTGGCTGGTATCCCCGTGCAGGTTGTGGCGATGCTGAGCTGAGGGAGTCGCCCGCAAGAACTGAAGCCGACGCGATCGTGCGCCGCTAGGCGATCGTCCCTCGCCGGGTCTAGTAGATGCGGTACTTCTTGCCGCAGTTGTCGAACTTGTCGGCCCAGCAGGTGAAGGTGTAGATCTTCTTGATCCCGTGGCCCTTCCAGCTGCCGGTGGCCTTGCCGTCCCAGGAGTGGTTGAAGCGGTGCCAGGAGCCGTTCTTGTAGTACTCGAACCACACCCAGCCCTTCTTCCCGCCGACCTTGTCGACGCCGTACCAGGTGGTGTGCACGGCGCCGCGGTGGTTGAACGTCTTGCCGAAGGTGTAGGCCTTGTGGTCGCTGGAGAAGAACTTGCCCCAGCTGACCGTGGTGGTGCTGGCGCTGTGGGTGGCGGCCTGGGCCGCGGGGGTCAGCGCGAGCGCGGTGACGGCCATGGAGCCGGCGAGCGTGACGGCGGCAAGGGTCTTACGCATGATGGGTGCCTCCCCGTTCTCGGATGTGTGCGCCGGTTGATCCGGCAGCAGGGACATTACGGAGATCCCGCGCGGCTCTCTGTGCAGGAGTCCACACATCGGAGGTGATCAGTCCCACACATCCGAACCCGGTGGTCAGACGATGTCTCCCCGATGTCTCCGTCCTCCGTTCCACCTCATGTCACGACATGGAACGGCCTTAGTGGTGAGGGCGCCTCGGTCCGAGACGGCGCCTGGAAACGGGAGGAATCATGGACACCTCGCAAGCCGCGGCGCGCCCCGACCTCGCCGCGCTCAAGGAGCGCCAGCGTTTGGGGTGGGAGTCCGGCGACTACGCACGCGTCGGCGTCACCTTGCAGATCATGGCGGAACGTCTGGTGGAGGCGGCCGGCGTACGGGCCGGTCAGAGCATCCTGGATGTCGCCTGCGGCCAGGGCAACGCGGCCATGGCCGGCGCGCGGCGCTTCGCCGCCGCGACCGGCGTCGACTACGTGCCCGGCCTGCTCGTCCAGGGCCGCGAGCGGGCCGCGGCCGAGCACCTGGAGGTGACGTTCACGGAAGGGGACGCGGAACGGCTTCCGTGCGCCGAGGCGTCCCACGACGTCACGCTCAGCACGGTCGGCGTGATGTTCGCGCCCGACCAGGAGCGGGCCGCGGCCGAGCTGATGCGGGTGACGCGGCCGGGCGGGACGATCGGGCTGGCCAGCTGGACACCTGACGGACTGGTGGGCGTGCTGTTCCGGACGATCGGGAAGTACGCGCCACCCCCGCCGCAGGTCAGGTCCCCGATGTTGTGGGGCACGCCGGAGCGGCTGCGAGAGCTGTTCGGCGACGAGGTCGAATGGGTCGCGCTCGAGACGCGGACGTTCGAGTTCTGCTACCGCTCGCCCGAGCACTTCGCGGAATGGTTCCTGGCGAACTACGGGCCGATCCACCGTCTGGCGGGCACCCTGGACGAGGCCACGCGGGCGAGTTTCGCCGCGGACCTGGCCGAGGTGCCCAAGAAGTTCAACCGGGCCGACGACGGGACCGTACTGGCGGCCGGCGAATACCTGGAGGCCATCGGCATCCGCCGGTGACGCGGACGCTCATCGTCCTGGGAACTCGACCGCGCCGCTGACGCGGATCGCTCATCGTGCGGCGGGTGCCCACCACACGCAAGTGGGGCGGGCGTGGCGTGTCGAACGGCGCAGGGTCGAGCCGCGTGAGGCGCTGGCGCCTGGACGCGAGTAAACCGTTTAAGGGCAACACCGCAGACGCTCGCGCTGCAACGACCTGGCCGAAACTCCATATGCAAAAGAATCAGGCCACAAATAAACCTCTCGTGGCAGTGTGAAATTGGTAAAATGTCACGCACGGGTTGCAGGGAGATCGCCACATCGAGTGCGCTCGCCATCGCCGCATCACAGGGCCCCGGCGATGGAGTGGTCTTGGGTTCCCGACTGGTCGTTGATACAACGTGCATAGGGAAGCCATGGTCGCCGGTTGCCCTGAGCGGGTGCGTGAGGGAGGAATGGATGCCGAGCAGATCGCCGATCAGATCCCGGCGGACCACGCTGGCCACCGTCGCCGCCTCGGCTGGTCTGTCCGTCGCCACCGTGTCCAAGGTGCTCAACGGCCGCAGCGACGTCGCAGCGGGCACCCGGTCGCGGGTGGAGTCCCTGCTGGTGGAGCACGGCTACGTCCCCCGCTCATCGCGCCGGGATCAACCCGTGCGGTCGGCCACTGTCGAAGTGTGGGTGGACGGGAAACTCAGCGCCTACGCCACAGAGATCATCAAGGGCGCGATCGAGGCCGGCGCCGAGTCGGGTGTGGCGGTCGTCGTCTCCCATGCGAAGGCCGACGGCGACACTTCCTGGGTTCGCGACCTGGTCGCGGCCGGGCGGCAAGCAATGATCACCCTCGCCTGCGAGCCCACCCCGATCCACCTCGCCGCGCTGTCCCTGGCTCAGCTCCCGGTGGTCGTCGTGGACCCGATGAACCCGCCGCTCAGCCCCATGAGCAGCGTCGGCTCCACCAACTTCGCCGGCGGTCTGTGCGCCACCGAGCATCTGCTGGCCCTCGGTCACCGCCGCATCGCCTACCTTGGCGGCCCCGCGAACGCGGCCTCCAATCAGGCGCGCATGCAGGGTTACCGCGCCGCGATGGAGGCCGCGGGCGTGGCCGTACCCCCTGAATACGTCCGCACGGCGGGCTTCTGCTACCCCGACGGATTGGGGGAAGCGACCGTGCTGCTCGACCTGCCGTCCCCGCCCACGGCCGTCTTCGCCGTCAGTGACGAGTGCGCCATCGCCGCCATGCAGGTCGCCAGGGCTCGCGGACTGCGCATCCCCGAAGACCTCAGCATCGTCGGTTTCGACGACACCGAGATCGCCACCATGACCTCGCCCCAGCTGACGACCGTACGCCAGCCGCTGCGTGAGATGGGGATGGTCGCCCTGCGTACGGCGATGCGCCTGGCCTCCGGCGAGAAGATCGAGTCCCACCACATCGAGCTCGCCACCGAACTCGTCATCCGCAAATCGAGCCTGGCCGCCTGACCTCGTTGACCTGAAGACAGGTGCGACGGCCGCACAGCCGCTTTGCATGGTCATGCATTGATGTGTATATACTTCTGCTCGTGTCCAAGGTACTCACCTCCCTGCCTGTCGGTGAACGTGTCGGCATCGCCTTCTCCGGCGGCCTCGACACTTCGGTAGCGGTCGCGTGGATGCGCGAGAAGGGTGCAGTGCCGTGCACCTACACCGCCGAGATCGGCCAGTACGACGAGCCTGACATCGCCTCGGTGCCCGGTCGTGCCACGGCGTACGGCGCGGAGATCGCGCGGCTGGTCGACTGCCGTGCGGCCCTCGTCGAAGAAGGGCTCGCGGCGCTGGCCTGTGGAGCTTTCCACATTCGCTCCGGCGGCCGCACCTACTTCAACACGACCCCGCTCGGCCGGGCCGTCACGGGCACCCTGCTGGTGCGCGCGATGCTCGAGGACGGCGTGCAGATCTGGGGCGACGGCTCTACCTTCAAGGGCAACGACATCGAGCGGTTCTACCGTTACGGCCTGCTCGCCAACCCCTCCCTGCGGATCTACAAGCCGTGGCTGGACGCCGACTTCGTCAGCGAGCTCGGCGGTCGCAAGGAGATGTCGGAGTGGCTGCTCGCCCACGACCTGCCGTACCGGGACAGCACGGAGAAGGCCTACTCCACGGACGCGAACATCTGGGGCGCGACCCACGAGGCCAAGTCGCTCGAGCACCTCGACACGGGCGTCGAGATCGTCGAACCGATCATGGGCGTGCGGTTCTGGGACCCCGAGGTCGAGATCGCCGCAGAGGACGTCACGATCGGCTTCGAGCAGGGCCGGCCGGTCACCATCAACGGCAAGGAGTTCCCCTCCGCCGTCGATCTCGTGCTGGAGGCCAACGCCATCGGCGGCCGGCACGGCCTGGGCATGTCCGACCAGATCGAAAACCGGATCATCGAGGCCAAGAGCCGGGGCATCTACGAGGCGCCGGGCATGGCGTTGCTGCACGCGGCGTACGAGCGGCTGGTCAACGCGATCCACAACGAGGACACCCTCGCCGCCTACCACGTCGAGGGCCGGCGACTGGGCAGGCTGCTGTACGAGGGCCGCTGGCTGGACCCGCAGGCGCTGATGGTGCGCGAGTCGCTGCAGCGCTGGGTCGGCACGGCGGTCACCGGCGAGGTGACCCTGCGGCTGCGGCGCGGCGAGGACTACTCCATCCTGGACACGTCCGGACCGGCGTTCAGCTACCACCCGGACAAGCTCTCCATGGAACGGACCGAGGACTCCGCCTTCGGGCCGGTCGACCGCATCGGCCAGCTCACCATGCGCAACCTCGACATCGCCGACTCCCGCGCCAAGCTGGAGCAGTACGCTCGGCTGGGCATCGTCGGCAGCGCCCACCCGACGCTGATCGGCGCCGCACCGGCGTCCCCGACCGAGCTGATCGGCGCCATGCCGGAGGGCGGGGCCGAGGCGATCGCCTCCACTGGCGAGGTGCCCGGCGACGAGCTGCTGGATCACGCCGCGATGGAGTTCGGCACCGACTGACCCTAGGGGTGCTCACCCGCCCCTAGCAGCCGCTGCCCAAGTACACGTGCGGCCTCCTGGACTTCGGGGCACCTCACTCGATGACCCGCTCCTGCGACCCGGCCTCGGAACGGTAGCCGAGCCGCACCCGCCGATGGTTCGAGCAGGCCCGCACGAGCGTGGTCGTGGTCGTCGGGTCGGGCCGGGCGGCGGCGCGGTCGGGGGCGGGCGCCGTAGGGCCCGCGGACGGACTCGATCGGGATGCCGGCTTCACGGAGGATGCCGACATACCGCCGGGCGGCTCGCTCCGAGACGCCGAGCTTGTCGGCGATCCGGTCCGCGGTAATGCCCGGGCTGCCCTGGACCAGTTCGAGTGCCAGCAGTGCCCGTGCCGTGGGGCTCGCGTCGGGCTTCACGCTATCTCCGCAATCCGGTAGCAGAACGTCCGGAATGGAACCTAGCATGCGGGCCATGACCGAGGACACCACCCTTCACGAGCCGGCGATGACGGCAATTCCTGCGCCGATCCCGGCCGAGCGGGTGACCATCGTCCCCGCCAACGAGGCGTCATGGGACGACCTCGCCACGATCTTCGGCACCACCGACGCGGGCCGGTGCCTGTGCCAGCGGTTCAAGGTCGTCGGCTGGATCTGGCGTGACTCCACGCAAGAGGGGCGGACCGCGATGCTCCGCGCGCAGACCGCCTGCGGCGACCCGGACGCGGGGGCGACCAGCGGTCTGGTGGCCTACGTCGACGACGAGCCCGCGGGCTGGGTCGCGGTCGAGCCGCGGACGGCGTATCCCAAGCTGCGTACCTCTCGGGTCCCGTGGACCGGCCGTACCGAGGACAAGGACGACGACGGGGTCTGGGCGGTGACCTGCTTCGTGGTCCGCAGGGGCTACCGGGGCCGCGGCCTCACCTATCCCCTTGCTCAGGCCGCGATCGACTTCGCCCGTGAGCACGGCGCCCGTGCGCTCGAGGCCTACCCGATGATCACCCAGCCGGGCAAGGAGATCACCTGGGGCGAGCTGCACGTGGGGGCACGTCAGGTCTTCGAGGACGCCGGGTTCAAGGAGGTCAACCATCCCACGGTCCGGCGGGTGGTCATGCGGATCGACTTCGACCATGAGGACGGCAGGCGGGATGCTCCTTCTTCGTAACGGGACGGGGCACACGCCGCGCCACCGCTTTGGGCCCTGAGCAGGTGTGATTCCCAGGTGCCTGGGGAGCGGAAGGTCATGGGCAGGAATCTGGTGGAGATCATCCGGCAGATGGGGATGACCGACCCCCGCCTGCTGGCCGCGGTCGCCGCCACGCCGCGCGAGCACTTCGTGCCGCCGCGCTCGGCCGGGCGTGCCGAGCAGGACACGCCGATCCCCATCGGCCACGGGCAGCCCACCTCGCAGCCGTCCCTGGTCGCCCAGATGATCGACGCGCTGATGCTGACGGACGAGGACACGGTGCTGGAGATCGGCACCGGGTACGGCTACCAGACCGCCCTGCTGGCGCACCTGGCGGATCGCGTGTACTCGGTGGAGCGCTACGCCGACCTGGCCGAACACGCACGGGCCAATCTCGCCGCGGTGGGCGTGACCAACGCCGAGGTGGTGGTCGGCGACGGCACCGCCGGCCTGCCCGAGCACGCTCCCTTCGACGCGGTCGTCGTCTCCGCCGCGGCCGCCGCGGTGCCCGCCCCGCTCATTGAGCAGCTCGTGGAGGGCGGCCGCCTGGTCATGCCCATCGCGGCGGGTGTGGCCGACATCGTCACGTTGTACGCCAAGAGGCACGGCCGCCTGGAACAGCAGCGAACGGTGACGCCCGCGCAGTTCGTTCCCCTAGTCGGCAAGCACGCGTGAGGCGGCTCACCTGGCGGGCGGTTCTCAGGGCCGCGACGCGGTGGAATCCGGCAGGACCGGGGCGACGACGAACCTGGTCGTGGCCCACGCCACGTACAGGAGTGGCGAGCACAACACCAGGAGGCCGATCACCGGCTTGACCAGGATGACGGCCGCGGCCAGCATGAGCACGGCGATGCTGGCCGCGGCCAGGTACCAGCGCCGCGCCATCAGGTAGAGGCTGGGGCGCACGAGGTCGATCAGTCGTACGGGCTCGCGCCGGGGCTCGGCAAGCAGCACCAGCGAGGCCCAGATCACGGCCGCGACCAGGGCCGCCGCCGTGGCGAAGAACGGTGCGAGCGCCGGTCCCCAGGCGGTGTGTGCCACGATGACGGCGTCCACGGTCAGCATGCTCACGGCTGCGGCACTGGCCACCCAGAGCAGCAGCGCGCGGGCGGCGCAGCGGCGGTAGCCACTCCAGAACGTACGGAAGACGGCGGTCGAGCCGTCGCCCAGCGCCCTGAAGCAGCTGAACGCGCCGGCCAGCGCGGGCCCGCACAGGGACGACAGCACGGCGAAGAACGGCCACGACGCCAGCGGGTCCCGCACGATCGCGAGTGCGGCCAGGAGCGGTGCGCAGGCGACGACGAGCAGGACGTTCGTCATGAGACCGACGTAAACGGTGGAGAAGACCTTCTCGTACGTCGCCTGTTCGGCCGGGCGGAGCAGGCGGCGAACCGCCGACCCGGCGCCGTGCCCGCTCATCCCTTCAGCCCGCTCGTCGCGATGCCGCGGATGAAGTACCGCTGCCCCAGCAGGAAGATGACCAGGATCGGCAGCACCGACAGCACCGCGCCGGTCATCATCATCGCGTAGTCGGCGTCGTACTGCCCGACGAACGAGCGCAGGCCGAGCTGCACGGTCCACAGCTCGTTGTCCGTCAGGTAGATGAACGGCCCCATGTAGTCGTTCCAGGTGTTGACGAAGGTGAGCAGGGCCAGGCTGGCGAGCGCGGGTTTGGACAGTGGCAGCATGATCCGCCAGTAGATGCCGTACTCGCTCAACCCGTCGATCCTGGCCGCTTCGCACAGGTCGTCCGGGATGGACATGTAGTACTGGCGCATGAGGAAGACGCCGAACGCGCCGAACGCCTGCAGCAGGATGATCGCCCAGTAGGTGTTCGTCAGCTCCGCCTGCTGCATCATGATGTACTGCGGCACCATGTACGCCTGCCACGGCACGGCGATGGTGGCGATGTAGGCGAGGAACAACGCGTCCCGGCCGGGGAATCGCACCTTGGAGAACCCGTAGGCCGCGAAGCTCCCGGTGAGCAGCTGCAGCAGCGTGATCGTCACGGACAGGAACGCCGAGTTGCCCAGGTAGGTCATTAGCGGGATGCGGTCCCAGATCTCCACGAAGTTCGACCAGCGCAGCTCCTGCGGGATCCACTGCATGGGGATCGCGAAGACCTCGTTGTCGCGCTTCAGCGAGGACGACACCATCCAGGCGAACGGCACGAGCACGAGCAGTGTGACGATGGTGAGCGAGAGGTAGGCCAGCGCCTTGCGGATGGGGCTCCCGCCGGAGCGGTCCCCGTCCTCCGGCGCCGCCGGGGGGCGCGGCCGGGCGGCGGCCGGGGGAGCATCGTGCAGCGCGGTCATCGGGCGCTCCTCCGCTCGTTGATACGGAACTGGACGACGGTGACGGTGAGCACGATGACGAACAGCACCAGGGCGACCGCCGACGAGTAGCCGAACTTTCCTTCGATGATGCCTTCCCGGTAGACGAGCTGGGCCAGCACCAGCGTGCTGCGGCCCGGGCCGCCGTCGGTCATGACCACGATGAGGTCGAGGACCTTGAAGCTCTGGATCGTCAGCATGACGACGACGAAGAACGTCGTGGGCCGCAGGCACGGCAGGGTGATGTTCCAGAACCGCTGCCAGGTGCTCGCGCCGTCCACACGCGCCGCCTCGTAGTACTCCTTGGGGATCGTCTGCAGCCCGGCCAGGTAGAGCACCATGTAGTACCCCATGTCCCGCCACACACTGGTGACGATCACGGCCGGCATCGCCCAGTCCGTGCTGGCCACCCACTTGGGCGGGCTCGCCACGCCGAGCGCTTCGAGCACCTGGTTGATCGGTCCCGCCGTCGGGTTGAACAACGTGTTCCACACGATCGCCACGGCGACCAGCGAGGTGATGTACGGGAAGAACGCCGCGGTGCGGAAGAACGCCACCCCGCGCAGCTTCCGGTTGAGCGCGAGGGCCAGGCCGAGCGCCGCCACCAGCGTCAACGGGATGTGGCCCCCCGCGTAGTAGAGCGTGTTGCGCAGGGCGACGTGGAAGTTCTCGTCAGCCCACAGCCGCTGGAAGTTCTCCAGCCCCACCCACTCCGGCGTGCCGTAGGAGTCCCAGTCCAGGAACGCCAGCGCGAACGCCGCGAGCATCGGCAGCAGCGTGAACAGGGCGAAGCCGATGAAGCTCGGGAGGATGAAGCTCCACCCGACGAGGATGTCGCGCCAGGCCCGCCGGCGGCGAGGCGGGGCGGTGGGCGCCGGTTGTGTTGCAACGTGAGCCATGGCCATCCTTCTCCTGCAGGACATGCGGCGACACGTGGCGGGCCTGGAGGTCTCCGGGCCCGCCAGGGCCGGTCCTTAGTTGAGCACTTCGCTCTTGACGCGCTCGTTCATCGACTTGATGCCGTCGGCGGCCGACTTGTCGCCGACCATGATGAGCTCGTGCTCTTCCCTGAGGATGGTGTCGATGTCGGAGGTGTTCTCGCTGACCGGCATCTCCAGCGTGACCTTGTCCGGCTCGAACGCGTTCTTGGACACCTCGTCGGTGGGCATGCCCTTGAGCGAGAAGTACGCGCTGGTGATCTCCGGGCTCTGCAGCGCCGGCACCACGCCCACCTTACTGATCGCCTCGGCGCCCGCCTTGCCCGCGGCGAACTGCACGAACTTCTTGGCCGCGTCAGAGTGCTCGGCCTTCTTGTTGACGGCGAAGGCGGTCGGCGAGCCGAAGGTCGTCACGCCCGAGCCGCCCGGGCGCTGCGGCATCGGGGCCAGCGCCCAGTCGACGTCGGTCTTGCCCTCTGCCTTGGCGGCCATGAGAGCGGCGATGTACCAGGTCCCCATGGGCAGCATGGCCGTGGCGCCGGTTTCGAACAGCGTCTTGTAGTCCGACTTCTGCGCCATCGCGGTGCCGAAGTCGAGGGTCGCGCCGGCCTTCTGCAGCCCGAGCGCCACCGCGTACTGGTCATTGAAGAAGGAGTAGTCGCCGCTGAGCTGGTCGCCACCCGTCTGGGCCGCGGAGATGGCCTGCACCACGGACCGCCAGGTGTGGTGGTAGGTGCCGTAGACCTTCTTCCCGCCCTCGGTCTTGGTGAGCTGCTGCGCGAGCTTGGCGTACTCGTCCCAGGTGAGGGTCTCGGGAGCCTTGACCCCGGCCTGCTCGAAGTAGGTCTTGTTGTAGTAGAGCAGCCAGAAGTCCTGCCGATACGGCAGCGCGAAGTACTTGTCACTGACGTTGAAGGCGTCCAGGCCCGCCAGCTTCGCGGCGTCACCCGACTTGGCCAGGTCGGTGATCTCCTGAAGCTGCCCGCGGCTGGAGTAACGCGAGTAGTCGGTGACGTTCTTCATCGTGATCACGTCGGTCTTGTCGCCACCGGCGAGCATCGTGGTGACCTTCTCGGCGTAATCGTCGGCGAGGATGTCCACCGGCTTGATCTTGATGCCTGGGTTCGCCGCCTCGAAGGCGTCGAAGAGGGCCTTGAACTCGGGGGTCTTGGCCATGTTCCACACCGTGACGCTGAGCGTGACGTTCCCGTCGCCGCCGCTCGCCGGCTCCGACGACCCGCCGCAGGCGGTGACGGCGAGCGAGAGTGCGGCCGCGACGGCCAGGGTCTTCACAAGGGGGTGGCGCACCCTTACTGACGTGTTCGAAGCGATCATTGCTCCGGTCTCCTTTCTCTTGAGCCGGTCTCAGGGCTCAGGCGCTCACCATGAAGTCGTCGGGGGTCACGGCCGCGCGGGGCGGCTGACCGGACAGGTAGCGTTCGAGCTCGTCGAGCGCGCTCTCACTCATCCGCCGGGTCTCCGATCCCAGAGATCCGGCGATGTGGGGGGTGATCATGACGTTGGGCAGGTCGTACAGCAGTGAGGTGGCGGGCAGTGGCTCCGGGTCGGTGACGTCGAGGATCGCGTCGAGCCGGCCTTGGGCGCACTCCCGCTCCAGGGCGGCGGTGTCCAGGACGGCGCCGCGCGCGGTGTTGATGACGGTGGTCCCGTCACGCAGGAGAGCGAGTTCGGGCGCCCCGATGAGGTGATGGGTGGACGGCAGCTCCGGGACGTGCAACGTGAGCACGTCACAACGCGGCAGCAACTCGGGCAGCGGGAGCAGCCGGGCGCCCAGCGCGCTCACCGCGGCGGGGTCGGCATAGGGATCGGCGACGAGGACGTCCACCTCCAGACTGCGGAGCCGGTCGACGACCCGGCGTCCCACCCGGGAGAAGCCGACGACACCGATCGTGCGCCCGCGGTTGGTCAGCTCCCCGCGACCCGCGGCGAAGGACCAGTCCGCACGCAACCGGCGCGCGTCCTGGGCGAGGAACGGAGCCTTCTTACCGGCGAAGATGACCGCGGCCAGAGTGAACTCGGCCACCGGGATCGCGTTCTCGTCGGCGGCGTTGGTGACGAGGATCCCGCGCCGCCACACCTCGTCGGTGACGAACGTGCGTACCGTCCCCGCGCAGTGGAAGATCGCCCGCAACCGTGGCGCGGCGGCCAGCCGCTCGGTCGTCAGCGGTGGGCAGCCCCACGAAGTCACCAGCACCTCGACGTCGCGCAACCGGCGGCGCACGGAGGGTGCGTCGAGGTCGGCGGTCACGATCGGATCGCCCACCTCCACCAGATCATGCAACCGGCGAAGCTGCGGCTCGTGGAACTGCACGCTGAACTTCGCGGGGTCCATGACCAGCAGGGCGGGAGGTCGTCTCACCAGTGTCCTTTCGGCGGGCAAGCGCTTACCAGTGCCGCTGATCATGTCTGATCATTACAATCACGTCAATACCTCGTTAATCAGAACGATCACGTTATCTGATCGATATTGATCGATCTCGTACCAAAGTGCGTTCGACGTGGTACGAAACGGTGACGTTAACGGCGCGATCACGATCAGGAGGAGCCATGCTCTCGCTGCGGGAGTTCGACGACCGGCGGCTCTCGCCCTACACCGGATGGACCAGGAACCACTGGGCGGCACTCGCCGACCATCTCCTCCTGTCCGCCCGGCGGTACGCATCGGCCTCGCACGCGCGCATCTCTTTCCCCGGCCCGCCGGGCGGATACGGGTCCGACGTCGACGCGCTGGAAGGGTTCGCGCGCACGTTCCTGGCAGCCGGGTTCCGGGTGGCGGGAGAGAACGGGCGTGACCCGCTGGGCCTGATGGAGTGGTACGCGCAAGGGCTCGCCACCGGGACGGATCCCCGCTCACCCGAGCGCTGGGTGCGCCTCGACGAGCACGGCCAGGCGAAGGTCGAGGCTGCGTCCCTCGCACTGGTGCTCCACCTGACGAGGCCGTGGTTGTGGGACCGGCTCGACCCGATCGTGCAGGAGCAGGTCGTCGACTACCTCGCGCCCGCGATCGGATCGGACTACCCGCCGATCAACTGGATCTGGTTCCAGATCGTGGTCGAGCAGTTCCTCGCCTCCGTCGGCGGCCCCTTCGAGCGCAAGGACATCGAGGAAGGGCTCGCGTTCACCGACGGCTTCGCCAGGGAGAACGGCTGGTACGCCGACGGCGCCGAACGCGCCTACGACCACTACGCCGGATGGGCGCTGCAGTTCTACCCGCTGATGTGGAGCGAGATGGCGGCCGGGGATCCGGCGGCGGATTCACGGCGACCGCTCTACCTGGAGCGGCTCGAACGCTACTTGCACGACGCCGTCCACCTCGTCGGCGCGGACGGATCCCCGCTGGTCCAGGGACGCAGCCTGACCTACCGGTTCGCCGCCGCCACCCAGTTCTGGACCGGCGCCCGGGCGGGGATCGCCACGCCGGCCCCCGGATTGCTGCGCCGTGCCGCCTCCGGCATCGCCCGCCACTTCACCGAACGCGGGGCGCCGGATGAGGACGGTGTCCTGACCCTGGGCTGGCACGGAGCCTGGCCCCCGATCGCCCAGTCCTACTCCGGTCCCGGCTCGCCGTACTGGGCGGCCAAGGGCTTCTTCGGCCTGTCCCTGCCGGACGACCATCCGGTGTGGACGGCCGTGGAGGAGTCGCTGCCGGTGGAGTCCGGCGACTACCACCGAGTCGTCCGCGCGCCGGGCTGGCTGGTCAGCGGCACCCGCGCCGACGGCGTCGTACGGGTGATCAACCACGGCACCGACCACTCCCACCCGGGGACGCACTTGACCGACTCGCCCCTGTACGCGCGGCTGGGCTACTCGACCGCCACCTCGCCCGTGCTCGCCGGTGAGCACGCCGCCGACCCCTTTGATCAGTCGGTGGTGCTCCTGGACGAGGACGGGCGGTCGAGTCACCGCACCGGGTTCGAGACGCTCCTCCTCGACCGCCTCCCCTCGGGAACGACGATCGGTGCCTCACGCTGGCAGGCCCACTGGGTCACCGCGGAGGGCGACGCTCGCGGGGACCACGGCTACGGGCGGCCCGGGACGGTACGCCTCGGGCCGTGGCTGGAGCTGATCTCCGCCGTGCGCGGGCCCTGGGAGCTGCGCCTGGTCCGGATACGGGCCACCGGGGTGGAGCCCGGTCGGCTGCGCGTCGGCGGATGGCCGCTCCCCGCCGCCGAACCGGTCCAGGGCGATGTCTCCGCCGTGACGAACGGCACCATGCACGCACGCGTCATGGCAGGACCGGGGCTGGACCTGTGCGGCGTGCTCTCCGCCGAGGACTCCTCGCCGCTCGCCCCGTGGACGCTCGTGCCCTGGTGCGCCACCATCGCGCCGGCGCGGCCGGACACGTGGTACGACGTGGCGGTGTTCCTCGGCGGTCAGGAGCCGGACCGGTCGCCGGTCCTGGCCTGGGACGGCCCCGCGGTCGCCCACGTGACCTGGCCGGACGGGACGGACGACCTCCTGGACACCTCCGCCGTGTTCAGCGGGCCGTGAGCACTATGACGCCGAGGACGAGCGCACGATCAGGCGTGGCTCGATGACCATGCGGTGGGTGGGGCGCTCCGGGTCGGTCAGGCGCTCTGCGAGCAGCCCGAAGGCCGCCCGCCCGATTGCCGTCTTGGGCGGGCGGACAGCGGTCAACGGCGGGTCGCACAGCTCGGCCACCTCGTCGTCGTAGGTCACGACGGCGAGATCGCCGGGCACTCGGATGCCGCGCTCCTGGCAACGTTCGACCAGGTCGATCGCCTCCGGGTCCGAGTGGACGAGCAGCGCCGTCGTCCCAGAGGCGACGCATTGGTCGATCACACTCTCGGCCGTCTTAGGCCAGTCGGGGTGGAACTGATCGACCGTCCTGACGTCCAGCGTGTCGTCCAGCGGCAGGCCGAACTCCTCGCACGCCTGCCGCCAGCCACGCCGCACGTGCGGGCTCGTGGGGCTCGGGATGGTGGTGACCAGTCCGACCCGCCGGTGACCGAGCTCGACCAGGTGCCGCACGGCCATCCCGGCTCCGAGCGCGTGATCGCTGACCACCGACTCCATCGCCTCGTGGTAAGAACCGGAGACGGCGGTGCGCTCGATGAGCACCATGGGCATGTCGGCTTCCTGCAGCCACCGCACCAGCTCCTTCCCCTCGTCGCCAGTCGTGGTGGGAGCGACCAGGAGGCCGTCCACGCCCACCGCCTCGACCAGCCGGGAGAGGTGGCGGCGCTCGTCGGTGGCCCGGTAGGTGGCGCCACGCAGGATGACGCGCGCGCCCGCCGACGCGGCGGCTTCACGGACCCCGCGGATCACGTCGGGCCAGTAATAGTTCAACGACGGCACCACCATGCCGATCGTGACCTGTGGCTCCTCCGCGTCTGCCGCGTCGGGTGCCGGCGAGTCCTCCGTTTCCGAGGCGCCGGCGAGCGTCTCGGCCACCGGCCCGTCGTGGAGCACGGCGCCGCCGCGTACCCGGCGGATGAGCCCCTGGGACGAGAGCAGCGCGATGTCGCGCCGGACGGTGATGGCCGAGACGTCCAGCTCGGTCGCCAGCTCGTTGACACGCACGACGCCGCGCCGGCGCAGCAGCTCCACCATCTGGGCGCGGCGCTCGTCCGGCAGCGCACCCGGCGAATCGGACACTGTCATTCCCACACCCCCACTCGGACCTCGAAAGCGCCCCGCGCCGTGCCGGGCAGGCGCAGCTCCAGCCTGGTCAGGCGCTCGCCCCACACCTCGGAGAGCATGGGATCTTCCAGCCTTCTGACGGTGAGCGTGGCCGTCGCGGCCCCAGGGTCCCACGCGAGGCGCACCGCCCGCGTGCCGCCCGGCGGCCGGATGACGACCTGCTCGGCGAGCGGCTGATCCACCTGCCCGTTCAGCAGGAAATGCAGCACGCTGGGGTCGCCGTCACCGGTGAAGGCCCAGGCATCCCCGACCGTCACGCGTGACGCGCCCCGATCAAGCGCCACCGTCCGCCACCACCGCTCCAGCTCAGGTACGGGATAAGCGGCGGCCAGATCCATCCGCACCTCGAACCGGCCCGGCTCGTCCACCATTTCGACGTCACGGGCCCGGAACCCGTGCCCCTGCCCCTGCGGGGCGCCGCGTACCTCGGGAACGTTGTGCCAGCTGCTCTGCATCGTCCAGATCGCGTAGCGGTCCGGCCCGAACGTCTGCGCCGTGTACGTCGGCCGTCCCGCGTCGACCAGCACGGGAACCCCGTCCACGGCGACGACGACGGACCCGACGTCATTGTGGTTGTGGTGCTCTCCGTTGTGCCCGCCCTTGACCGCGAGCGCGAGACCGTGCGCCGTACCGCCCGCCGTACGCGCGAGGCCGACCTGCGTCCCCGGCAACCAGACCCCCGCGGCAAGAGGCGGCTCGCCGCGCCCCGCACTCTGCCACTCGAGGTCGGCCAGCTCGCAGAGCGCCCGCCCGAGCTCGGCGGTGGCCGAGACCGCGCCCGCACGCTGCGACTCCGCGTGCCGGCGGGCGTCGGGCTCGCCGAGCCGGCGAGCCCAGCGGTGCGGCACCTGCCACGGCTGGCCGGCCGGCGGCCGAGCCCGCGCGTCGGCCAGGTTCAGATACCACGGCCCGCCCAGATGCATGCGGTACGGGAACCGGACCGTCTCCCGCACGACCGGTACCGACGCGGCGTCGAGCAGTCCCGACGTGGCGTGCGCCAGAAGATCGAGCGCCTCGAGCGCCCGGCCTGCCCCGTTCCACCAGTATTCGTAGCCTTCGTCCACCGAGCCGTCAGCCGGCAGCGCCGCGAGGTAACGATCGACGCCCGCCACCGCCCAGGCAACCTGGCGCGCACGCTCCAAGCCCGGCTCGGCCAGGCGGAGCGCGGCCACGAGCACGTTGCCGCAGATCCACGGGCACCAGTTGTGCACGTCGCCGTCCAGCCCCAGCCAGTGCCAGTCGCGCCGCCGGATGAATGGGTCGAGCACCCGCACGCGTACTTCGGACCGCATACGCTCCCGCAACCCCGGGTAACGCTCGGCCAGCCGGTCGCCGAGCACCTGGTCGGCCCATGCCAGCTGGGCGGCGACATCGGCGGCGCCCAGATCGAGGCACGGTGCGGCCACATCGGGGAGCACGGTCCCACGGGGCCGGCACGTGTCCTCGTGCGCCGGCCAGCACCACGAGCTCTGCTCGCACAGCTGCACGATTCCGTCGGCGGCCTCGTCCAGCCAGCCCTGCTCGCCGCTCGCCGTCGCCATCAGCACCGCCCGGGTCAGCCGGTCCTGGCGTTCGAACACCTGGCTCTCGTATCCGGTGCGGTTGCCGTCCCGGAAGTAACGCGCGTACTGCGAGGCCAGCGGCTGCGGCCAGGGTGTGCCCAGCTCCGCCTCCGCCCGCTCCCGCACCGCGACCAGGACGCCGGATCTCGAGACCCGACCCCAGTCGGGGTGCCCGGCGGCCGGCACCGGCAGTGCCGTTTCTGGCGGCAGCAGGCTCCGGACCAGGGCCTCCGGCGATATCGCAACACGCCAGGAGGCGCGCAGCGGACCGATGGCCCCGTCTCCCCGCCCGCTCTCCGTCCGGTCGCCCGGGGAGCCGGTTGCAGTGTTCGTCATGGTCCTCCTCGCGACGCCCCCCATAGTAGCGATCGAAAGTGATCGAAGTTGAATCAAATAGGTTTTTATTGGGGCAATTGATCGGAGTCTTCAATCCTGGCGGCGACGTCGCACGAATGGAGCGCACACCACGGCGACGATCCCAACGCTGAACGTGTGCCGTGACGGTGTGACGCATTACCCCAGGTCAGCGAGGACGGAGGCGAGACGTTTGAGTGCCGGCAGGCTGGCCTGGATCTGCGCCCGTTCGGCAGGCAGCAGTCTGGAGGTCCCCGCCGCGAGGTCGCCGGCCCACACGCTCTCCAGGAGCGTCTTGATCCGCAGGCTTTCCGCCGTGGGACGCAAGGTGACGCATCGCTTGTCGGCGGTCTCGCGGCCGCGGGTCACCAGGCCGAGGGCGACCAGCTCGCGCAGCGCGGTGCTGACGTTGCTCATCTGCCGGCCGAGGCGCGCGGCGACCTCGGCGACCGTGATCCCGGGATGGTCGTCGATCACGCGCAGGATGTCGAGCACCCCGCTGGACAGCGGCGGGATGCCGGTGCCTTGGTGGGATCTCCGGCGCACATGGGAGGAGATTTCGAGCAGGGCGACAGCGAGAGCCCGATGGTCGACGACCTCGGCCTGCGGGGTGTCCGTCCTGCGAACCTCCATATCCCCAGCATAGGAAGCGCCTGGCCTGCCGGGGTGTCGCCTGCCGCATTCTGGACCTGGCGCCGGGGCGCTGGGCCGACGTACGACGAGCGGGAGCTCCGCGAGACGGCGCTGTGGCGGATGTGCCTGCGGCGCCCGGGGCCGCACTGCCCGGTTACCTCCGAGAGCCGCGTTTGCCCACATGACCTGGGGTAGCGCGACAGTGAGGTACCAATGAGGTGAGACCCATGGCCGACAGACAATGGTCCATTCAGATCGACATCGCCGAGTCCGGCGATCTTGCCACCGCGTACGTCACCTTGACCAGCCCAGCCGACGTGCGGTTGACCGGGTGCGGCGAAGCCCACCGCAACCCGGCTGACCCGCCTGCCCCGCAGATCGGTGAAGAGCTGGCCGTCGGCCGCGCACTGATCGATCTGACCGGCAAACTGCTGGGCGTGGCGACCAAGGACGTCCGCGAGAACGTCCGGTCGGCCACCTGATGCTCCGACCAGCGCCCTGACCTCGGTCCAGGAGTCCTCGGCGTACGGCTCTGCGGTGCGCCGGCCAGCCTCTTACCGCCGTCAAGCGCGACATCACGAAGGAGCCCGTTGATGAACGGACAACAGGATATGATCGCGGTGCTGGTCACCGACCACCGCGAGGTCGAGGAGATGTTCAGTCGGCTGGAGCATATGGTCGGCCGGATCGATGAGAAGGCCGAGCTCCTGGCGGAGCAGGTGGTCATCGAGTTGGTGCGCCACTCGGTGGCCGAGGAGGCCTACCTGTATCCGACGGTGCGCGAGCACGTGCCGGGTGGCGATTCGCTGGCAGATGAGGAGATCGCCGAGCACGCCGCGGCCGAGCAGACGATGAAGCAGCTGGAAGGGTTGGAGTCGTCCGACACGGAATTCTGGCCCACGCTGGAGCGGTTGATGAGCCAGATCCGCCACCACATGCAGGAGGAGGAGAACGACCTGTTCCCGCGGCTGCGGCAGGCCTGTCCCGAGGCCCAGCTCCTGGAATTGGGCGGCCAGGTGATGCGGGCCAAGAAGATGGCCCCTACCCGTCCACACCCCGCCGCCCCCGACACCCCGCCGGCCAACAAACTGCTGGCCCCTGGAATCGGGCTGGTCGACCGCATACGCGATGCACTTACCGGCCGGGGTCGCTCCTGATCGAGTCATCGCAGGCGCCGGGCAGGCTGACCTGACATATGCGCCATGATGGGTTCGTGGACTTCGAGCCTTACCGTGGTGAGCTGGTGGCCTACTGCTACCGGATGCTGGGCTCGTTCCACGAGGCCGAGGACCTGGTGCAGGAGACGATGCTGCGCGCGTGGAAGGCCCGCGACCGCTACGACCACACCCGTGCGTCCGTGCGGACCTGGCTCTACCGGATCGCGACCAACGTGTGCCTGACCGCGTTGGAGGGGCGTGCGCGGCGGCCGTTGCCGTCCGGGCTGGGAGCGCCGAGCGACGACCCCGGAGCACCGCTGACGCCGGCGCTCGACATCCCCTGGCTACAGCCGTTTCCCGACGCGCGGTTCGACGTGGGGGCGCGGGCCGACCTGCGGCTGGCGCTGGTGGCGGCGATACAGGTCCTGCCGCCGCGGCAGCGTGCCGTGCTCGTGCTCCGCGAGGTGCTGGAGTTCAGCGCCGCGGAGGTCGCCACGCAGCTGGGGACCACGGCCACGGCCGTGAACAGCGCCCTGCAGCGGGCCCGCGGCGCCCTCGAGGCAGCAGGCGACGTCGGCGAGGTCGCCGAGCCGGACGATCCCGAGGTACGCGCAGTGATCCAACGGTACGTGCGGGCCTTCGAGGCGGCCGACGTCCCCGCGCTCGTGCGGCTTCTCACGGACGAGGCGGTCTTGGAGATGCCGCCGGTGCCGTTGTGGTACCGGGGCAGCCGCGACTACGGCCTGTTCATGCGCCGCGTGTTCGAGATGCGGGGGACGGGCTGGGGCATGAGGCAGCTCACCGCGAACGGGCAGCCCGCGCTCGCCGCGTACGCGCCGGAGCCGGGCGGCGGGCGTCGGCTGCACACACTCCAGGTCTTCACGGTCACCGGTGCTCGGGTCGCGCACAACGTCGTGTTCGCCGATCCACGCGTGTTCAAGGCGTTCGACCTGCCCGAACGGATTCCTTCCGACGAATTTCGCCAGGCGCGATGAGCCGGGCCGATGCCGCCGGTACGTACGGGTGAGCATCGAGCGAAAGGAACACCCATCGTGAGCGTCATCGTCATTCAGTTCATCACTCTGGACGGGATCGTGTCCGACCCTGACGGGTCCGGGGGCACGCCGACCGGAGGGTGGGCATTCCGGCACGGTCCCGAGGCCGTCGCCGGGGACAAATTCCAGCTGGGCAGCACGCTGGATGACGGCGTCATGCTGCTGGGGCGCAGGACCTGGCAGTTGTTCTCCCAGCTCTGGCCAGGGCGCGACGACCCGTTCTCCGCGCGGATGAACGCCGTGCCGAAGCTGGTCGCTTCCCGTACGCTGACAGACGCGTCGGCGTGGGTGAACTCCCAGGTCATCGACGGCGACCTCATGGACGCCGTGAAGTGTGAGCGGCGCGACGTGATCGTCGCCGGCAGCCTGAGCGTCGTGCATGCGCTGATGGCCGCGGACCTGATCGATGAGTACCGGCTATTGACCTTCCCCACGATCCTGGGCACCGGCGACCGGCTCTTTCCGGCCGACGGCCCGGCCACGTACCTGGAGTGCCGGTCCGCAGAGCAGGCCGGCGCCGCCGTCCTCGCGCGGTACGGCCGGCCGCCTCGCCCTGGAGCAGACGCCGGCGCATGACGCGCCAACCGGCCCGCTGACCCTGCGGTGAAACTTTCACCGTACGTTGCAACTTGGGCAGGTGCTCGGCATGCGGCTTGACCTGGCCGGATGACGAGCCGGCCGTTCGCGCCGCCATTGAGGGCTTCTCGCCATCGACCGCCCTGTGCTTCACTCCTCCAACGCCTCGGAAAGCGCTTACCGTAAGTCGGTAAGCGCATTCCGAGTGGTGTCCGCATGGCGCACGCCCGCACGGCGTCACGCCGTCATGCCGTCGTGTCTCAGGTTCGGCAAGCACACCTCATCGAACGGAGTTGAAGTGCGGAAACGCAGAAGTCCCTCCATCAGGCTGGCCATCACGCTGACCGCCGGTCTCATGATGACCGGTGGGCTGACGGTCTTGGCCGCCATGCCTGCTTCGGCCGCTCCCTCCAACGGCAACTACACGCTGGCCAACACCGGCAGCGGCCTGTGCGCCGCCGTACCCGGGCAGAGCACCTCCGACGGCGTTCAGCTCGTTCAGACCACCTGCGCCGGCACGGCAGGACAGGTCTTCACCGTCACCGCCTCAGGCGGCGGTTACCAGATCAAGGCTGCCCACAGCGGCAAGTGCCTCGGCGTCCGCGACGCCTCCACCAGTGCCGGCAAGCCGGTCCAGCAGGAGACCTGCACCGGGGCCGCCTCACAGACCTGGCAGCTCACCGCCTCAGGGTCCAACTACCGGGTGGTCAATACCAACGGCGGCAAGTGCCTGAACGTCAAGGACAACTCCACCGCGGTCAATGCCCTGCTCCAGCAGAACTCCTGCGACTCGGTGGCCACCAAGCAATGGGCGCTGCGGGCCGCCGGCGGCAGCACCTCGCCCGACCCGACCCCGACCGCCACCCCGACTGTCACCCCCACCGGCGGCTCTGGCGGTGGTGACGGCAGCGGTGCCTGGCCGAGCGACACCGGCAGCGTGCATCAGACGACGACCCGCAACACCGGGTCGTTCTTCGACGGTGGGATGAAGCGTTACTACGGCATCGGCGACGGCGGTCAGAGCGAGAGCCAGGATCCGATGTTCGTGGTGCCCAATGGGGGCACGATCCAGAACGTCATCATCGATGCCCCGGCCGGTGACGGTATCCACTGCGAGGGTTCGTGCACGATCCGCAACGTGTGGTGGAACGACGTCGGTGAGGATGCGGCCACGTTCAAGTCCTCCAGTTCCTCGGCGACGTACCTGGTGGACGGTGGCGGTGCCAAGTCGGGTGCGGACAAGGTGTTCCAGCACAACGGCGCCGGCACGGTGACGATCAAGAACTTCCAGGTGCACAGTTCCGGCAAGTTGTACCGGGCCTGCGGTAACTGCTCCACGTCCTATCAGCGGCACGTGGTGATGGACGGTGTCACGGCGCGGACTACCAAGGTGCTGGCCGGGATCAACACGAACTGGGGCGACACCGGGCGCTTCAGCCGGATCACGGTGTACGGCAGCGCCGTGATCTGTGAGAAGTACCGAGGTGTGCCGAAGGGCAGCGAGCCGGTGAAGATCGGCGAGGGCGCCGACGGTGTGAACTGCCTCTACTCCTCGTCCGACATCACCTACCGATAGAGGCCTCCGGTAGGCGGGTGCGGCCCGCCTACCGGCATCGGGCCGCACCCGCCATGAGGGCGCCGCGTGCCTGCGCCCGCGGCGCCTGACCGACACCATCGGAGAAAGATGATGAGACTGAGACCGTTCATCGCATGCGCCGCCCTGGCAGCAGGCGCGATCGTGGTGTTACCCGCTGCCACGGCGGCGGCGACCACTCGCTATGAGGCGGAAGCCGCTCCCGCGACGTGCGACGGCACCATCGACTCCAATCACTCCGGCTACTCGGGGACCGGTTTCTGCAACGCCGGCAACGCTGGGGGCGCGGCGGCGCAGTTCACGGTGAACGCGTCGGCCGCGGGCGCCGCGACGGTGGCGGTCCGCTACGCCAACGGGACCACGACGAGCCGGCCCGCCAGTCTCGTGATCAACGGTTCGACCGTGCAGTCGGTGTCGTTCGAGGGCACCGGCGCGTGGTCGACGTGGGTCACGAAGACGTTGACCGTTTCGGTGAACTCCGGGAGCAACACGATCCGCTTCAGCCCGACGGCTTCAAGCGGCCTGCCGAACATCGACTTCATCGACTTCACCACGGACGGCACACCACCGCCGGGCAACACCCTTTACGTCGCGACCGACGGCAGCGACAGCAACGCCGGCACGCTGGCGCAACCGCTGCGGACGATCCAGCGCGCCGTCGACCTCGCGCAGCCGGGGCACACGATCCTCGTCCGCGGCGGCACGTACGCTCCGAGCACCAACATCCAGCTGCTGAAGAACGGCACCGCGAGCGCCCCGATCACGATGACCAACTACAACGGCGAGCGGGTCGTCATCGACGGCGAGAACATGCCGCACACCCCGGCCCCGGTCGGCGGCAGCATCCCCCGCCCGGAACGCGGCGCGATCCACATCGAGGGCGATTACTGGCGGTTGATCGGCCTGGAGATCATCCACGGTCCGTACGCCGTCTTCGGCCTGGACACCAACAACAATGTCTTCGAGCGACTCATCACAAGGGACAACTACGAAAGCGGGCTGCACCTCCAGGGCGCGTCCAGCGGCAACCAGATCATCAACCTGGACGCGTACGGCAACCGTGATCCCCGCAACAACGGTGAGAGCGCCGACGGTCTGGCCATCAAGGAGGGCTCCGGCTCGGGCAACGTGGTGCGTGGCGCCAGGTTGTGGAACAACTCCGACGACGGCCTGGACTTCTGGGAGTTCCTGTCCCCGGTGACGGTGGAGAACAGCATCGCCTACGGCAACGGCTTCAACCGCTGGAACCTGCCCGATTACACCGGTGACGGCAACGGGTTCAAGCTCGGCGGCGGAGACGAGGATCTGCCGGCGGCACACGTGGTCCGCAACAGCATGGCCTGGGACAACGCCACCGGTGGTTTCATCGACAACGCCAACCCCGGCCAGATGGTGATCGACCACTGCACCGCCTGGGACAACCCCGGCACCGGCTTCGACTTCGCCGACGCCGACGCGACGCTGACCAAGAACCTCGCCGTCGCCAACGGCACCAACGTGTCGCTGGGCGCCAACTCGAGCGGTACCGGCAACTCGTGGAACATCGGCGGCAGCTGGTCCTTCACCAGTACCGACCCGAGCACCATCACGGGGCCGCGCAACGCCGACGGCTCGATCCGCACCTCCGCCTTCCTGCATCCCTCCAACGGCGCCGACGTCGGAGCCCGGCTCTGACAGCCGCCCACTGACCCGGGGCGGCAGCGTCACGTCCGATAACCGCCAGACCATCGCTGTGGCCTGCCCTAACGTTGATGAGAGCAGGTGCGAGGCAGTGCGCACCCCGCGCATGCGGCCACCGCAGCGTGATGTCTGAATGCCGCCGAGATCTGTGGCGGCGGTGGTGTCGAACAAGACACAGACGCGACGAAGGAGAGTGCGGACGGTGAGTATCTACGCGACGATCGACAGCCCGCTGGGTGAGCTGCTGCTGGTGGGTGAGAGGTCCACGGTCGCGCGCGGAGGAGTCGCGCTGGCGTCGGTGTCGTTCCTCGAGGCGGCCGGCGCGCCGGACGTCCAGCCGCAGTGGGACCGCGACCACGAGGCGTTCGCGGAGGCCGAGCGCCGGCTGCGGGAGTACTTCGCGGGCGAGCGCAGCGGCTTCGACCTGGACTACGTGGTGCCACGCGGGACGGCGTTCCAGGAGAAGGTGTGGGCTGCGCTGGAGAGCATCCCGTCCGGCAGCACGACCACCTACGGCAAGCTCGCCGAGCAGGTCGGCGCGGCCCGCGACCGGATCCGCGCGGTGGGCGCCGCCGTTGGCGCCAACCCGCTGCTGATCGTACGGCCGTGCCACCGCGTGATCGGCGCGAGCGGCGCGCTGACCGGGTATGCGGGCGGCGTCGAGCGCAAGCAGTTCCTCCTGGCTCACGAGGGCGCGCTGCAGCTCCTGCCCGCGTGACCGCACGACGGTGGGCCCGCCGGTCCGGGCCCACCCTCATCACCGCGAAAGCGACTGGAGGACCCTCATGGTGACTGCGACGACGCAGGCCCATCCGCGCGAACGCGTGGCCGCCGCCGATTGGGCCACCCTGGCCGAGGAGATGAACGCGCACGGCTGCGCGCTGACCGGCCCACTCCTGACCGCGGACGAGTGCCGCAGCATCTCCGCGCTCTACGACGAGGCCGCACTGTTCCGATCCACGATCGACATGGAACGGCTGCGGTTCGGCCGCGGCCAGTACCGCTACTTCCACCGGCCCTTCCCCGCCCTGGTCGAGGAGCTGCGGCAGGCGCTCTATCCGCGGCTACTGCCGATCGCCCGCGACTGGGCGGCCAAGCTCGGCAAGCCCGCTCCCTGGCCGGACACCTTGGACGATTGGCTGGACATGTGCCACCAGGCCGGGCAGACCAAGTCGACGCAGATCCTGCTGCGCTATCGCGACGGCGACTGGAACGCGCTGCACCGCGACCTGTACGGGGACCTGGTGTTCCCGATGCAGGTCGTGGTCGGCTTGGACGAGCCGGGCAGCGACTACAGCGGCGGGGAGTTCCTGCTGGTCGAGCAGCGGCCCAGGGCCCAGTCACGCGGCACGGTGACGTTGCTGCCCCAAGGCCACGGTCTGATCTTCACCACCCGCGACCGCCCCGTGGCCTCGGCGCGAGGCTGGTCGGCCGCACCGGTGCGGCACGGCGTCAGCACGGTACGGCGCGGCAGGCGGCACACACTCGGCCTGGTCTTCCACGACGCCGCCTGACGCGCCGACGTGACCATAGCGGTCGCGGCCGGTACCCGGCCGTACGCGGTCTGCATGGCCGGGGCCGGTGTCACGGATGGGGCGTGCGCCGGGGCATCCCGACAGGGACGGTAAGCGGCATCATGCGCTGGGACGAGAGGCGTAGGGAAGCAAGGCCATCTCGCGGGCGGTCTTGATGGCCTTGGCGATCTGGCGTTGCTGCTGAACGGTGATGCCGGTGACCCGGCGACTGCGGATCTTGCCCCGGTCGGAGACGAACTTGCGCAGCAGGTTCGTGTCCTTGTAGTCGATCTGGTCGACGTGCAGGAGCGGGTTGGGCTTGCGGCGCGGGACGCGGTGGTTCTTCACACGTTCTCCCTGAGAGTGAGGATGGCGGCGAACGGGTCGTCGTAACGGGTCCAGGCGTCGAGACCGGCGCGCTCCTCCGCCTCGGTGAGCAGGCAGGAGTCGAGCAGCGCGCGGAAGCGGTCGATGTCGAGGTCGGGGCCGGTGAAGACCAGGTGCTGGACGCGGTCGCCGCGCTCGGGGTCCCAGTCGAGGGCGGCGGCCAGCCGGCGGGCGGGGGAGACCAGGTCCCAGGCGGCCTCCGGCAGCGCGGCGAGCCAAGGGCCGGCGTCCTCGACCGAGACGATCCCGGCCACGGAGTCCCAGGCCAGCAGCTGGTCCGGCCGGGTGGCCAGCCAGAAGCGGCCGCGTGCGCGTACCGACTCGACGACCAGCTCGTCGACGGCCTCGAAGAGGCGGCCGGGATGCAGCGGGCGACGGCTGCGCCAGACCATGGTGACGATCTCGTCGGTCTGGGCGTCGTAGGGCAGCTGGGCGGTGGCGGGATCCACCCGTTCGGCGAGCTCTCCGGTGCACAGGGCCGCGCCGGTGACCGGCGGCAGGGCGTGGACGGTGTGGATAGGGCTGATGGGGGCCAGGTGGGCGAGCACTCGCCGCGACAGGTCCTGATCGTCCTCGTCGCCGCCGTGCAGCACCAGGCCGGTGGCGTACTCGAGCTGCCGGGCCAGGACCTCGGCCAGGTAACGCCGGTCCCCGGCGGCCGCGGGCTTGCCGACCTCGCTGAGTGGCTCGCCGCGGGTGATGTCCTCGGGCATGTCCTCGGCGTCCAATGCAGTGAGAACGGCGGTGAGCCGCAGCACGTCACGGGCTTCGTCGCAGTCGACGGCCTCGGCCACCGAGCGCGGCTCCACGGAGTCCCACAGGTCCACGACCAGCAGTGCCGAGCGGGGCGCCAGCATGACGAGCTGGGGGAGCAGGTCCTCGCGCACGGTGCAGGTGACGCAGCCGTGGGCGAGCCGCACCTCGGCCGTGTCCAGCACACCTGTCGTGTCGCGGACGCTGCGCTGGACGCGCCCGTGGGTGACCTCGCGCAGGTCGTGGTGGATGGCGACGGAGCCGGGATGGTCGGCAAGCAGCTGCTCGACGGCGGCGGTGCGGGCCGCGCCGTGGAGTCCCGCGACCAGGACGACGGGGGTTGGCACTGAGCCTCCAGTTGCGGTGATGAAAATCGTTGTCGTTATCATGGCACATCGCCGCAAGCAGAAAGGAGCCGCTGTGGCCAGAAATGAGCTGCGCCCCGTGATCAAACTCCGATCCACGGCAGGCACCGGCTACACATACGTGACCAGAAAGAACCGCAGAAACAACCCCGACAGGCTCACCCTCCGCAAGTACGACCCGACCATCCGCCAGCACGTGCTCTTCCGGGAGGAGCGATGAAGAAGGGCATCCACCCCGAGTACCGCCCGGTCGTCTTCCGCGATCCCGGCGCGGACTTCGCGTTCCTCACGCGCTCCACGATGACGAGCGACAAGACGATCGTGTGGACCGACGGCAACACCTACCCGGTGGTGGACGTCGACGTGTCCTCGGCGAGCCACCCCTTCTACACCGGCCGCAGCCGCGTCCTGGACACCGCCGGGCGCGTCGAGCGGTTCAAGCAGCGTTACGGAAGGACCTGATGTCCGCACACTGCCAGCTCACCGGCGTCAAGCCGGTCTTCGGCAACAACGTCTCCCATTCCCACCGGCGCACCCGGCGCCGCTGGAACCCCAACATTCAGCGCCGCCGCTACTGGCTGCCCAGCGAGGATCGCTTCGTCCAGCTCACGGTCAGTGCCCGCGCGATCAAGACCATCGACAAGATCGGCATCGAGCAGGCCGTCGCCCGGATTCGGGCCCGAGGAGAGAAGGTCTGATGGCCAAGAAGAGCAAGATCGCCGCCAACGAGCGGCGCAAGGCCGTGGTCCAGCGCTACGCGGAGCGGCGGGCCGCGCTGAAGGAGATCGTCCGTACCGGCACCCCGCAGGAACGGGACCAGGCTGTGCGCGAGCTCGCCCGCCAGCCTCGCGACGCCAGCGCCACCCGCGTGCGCAACCGCGACTCCGTCGACGGCCGCCCCCGCGGGCACCTGACCAAGTTCGGCCTTTCGCGGGTGCGCTTCCGCGAGATGGCCCATCGCGGGGAGCTGCCCGGCATCACGAAGGCGAGCTGGTAACCATGGCCGTACCCAAGCGCAAGACCTCGCGCAGCAACACCCGCCACCGGCGCAGCCAGTGGAAGGCCACCGCGCCCGACCTGGTGCCGATCACCTTGAACGGCCGGCAACTGCTCGTGCCGCGCCCGCTCGTCCGCGCCTACCAGCGTGGGTTGATCACCATCGATTGAGGTGACCCGGTCACCGGCGCGCGCACGAGCGCCTGGTGCAGCCGCGGGCGGTGGTGCCGCCCGCGGCCGCCGTCAGATCATTGGACGGTTATCTTGTCCACTTCGACGGTGATTCCCCGGACCTGCGGTGTGGAGGTGGCCGTCGTCACCTTGCCGACCCCCGTGCTGACCCCCTTGACCTTCATCGAGTACGTCAGGGTGCCGCCGGGAACCGCGGGTGTGCTCCGGACGACGAGGTCCTCGGTGGGCGGCCCGGTGATCTGGTCGCCCGCGGTGCCCTCCTCGTTCTCGGCGCCCACGGTCAGGCCGTAGCTCGCCGGAGGCGCGCCGGGGAGGTTGGCCGGGTCGTAGGCGTAGCTGACGTCCTCGGCGCCGTTGAGCCCGATCCACTGCTGGAACACCTTGGTGTCGGTGGTGCCGAAGAGGTTCAGCCGCCACTCCACCACCAGCCAGCGGTTGGGTCCGTCGGTCAGGATCGTGGCGAGGATGCCCGGGGCGCCGGTGCCGTCGAGGTCGGTCCAGTAGGGGGCGAGCACGCCGTTCGGGCGCGCCGGGTCGGGCAGCGTTTGCGGGGTGAACGTGATGTCGCCGGACGTGGCGCCGCCCGCGACGCTGTAGCCGTTGGAGGTCACGCCGAGCCTGGTGTAGCTCTGGCCGGCGAAGGTGAACGCGGGAAGGGTGAAGTTCACCGCCTGCTCGTCACCGACCGGGATCGGGGTGACGCCGAAGGAGTCCAGCGGGACGTACCCGGCCGGTCCCGCGCCCGGTGCGATCGTCGGCCTGGCGGGCTGCCTGGCGGCCAGCGTCGCCTTGGTGGTCGCGACCTGAGTGCCGATCTTGTTAGCTCCCGTGACGCTGTTCAGGCGCAGGCGGGAGTCGAGCGTGCTGAGTGCGGTCACTTCCGCGTTCTGGAGCGTGTTGTTCTGCACGGTGACCGTGCAGGTGGACTCGCCGGTGTTCCTCGCGATGGTGTCCGGCGCGCAGGTCTGGTCGACCGGCACCGCGCCCTCCTTACGGAAGAACGCGACCGGCAGGTGCAGCGCGCGGGAGCCACCGACCTGCTTGAGGTCCACCTGACCGAAGTACTGCCCGTCGGGCAGCTCGGGCGCGGTGATGACCACGCTCAGCTTGGCGCTCTTGCCTGGCGCGACGGAGAAGCGCGGCGGCAGCACCGTGATGTCGGCGCCACTGACGGTCTTGCCCGAGGTCGTGAACGTGAGCGTCCTGTTCGTCACGTTCGTGACCGTGCGCTTGGCGGTGATGACGCCCGGCATGGTGGGGGCGTTCACCGAGGGCAGGTTGAGGTCGATCCGGTTGAGCGGGTCGGCGGCGGAGGCGACGAAGCGAGCCGCGCTCTCGTCCAGCGTCAGTCCGGGGTCGCCGGCCTTGTTCAGGTCGATGCGCCCGCCACCCATGTCGAACGGGTCCGCCGGAGTGGTCCGGTCCTGCTTGGTGACCGCGGTCTTCGCCGTGGTCTCCAGCGCCGACTTCACCTGACCGGGTGTCCAGCCGGGATGCAGGGCGAACAGCAGCGCGGCCGCCCCCGCCACGTGTGGCGCCGACATCGAGGTGCCCGAGATGACCTGATAGAGGTTGCCCGGCGGTCCTTCGATCGGCGATTCCGGGGTCGGGGTCATGCCCGCCATGATGTGCAGCCCGGGCGCGGTGACGTCCGGTTTGAGGAAGTCCCCGCCGGGGCCGCGCGAGGAGAAGTGCGTGATCGCGTCGCCCTGCCAGCTGCTCTTGGCGCCCTGGGTGAAGGACGCGGCCGCGTCCGGGTGCGCGGACAGGAAGCTCAGCAGGGTGTCGGCCTCCGGCTTGTCGACGTGCACCGACGGGATCCAGTGGGCGTCGGTGAAGACGTCGAACGGGAAGCTGTTGTAGAGGATCATCCCGGCCGCGCCGCCCTGCATGACGTTGTAGCCCTTCAGCACCCGATTCGGGCCACGTTCGCAGGCGACGATCTTGCCGGTGAACAACCCGGCGGGCGCCGGGGCGTCACACAGCGGCCGTGAGTACGGCGGCGCCGAGGCGAGCACCACGGGCAGCGGCGAGCCGATCCCCGGCGTGATGGAGGCACCCTTGATCGTCGCCGTGGCACCGCCGCCGGTCAGCGTGATCGTGGACTGAAACGTCCTGGTCTGCGTGGAGGCGGCCACCGTGGTCGTCCAGGGCCCGAGGTGGTCGGTGGTGTCCGGGCCGGGCCCGGAGTTGCCCGCCGACGCCGAGACCAGCACGCCTGCCGCGTACGCGTCGAGGAACGCCAGCTCCACCGGATCGCTGTACGGGTCGCTGCCGCCGGAGATCGAGAAGTTGATGACCCGCACGCCGTCCAGGATGGCCCGCGCCACCGCCTGCGCCGAGTCCGAGGGGAAGCAGCCCTCCGCGCCGCACACCTTGTAGACCGAGACCGCGGCGCCGGGCGCGATGCCGTGGATGGGGCCCCGGCTGATGCCCAGCGGGTTCGCGTCGGCCACCGGGCCGCCGGCAGATGTGCTGGCGGTATGGGTGCCGTGGCCGTTGGAGTCACGGGCGCTGTCGGGATAGACCTCGCCGCCGAAGACCGCGTTGTACGTCTCCAGGAACGGCTGCCCGCCGATCAGCTTGTTGTTGCAGGTGAACGGGTCGTTGGCGGGAGTCGTCGGGTTGTCGCCGAAGTCGCAGACCCGTGACGTGCCGTCCTTGGTGGGGCCGGGATCGGGCAGGCCGGACCTGGTGGCGAAAGACGGGTGCTCGGGCCAGGCGCCGGTGTCCAGGACCCCCACGATCACGCCCTTGCCGGCCGATTCGCTGCCGCCGAGCCGGTTGTAGACGGTGCCGGCGCCGATGAAGGCCGGGCTGGAGTCGGTGAGCAACTGCTGGGGCTTGTCCTCCTGTACGGCGACCGCGCCGGGCAGCTTCAGCACCTCGGCCGCCTTGTTGCCCGGGATGCGGAGCGCGATGCCGCCGTACACCGTCCTGATCCGCTGGCCGACCACGGCCCCGGGGACGTTCCTGGCCAGCTCGCTCAGGAAGGCGTTCTCGACCTCCTGGATGTGCTCGCCGTACCGCCTGGCCTCGGCGCTCCTGGTGTCGAGAGCCCTGCCCGTGACGGCAGGGCTCGTACCCGGCAGACCGGGCAGGCCGCCCTGGTAGGCGGCCAGTGAGTCGTAGTCGAGCTTGACCACGACGTTGACCGGCGTCGGGGACGTGTTGCGCAGCAGAGCCTGGTCGCTCTTGGCGAGCTTGCCGGTGGGGGACTTGGCTCCGTCGACGACCTCGGCGGGGGTGAGGGGAGTGGCCGTCCACTGTTTGGCCGGCGGGGACGGTGTCGGGGTGGCCAGGGCCGTCGCCGGGCCCATGGCCACCGCGACGCTCAGGCCGACGGCGACCGGGACAAGCCGCCGCGCGCGGGATAAGAGGGTGCTGGATGACACGAAGTACCTCCTCGTCGAGGGGCTGCGTGGACTCGCCAGGCCCTCGAGGAGGCGTCATGTCACCCCGGTTCAGTGGCGCACCGGAGAGATCACTGACCCTCCCCGGCGGGTGACGAGCGCAACGGGCGCCCGTAGGGGCGCTCGGTTCCGAACCGGAGTGTAAGCAGAGATCATCTGACCGGGAACCCTACTGACTTGCCAGAATCCTGTCGGCAATCCGGCACATTTCGCGATCGACACCGACCCCTTTCTGTTGCTGTCACACGGGGGCGTCATGCCGCGCGTGGCGTACACGTTGCGCAACCTGCGTTCCACTCGTTCAGGGGCGCCCATAGGCGGCGAGGAACACCTCGGCCGCTCGGTCGGCGATGTGTTCGAGTTCGTCGGCGGCCGGCCGCGCCGCGGTGCCGGCGAACATCACTTGGTTCATCGGCTTGTACATGACGAGCCCGGCGAACTGGTAGGCGGCCAACGTCGGGTCGGGAAGCTCACGGAGCATCCCGCGGTCGGCCAGCTGCGTCATCGATTCGCCCAGCAGCACCAGCGCCGGGTGGAAGGCGCCTTCGAACCAGGCCGCGGAGACGTCGGGGAACCTATCGGCCTCGGCGATGACCAGGCGTCGCAGCTGGAGAACGTCCGGCTGCGTGAGGCTGTCGAGAAGGCGCCGAGCGAGGTCACGGAAGGCCTGCCGCACGTCGGCGGCCTCATCGAGAGTGTTCGCGTAGGCCTGCGCGAGTCCTTCCACCAACTGGACGGTGGTGCCGAGAATGATCTCGGCGAAGAGATGTTCCTTGTCCTCGAACTGCTTGTAAACGGTTTGCTTGGAGACCGCGGCCCGGGCGGCCACCTCGTCCATGCTGGCGCCGAGGTAGCCGTGTCGCAGGAACACCTCGGTGGCCGCATTCAGGATCGCCCGCCGTTTCCGCGCGGTACGACCCTCCTCGGCGCCGGCCGCGCCCTGCCTCGGCTTGACGGCCCCCGGCTGGTCGGTGCCCAGTAGTCGGTCCACTATGCCTCCTCGAACCCGCGAGAAACCATACTAGACAGTTCCGTACTGGGAACACCACCAAGACCGGCCCCGCCTTCGAGTACGAGTCAGCTCTGGCAGCCGCACCCGCCGGCGGTCTTGGCCTGCTCGACGGTGAGCGCCGGATCCTCGGCACGCTCGCCAGGGGTGCAGCAGGCCGACACCCCGCAGCAGGATCCGCGAGCTCCGTCGCGCCGGGGCGTGGACTGCGTCACGCTGGTCGTCGCCGGCACGCCCTGGCCGGCCTCGGCGGGCTTGACGGCGCGGACGATGGCCGAGTGCATGCCGTCGGCGACCTGGTGGGTGGAGGTGATGGTGATGTCGGTGAAGCCGGCCGCCTGCAGCCCGGCCCGGTATTCGGCGAACGACAGGGCGCCGGCGATGCAGCCGACGTAGTCGCCGCGCTCGGCCCGCTGGGCGGGGGCGAGGGCGTCGTCGGCGACGACGTCGGAGACGCCGAGGCGGCCGCCGGGCATCAGCACCCGGTAGGTCTCGGTGAACACCGCGTCCTTGTCCACCGACAGGTTGATGACGCAGTTGGAGATGACCACATCCACGCTGGCGGCCGGCAGCGGGATGGACTCGATCGTGCCCTTGAGGAACTCCACGTTCGCCGCGCCCGCCCTGGCGGCGTTGGCGCGCGCCAAGGCGAGCATCTCCTCGGTCATGTCCAGCCCGTATGCCTTACCGGTCGGGCCCACCCGGCGGGCCGACAGCAGCACATCGATGCCGCCGCCCGAGCCCAGGTCCAGCACCCGCTCGCCCTCGCGCAACTCGGCGACGGCCGTGGGGTTGCCACAGCCCAGGGAGGCCGCCACCGCCTCGGCGGGCAGACCCTCGCGCTCGTCGGCGGCGTACAGGGCCGCGCCGAAGCCCTCCTCGATCTCTTGCGGTCCGCAACAGCCGGCTCCTCCGGCAGTGACCGCCGTCGCGGCCGCCGCGTATCGCTCGCGTACCTGCTCGCGCAGTTGAACGGACTGCTCGCTCATCACACGCTCCCGTCTGGAAGGGATCCGGGCTGACGCGGCTCGCCCTTGACCTGAACGGTGCCGCCGCCTTGTATCGATGTCTGTCAAATCAAGCATCGCGCGCTGCTTAGAAACATGTCAATATAGAAGCCTGTCGAATCAAAGGGCGTCGGTCCTCGACCCCGACGCCCGCCGCGAACAGTGCAGGAGATCGTTATAGGAGAATGTCACTGCAAAGTTGCCATGACATGTCGATATCGAACTATCATCGCTATATGGCGATTGATAGTGATGCCGGTCCGTGTGTCGGCGCGGACATCGCCGCCGGCATCCCCCCGGCGGCCGCGCTGTTCCACTCCCTGGCCGATGAGAACCGGCTGCGCATCGTGCAACGCCTGGCCCGCGGCGAGGCCCGAGTGGTGGACCTCGTCGCCGAGCTCGGCCTGGCCCAGTCCACCGTCTCCAAGCACCTGGCCTGCCTGCGCGACTGCCATCTGGTCGACTATCGCGCCGAAGGCCGCCAGTCCTTCTACTCCCTCACCAGGCCCGAACTGATGGACCTGCTCGCCTCAGCCGAGCAGCTGCTGGCCGCCACCGGCCACGCGGTCGCGCTGTGTCCCGCCCCCGCCCCCGCCCCCGCCCCCGGCTCCGTCGCCCGCCCGATCGGCGTCGCCGGCGTCCACCGCAGGCTGCCGGCGGGGGAAGTGGTGGCATGACCTCAGTCCACCTCTCCGGCCTGAGCCCCTCCCCGGCGCGGCGCGCGCTGCTGCAGCGCCGCGTCCGGCTGCTGGTGACCGCCACCATCACCTACAACGTGATCGAAGCCGCGGTGGCCATCACCGCCGGCACCATCGCGTCCTCCGCCGCCCTCATCGGCTTCGGCCTCGACTCGATCGTCGAGGTCGCCTCGGCCGCCGCGGTGGCCTGGCAGTTCTCCGCCGCCGACCACGAGAAGCGGGAACGGGCCGCGCTGCGCGTCATCGCGATCTCCTTCTTCGCGCTGGCCGCCTACGTCACCTTCGACGCCGTCCGGGCGCTGCTCGGTGTCGGGGAGGCCGAGCACTCTGCGGCGGGCCTGGTCCTGGCCGCCGTGTCGCTGGTCGTCATGCCGTTCCTGTCGCAGGCGCAACGCCGGGCCGGGCGGGAGCTCGGCTCCGCCTCCGCGGTGGCCGACTCCAAGCAGACCTTGCTGTGCACCTACCTGTCGGCGGTCCTGCTCGTGGGGCTGGCGCTCAACAGCCTGTTCGGCTGGTCCTGGGCCGACCCGATCGCGGCCCTGGTCATCGCCGCCGTCGCGGTCAAGGAAGGTCGCGAGGCCTGGCGTGGGGACGTCTGCTGCGCGGTCCCCGCCGACACCGTGTCCGGCGGCACCGTCTCCTCCGGGGCCGACGGGTGCGCCGACGGCTGCTGCTCATCCACTCAGGAGAACAAGCGATGATCGGACGCCCGCCGGTCCTCGTGCCGCCTATCGCGCCGCTGATCCCGGAGGCGTGCTGGTCGGGTAGCGGGCGGCGATTGAGGTTGACAAGCCGGACGGCGTACGTCATCCTGAAAATGCGACCCGGTAAGACGGGTCCACTTTAGCGTGGACAAATTAAATCAGAGCGAGTACGCTCGTGCTTCCACGCTGCCTTCTCGACAGCCCGCTCTGTTTGCTCACGTTGCGAGGTTGTCTGGTGTGCGTGTAGTCAGTCCGCCGCGAGCCCTCGGAAGGACATCTGTTGGCAGCCTCGCGCAACGCCTCCGCCGTACCCGCTGGTCCCCGTCGCGTCTCTTTTTCGCGTATCCAGGAGCCTCTCGAAGTT